>JAJPXR010000027.1 GCA_021205375.1 Clostridiales bacterium | reverse complement strand
CCGAAGAACGGGAGGGCCTCGCCAACCATCTCCGAGACCCGGAGGTACAGCGGCGAGGGAAACCCCGGTCAGAGATAAAACGGACGCAAACGGAGAGACAGCCGGAAGAAGCCGCCCCGTCAGAACCGTTCGACGACGAGGACGAACTCGCCCCGGTAACGAAGGTCAGCCGCAAGCAAATCATGGAGATTTACAACAGTATGTTGAACTCTGACGGTATCACCACCGAGGACGACGTGGTTCTGGATATGCAGGACGCCGTTGACACTCTGATTTTTCGCTGGAACAAATGCCTGGAACTGAACCCGGAAATTGCAAAAGAGAGGACTTTTTGCACCCGTATCAGACAAATCGCAAAAGAAGGTATCCACTACTTACAAGATTTTATGGAGGCAAGAAAATGAAACCTGTGGAATGTCCGTATGAGATCATGCTGCTGAACTCGCAGCAACTGATTATCCCGAAGGACTATCAGCGCCGTTTGCGTCCCAATCGCGTGGACGCCATCGTCTCCGACTTCGATGAGCGCATCGCCAACGAGCCGAAGGTGAGCTGCCGCAACGGACGCTACTATGTGTTTGACGGTCAGCACACCATCGATGCCCGCGTCGCCAAGAACGGAGGCCGCCCCCTGCCCATCCGGTGCAAGGTATACTACGGCATGACGGAGAGCGACGAGGCTCTGCTGTTCGCCAAGCAGACCGGCGTATCCGCCCGACTGACCCCCGGTGAGAAAATCCGCGCCAACATCTTCGGCGGTGAAGAAGTGGAAATGTGGTTTCTTCGTGTCAACGAGAGTTTGGGCCTGACGTTGGACTACGACCAGAAACAAGGTCACAGGCGAATCGCCTGCATCAAGACGGCGTTCGAGGAGTTCCAGACCATCGGCGAGGACAAGTACAAAGAGGCCCTGGGTCTGTTGTTGGCGGCGTGGAACGGCGAGCCGGATTCCCTGCGGGCAGCGAACGTCAGAGGGATGTGCCGCTTCGTGGCGCTGTATCACGGAGAGTACAACCCCAAACGCATGGTGACGCAGCTCCGCAAGGTGGACCCTCTGACCATCTACCGGGAGGGGCGGGCCATCGGCAGCAGCCTGGCCGGATACAAGAAGTACCTGTACCAGGTTTACCGCATTTACAACGGGAACAGCAAAAAGTATGCGCTGCCCCTGAAATTCTGAGGTATCTGCTATGAGAGAAAATTGGGTGTATCGCCGCGGCGACGTGTATCTCGCCGACTGCGGCGAATGGCGTGGCTCCATCCAGGGCGGTATCCGTCCTGTGGTGGTCATGCAAAACAACACCGGGAACCGACACAGCCCCACGCTCTGCGTGGTGAAGCTGACCTCGAAGGTGAAGAAGAAGCCCAACCAGCCCACCCATTACACGCTGAAAAATGTGAGGGGTATCCCGTACCCTTCGCAGGTTCTGGCCGAGCAGCCGGACACCATCAACAAGTCGGATATTATCCGCTATATGGCACATCTGTCGGATAGGCATATGGTGGAGATCAGCCGGTGTCTGGAGGTGGAGCTGGCACTGGGCAGCGACACCCCGGATATGAGGAGTAACAGAGCGGCAGGAGACGCTGCAAAGAATGACACAGGCACATCTACAACGGCAGCAGCAGGAAAAACGCGTTGCCGTTGAAGTTTTAGCAAGGAGGAAACTTTTATGCTTGAGATCGCCAAGACCCAGACACCCGCCGCTACGAAGGCTGAGGTGCTGACCATTGAGGGGAAGAAAGTGACCATCCGCACGCCGCAGACCGATGAGAAGTTTAAGCAGTTGGAGGACAACATTCTGGAGGGAGGGGCGGTTATCAATCTCTATCGGTTGATTTTGGGGTTGTTGGTGCGGCCAAGGAGATAATCTGTGGAAACGTGGTAGTAATCCGCCAAAAACAGCAGGTGCTCCAGAGGAATTGTCTGGAACCCCCGCTCGTATCGAGAATACACGGTCTGCTGAATCCCCATCTGCTCGGCAAGTTCCCGCTGGGTCAGGTCGGCGTCCTCTCGGAGGTCGCGCAAACGTTGAAAATACATAATTTCCACTCCATTAGTACTTAATAATACTATTGACAGTAGCACAGAAAGTATGTATAATGAGTTTGTGAGTACTTCTAAGTACTAAACAGAAGAAGCAACTGACGTGAGGAAAGCGGGACTGGAGGACGGACGATGAAACGTTTTCTATTTTTGTATGCGATGATAATCGCACTGGCATTGTCTGGATGCGGAGGCGGTTCCAGCGCCGCAGAACAGCAAAGCAGTGGGGGCGGAACAACGGACACGGCGGTGCAAACGGCGGAAGATACGTCAGATTCCGAAACTGTGCTGGTGAATCTTGTCACATTTATGTACGGAGAAGGGGTCACAGCGACCTATACCTATGACAGCTCCGGCAATACGACATCAGCTGTTTATGCGTATACTACTTATTCCGATTATACCGAGACGTATTACTACACCTATAATGAGTCGGGAAACCTGGCTGAGCAAGATTACATTTACGAAGTTAGCTATGATGGTGAAACCTCGTCCGGAACGGAAACCAAATCTGAGTATGACGCTACAGGCAAATTAGCATCGGAGGAGATAATCTATTTTAATTCTGATTCGGATGGCGAGGAAACAACGCCCTATGGCGTCTTTGCTTACAGCTATGATGGAAACGTTGGAACCGCGACTGCAACAGTTCAATCTGACAGTAAACCCCACACAGAAACACGGGTTGCCACATACAATGGAACAGGGGTACTCCTGTCTAAAGAAATATACTACGAGTATGAGGAAGAAGACGACAACTATTCTAATAGAATGACCTATGATGAAACTGGAAGACTGACTTCTTCAATCACAATGTATTCTAACGGGTATGCAGACAACTGGACTTATAACTACACAGATGACAGTGAAGGGAATCCACTGACTATTTCTTCAGAATTTGAAAGAGGCGTTGATGGTCAGATTGACACATACTATTACACCTATTATGAATATAGTTACAATGAGGATAACGAGCTTGAAACAATCTCCATATATAGCAGCCAGGAGGAAGGCGGAACCCTTACCTTGAATGGAATCGGAACTTACCGCTACCACTACCTGGACAACGGGCTGTTGAGCTCTGTTGACGGCTATGACGAGGACGGGGAGCGGGAGGAGGATTTGTTTTATTTTGAATACGAGGCAGCCGTTCAGCTTCCCGCAGACGAGGCGGAAGCGGTGCAGGAGGCGCAGACAGACCGGATTCGCGCCTTCCTGAGGGGCGCGCTTTCGTAGCGGTCAATTTAAAGAGCCGCTGAAGAAAAGAGCCACGGCGCAGACACAGTTTACCTGTGCCTGCGCCGTATCTTATTGTATTGGGTTCCGAAGCGGCCCCTGTCCGCACGACCACTCCCTCACAAAGCATAAGGGCAATAAAAAATTCCGGGAAAAAGTCGTTCTGACAATTTCCCGGAACATGGTGGACCTGAAGAGATTCGAACTCTCGACCTCTCGGATGCGAACCGAACGCTCTCCCAGCTGAGCTACAGGCCCCCGAAAACCACAGCCTATTATACCACGGATTTTCGATTTGTAAAGAGGCAGAAGCAAAATTTTTTTGCATCCGCACAGGCAAAAACGCAGGCCAAAGGGCCGCCGCCTTTCGGCGGCGGCGCAGGGGAGAAGCGCAGAGCTTCGCAGGGAGCGCAGCGGAAGTGCTGCCTGACGGCAGAGGGGCCACGTTCAGCAGGAAAGCACCCACCTCCGGCACCCCGTCATTGCACATTGCACATTGCTAATTGTCAGTGCGCTCCGTACACCCCGCCGCCGATGAACTCCCGCAGCAGGCTGTCTTTCGGCA
>JAJPXR010000069.1 GCA_021205375.1 Clostridiales bacterium | reverse complement strand
ACCCCTCCGCCACCGCCTGCGGCGGCGGCCCTCCTCCCCTTTCAGGGGAGGCAAGAGGGGCGATTAATTCCCAAGGGTGATTCTCTGCGGAAAACTTGCGTTTTTCTGGGCAAAAGTGCCGGGCAAACAGTAAGCGTCCCTCATTTCTGTCGTCTCCGGTTCTCCGGCCTCAGCGACAGCTCCCGCAGCTTCACCTCCGGGATGGGCTGGCGGAACACGGCGTGTCCCTCCACCTGCTGTCCCGCGTCGGCGGCGAAGGGGGTCAGGTAGACCAGACCGAAGCTCTCCATCCCCGCCAGGTGACAGACCAACGCCGCCAGCGCTGTCACCACGCCGAACAGTCCAGCCATGCTTGCCGCCAGCGCCACCAGAAAACGCCAAATGCGCAGGGCGTTGGCTAAATCCTGGTTGGGCAGGGTGAACCCGGCGATGCCCGCTGCCGCCACTACGATGACCACCGCCGGAGAGAGGATCTTCGCGTCCACCGCCGCCTGGCCCACCACCAGCCCGCCGATGATGGAGACAGTCTGACCGATGGTCTTGGGCAGGCGAAGCCCCGCCTCCTGCAAAATCTCAAAGGCCAGCAGGAGCAGCAGCACCTCAAAGGGCGTGGCAAAGGGGACGTTCTGCTTGCTGGCGATGATGGACATGGCCAGCTTGGTGGGGATCATCTCAAAGTGGAAGGAGGCCACGGCGATATAAAACCCCGGCAGCAGCAGCGTCACCAGCAGGCAGAGATACCGCAGGGTCAGCAGCGCCCCGCTGATGGTCCAGTGGTACATCTGGTCCTGGGGTGCCTGCAAAAACTGGGCGATGTTCCCCGGCAGCAGCCCGCCCAGAGGGATGCCCTCGATGAACACCCCCACCCGGCCGTCCAGTATCCCCCGGCAGAACCGGTCAGGCCGCTCGGTGAACACCATTTGCGGAAAGGTAGCCCCCTTGCGCTGGGCCACGTACTCCTCAAAGTCGCCGGTGGAGAGCAGCCCGTCGATGTCCACCTGCTCCAGCCGCCGTTCCACGTCCTTCACCAGCTTCCGGTTAGTCAGGCCCTCCATCCACACGATGTCCACCGGCGTCCGGCTCTCCCGGCCCACGGTGAACTCCTGGATTTGGATGTGAGGGGAGCGCAGGTGCCGCCGGAGCAGGCTGGTGTTGGTGCGCAGGCTCTCCACAAAGGAATCCTTGGCCCCTTTCGCCGCCACCTCGTCCTCCGGGGCCTGGACGGAGCGTTTTTCCTCGGTGCCCACGTCGCAGGTCAGCGCCCCGGCCTCGCAGAACACCGCCGCCGCCCCGGCTACTATCTGCTCCGCGATGTCGTCCAGGATGGTCTGCTCCTGGACATTCAGGTTCCAAACGCCGCCCTCCAGCACCTGGCGCAGCTCGTCCAGCCCTGACCGCACTGGCCCGGCGGCCAGCGGGCGGATGACGTAGTCGTTAAGCCGCTCGCTTTTCACCATGCCGTCCAGCCAGCACAGTCGAAACCGCTCCCCCGTCCGGGCGGAAACCACGGTGTGGGTTGCAAAGTCGGCACAGCCGGAGAAAATCTGCTCCACGTTTTCAAAGGTGGGTTCCCCGGGAAATTGTGTTTCCTGCTCCGGGTGATAAGGGGTCTTGCCCCGCCGCTGTCCAAAAAATCCCATCGTGTCGTCTCCCCTTTTGGTTTTAACCGCTCGTTTGTGTAGGGGCGGCGCTGCCGTCAAGCCGCACTTCCAGGACTCCGTCCCTCCCTGCCGCCGCCCACAGGAACCGCCTGGCTACCAGCTAATAGCTAAAAGCTAACAGCTCTTCTTGCAGTGTTCCACGGCGGTCAGGAAGTATACCAGCGGAAACAAAGGAAAGTTTTTCCTTCTTCACTTTTACGTCTGGAATTGTACGGTATGTGAAACGATTCAATTTCCCTCTCACCACTTGAAGGCGTGTTTTTCGCCTGTTTCGGGGACATTTTCTCACCTATTTTTTTAATTTGTACGGTTTTATCGGTTGACAAATCCCCCTGTCATGCTAAAATAGGGAAAAGAAAAGTTGGTTTCATAAGGCAAGGCGGCTCTGGCGAGCCGTTTGTTATGCAGAGGAGGGAGCGTTGTGACGCGGGACGAAGCCTTTGAATTTTTGGACCGCACTGCCAGGGGCATCGCAGAGACTTTCGGCAGCAGTTGTGAGACGCTGGTACACGATATGTCCATCCCCTCTCACCCCATTTTGGCCATCTACAACGGCCAGGTCTCCGGGCGCAAGGTCGGCTCCACGATGGACATTTTGGGCAACCAGTCCGAGCTGGATGAAGAGGCCCTGAAAACCGACTTCGTCAACCTCTACGCCACCACCCCCTCCGGCCAGCAGATCAAAAGCTCCACCTTTCACATGATCGGGGAGGACTACAACCTGGCCTTGGGCATCAACTTCGATTACAGCTCGCTGGTGTTCGCCAACCGGGTGCTGGTGGACCTGATGAGCGCCGACGCGGACCTGAAATCCGCCCTGTGGTCGGGCAGCGACTTCCAGCTCTCCGAGCTGTTCGACGAGTGCCTCTCCGCCGTGGGCAAGCCCGTCCACGCCCTGAACAAACCCGACCGGCTGAAAATCATCGCTCTGCTCCAGCAGAAGAACGCCTTTTCCTTCCAGAAAGCCGTGCCCTATGTGGCCCAGCGGTTGGGCGTCTCCCGCTACACGGTGTACAAGTACCTCTCCGAGCTGGAACGCAAACGGGAACAGCCGGAGCCGTAAGACATTTTTATAAAATCCCTATTTGGAAACTTTCACAGAAAATCGCTGAAAATTTTGGTGAGGTTGCACCATTGACTTTTCCCGTCATTTCTGCTTATAAGAAAAAATTGCGTAAACCGCCCCAAAACTGCTGATTTTCTGTTGATTTTCCTGTGAAAATGGAATAGAATAAGGTCAGCTTACAAAGGGGCGTGAAATATGCCGCACATCGTTTTGGTCGAGCCGGAGATCCCCCAGAACACCGGCAACATCGCGCGGACCTGCGCCGTCACCGGGTGCAGCCTCCACCTGATCCACCCGCTGGGCTTCGAAGTCTCTGAGAAGTGGGTGCGCCGGGCGGGGCTGGACTACTGGAGCCGGGTCAGCGTCACCGAATACGAAAATTTAGACGATTTCTTCTCCCGCTGTCCGGAAGCGGCGGACAACCTGTGGCTGGCCTCCAGCAAGGCCCCCCAGAGCTACACCGCGCCCCATTACGCCCCGGACTGCTGGCTCTTCTTCGGCAAGGAGACCGCCGGGCTGCCCCAGTGGTTTTTGGACGAGCATTTCTCCCGCTGCGTCCGCATCCCCATGCTACCCGACGTGCGGTGCCTGAACCTGAGCAACGCCGTGGCGGTGATGGCCTATGAGGTGTTGCGGCAGAACGATTTCCCCGGCCTGACCGGTGTGGGAGCCATGGGCGGGAACCCCACCCCCTGACTTTTTATCCCCTGTTTCCCTGTTAAATATGCCTTGGTCTTTCTGGGGCTTATTTATATCATAAAATCTCTTAACAAAGGGCAAGGAAGGAGTAATTTTTATGAATTACAACAAAAAGACCGTTACCGACATCGACGTAGCCGGCAAGAAGGTCCTGCTGCGCTGCGACTTCAACGTTCCTATGGCAAAGGACGGCTCTGGCGTCATCACCGACGACAAGCGTATCCGCGCCGCTCTGCCCACCATCCAGTACCTGCTGGACCAGAACGCCGCTGTTATCGCCTGCTCCCACATGGGCAAGCCCAAGGGCGAGTGGAAGCCTGAGCTGTCCATGAAGCCCGTGGCCGCTCGTCTGTCCGAGCTGCTGGGCAAGGAAGTCATTCTGGCCGCCGACATCGTGGGCGAGGACGCCCAGGCCAAGGCCGCCGCCCTCCAGCC
>JAJPXR010000121.1 GCA_021205375.1 Clostridiales bacterium | reverse complement strand
TGATGTGCGCCATGATGACGGTGTGCAACCCCGGCGACAAGGTGCTGGTGTTCTCGCCCTTCTACGAGAACTACGGCGCGGACGCCATTCTCTCCGGGGCGGAGCCGATTTACGTCCCTCTGGTGCCGCCGGAGTACAACTTCGACATCTCCCTAGTGGAGGACGGCTTCCGACAGGGGGCCAAGGCCATTGTGGTCTGCAACCCCTCCAACCCCTGCGGCAAGGTGTTCACCGAGGAGGAGCTGATGGCCATCGGCAGGCTGGCGGTGCAGTACGACGCCTACGTCATCACCGACGAGGTCTATGAGCACATGGTCTACGCCCCCTACCACCACACCTGCATGGCGGCCCTGCCGGGGATGTACGACAACACCATCACCTGCAACTCCCTCTCCAAGACCTATTCCATCACCGGCTGGCGGCTGGGCTACCTGATCGGGCCGGCAGAAGTGGTGGAGAACGCCAAAAAGGTCCACGACTTCCTGACCGTGGGCGCGGCCGCGCCCTTGCAGGAGGCGGCCACGGTGGGCCTGCGGTTCGACCAGAGCTATTACGACGCCCTGCGGGAGACCTACACCCAAAAGCGAGACTACTTCCTGGCGGGCCTTGACCGGGCGGGGTTAAAACACAACGTCCCACAGGGCACTTACTTCGTCATGGTGGACATCCAGGAGTTTTTGGACCTGCCCATGTTCGCCGGATATACCGATTTGCAGTTCTGCGAGTGGATGATTCAGCACGTGGGCGTGGCGGCGGTGCCGGGGTCCAGCTTCTTCCGGGAACCCATCAACAACTACATCCGGCTCCACTTCGCCCGGGAGGAATCCACCCTGGAGGAGGTCATTCGACGGCTCACCAAGATGGAGGAACTGGTCAAATGAACCAGGTGTTTTTCTGCAACTACTCCGTGGGGGAGCGGGTCTACGACAAAGTCCCTGACGTGTGTACGCCTTACGGCTCCCGCGCCCTGCTCATCGGCGGGGAGCGGGCGTTGTCCGCCGCCGGGGAAGCGCTGACCGCCGCCCTCCGGGGCAGCGGGTTGGAAATTGTGGACACCGTGGTTTTTGGCGCAGACTGCACCCTGGAGAACATGCACCGCTGGGCGGCCCATGCAAAGGCGCTTTCGGCGGACATGATTTTTGGCATGGGCGGCGGCAAGGCCCTGGACACTGCCAAGGGCGCGGCCTGGGAAGCGGGACTGCCTGTTTTTACCTTCCCCACCATCGCGGCCACCTGTGCAGCCTATACCGCCCTGTCTGTGGTCTACCGGGGGGACGGTAGCTTTGACCACTTTTATTACTATGACCGCCCGCCCCGGCACTGTTTTATTCAGTTGGAGGTCATCGCCAACGCCCCGGCGGAGTACCTTCGGGCGGGGATGGGTGACACCATCGGCAAGCACTTTGAATGTCACTTCGCGGCGCGGGGGGACGAGCTGGCCCACAGCTCCGCCCTGGGCCGGGAGATCAGCAACCTGTGTTACCAGCCCCTGAGGGAGTACGGCGTCCGCGCCCTGAACGACTGCCGCAGCCACCGGGTCAGTTACGAATTGGAACAGGCGGTGCTGGCGGTCATCGTCAGCACCGGGCTGGTCTCCCTGCTGGTGCTGGACGACTACAACTGCGCCATCGCCCACTCTGTTTATTACGGATTGGTGCTGCTGCCGGGCTTCGAGGAGGACAACCTCCACGGCAACGTGGTGGCCTACGGGGTGCTGGTGCAGTTGGCGGTAGACGGCGATTTAGAGGAGGCCGCCCGGCTGAAGACCCTGCTGCAAGGGCTGGGCATCCGCACCACCCTGGCGGAAATGGGCGTTCCCCTGGACCGGGCGACCCTGGCCCCGGTGCTGCGGGAGACGGTGACTGGGCCAGACATGACGCACATTCCCTACCCGGTGAACGAGGAGATGATTTATTCCGCAATGGAATTGGTCGAGAAACTGTAAAATAAACTGGTTGTCCCGTTGCATCAGCCCCATCTTTTAGCGGGTAATGGCTAGTGGTTAGTGTATAGTGTTTTTCAAAAAACTAACATTTTGCAACTGACTACCTCTCTTGCCTCCCCTGAAAGGGGAGGAGGGCCGCCGCCTTTGGCGGTGGCGGAGAGGTTTCTAGCACACGACTGAGTAAAGGGGATAGTCAGCTAAAAAAGAAAAGGAGAGAGAAACCACATGAGAGAAAAGAGCGTAACCACCAAAAACCTGCTGAAATTTATTTTCGGCTCCGCCTTCGGCATCCTGATGTTCCTGGTCCCCATCCCCCAGGGGGACAGCTTCACCACCCTGCTGGACTACATCAAAACCTTCCTGAAAAATCTGTTCGGCGCTTCCCTGCCCTATGTTCTGATGGTGCTGATGATCATTTCCGGTGTGCTGACCTTGTACAACTTTATCTGCAAGCCGGACTGGATCCAGAACAACAACTATCTGAAAAAGGGCTTTTCCGCCACCCCCTTCTACCTGGTCTCCAAGGAGCTAGGCATGGTCATTGCCTGCATGGTGGTGCTGGGCTTCGGCCCGGAGTGGGTGCTTTCGGCGGACACCGGTGCGTCTATGGTGGACCTGTGCTGCACCCTGGTCTGCATCGTGCTGAGCTTTAGCTTCCTGATGCCCTTCCTGACAGACTGCGGTATTATGGAGTTCTTCGGCGTGATTTTGCGCCCGGTGGTCCACCCCCTGTTCAAGGTGCCGGGCCGGGCCTCCATCGACCTGATCGCCTCCTGGTTCGGCGCGTCCAACGCCGCCGCCATCCTGACCCGCGAGCAGTATATGCGGGGCTTCTACACCAAGCGGGAGGCCGGGTATATCATGACCAACTTCTCCCTGGTGTCCATCCCCTTCTGCCTGCTGGTGGCCACCACCGTGGGTATTTCCAACCTGTTCCCCGCGTTTTATCTCAGCATCTGCATCACCGGCGTGGTGCTGGCGGTCATCATCGCCCGCATCCCGCCCATCCGCACCCTGCCGGATACCTACCAGGAGCAGGTGGGTCAGCAGTTGGTGGAGGACGTGCCCCCGGAGAAGGGCCGTCTCGCCTACGCGGTGGAGCTGGGCTGCAAGCGGGCCGAGAGCTTCCACGTCAGAAATATTCTGGAAGGCGGCCTGGAAGTGGTCGTGGGTATGCTCTTTGACCTGATCCCCATCGTCATCGCCTGGGGCACCGTGGCGCTCATCATCGCCACCTATACCCCGGTGTTCAACTGGCTGTCCTATCCCATGCGGCTGTACCTCCAGGTATTCGGCGTCGCGGAGGCCGCGGCTGTGGCCCCGGCGACTTTGGTGGGCTTCATGGATATGTTCATCCCCGCCCTGCTCATCGGCGGGGTGGAGTCGGTCAAGACCAAGTTCATCATCGGCGCCCTGTCCCTGGTTCAGATTATTTATCTCACCGAGGTGGGCACCATCATCATCAAGAGCGAGATCCCCCTGAACCTGTGGAAGCTGTTCGTCATCTTCCTGGAGCGCACCCTCATCGCCATTCCCATTCTGGTGCTGCTTGCGAACCTGTTTGTAGGGTGACGGCGAAACAAAAGGTAATCCAAAGCGCGCTCTTGAAAAACAACATGTTTTTGTAATAGACCACCGCTCTTGCCTCCCCTGTGAAGCGCTGGCCGAATGGCCAATTCCTCTTTAGCGCAAATGCAGGGAGCTATGGCCTTTAGGCCATGCGAGTCGCAAAAGGGGAGGAGGGCCGCCGCCTTTAGGCGGTGGCGGAGGGGTTTTTGAGTGAGCAATACCAAAAAGAGAAGGCTCTCCCAAACCGGGAAAGCCTTCTTTTTCTGGTTTGAAAGGCATAGAGGATAGGGAAAAGCTAAGCCATCCGCAGGAGTTTTGCCGCTTGCGGCAAAATAAAATGAAATCCGTGCTTTTAGCC
>JAJPXR010000227.1 GCA_021205375.1 Clostridiales bacterium | reverse complement strand
CTATTATGTATATGCTATGTTTAGAAATCGCAGGTTTTGGGTTCCTTCCGGTTGCATCTGACGGAAAATTGTGTTATCCTATGGGTGATTTTTCTGAGGGCTGGGCGCTTTCCGATGGCGATTTCGTGAATTTTATTTCGTTCGCATTCAAAAAGGAACCGCTCCGGCTTCAACCGTGGCGGTTCCTTTTGATGCGTTCATGAGGGATTTGACGACCATAGACACAGGGAGAGAGAATCATGCGGATCTTGGCGGTGGCGGATGAAGAGGCAAAATACCTCTATGACTATTATGCGCCGGGAAGACTGGACGAATACGACCTGATTTTGGCCTGTGGGGACCTGCACAAGTCTTATCTGGAGTTTCTGGTCACCCTGGCCCACTGCCCTGTGCTTTACGTCCACGGCAACCACGACGACAGCTACGACAAGGACCCGCCGGAGGGCTGCATCTGCATCGACGACAAGCTCTATGTCTACCAAGGGGTCCGTATCCTGGGGCTGGGCGGCTCCTATCGTTACCGCAAGGGGAACCATATGTACACCGACCGGGAGATGGAGCGCCGGGTGCTGCGGCTGAAATTGCAGATGTGGTGGCACGGCGGCTTCGATATCCTGGTGACCCACGCCCCGGCTTACCACATCAACGACATGGACAACCGCACCCACCGGGGGTTCAAGGTGTTCGTCAAGCTGCTGGACCAGTACAAACCCAAGTACTTTGTCCACGGACACATCCACAAGAATTACGGCGTGAAGATACCCAAAAAGACCCAGTATGGGGAGACCACCATCCTCAACGCCTGTGATTATATCGCATTTGATTACTAAACGCACAAACGGCGCTCAACCGCAAGAAATCGGTTGAGCGCCGTGTTTTGTATCGAAAACTCGTATCAGAGCGGGATATTCCCGTGGGTGGGCTTCGTCTTGGGGTCCTGGAAGGAGATCAGTGCCTCCAACGTCTGCTCCAGCAGGCGGCGGGTGTCCTGGGGAGCGATCACGTCGTCGATATAGCCCAGCTTGGCCCCCACGAAGGGGTTCAACTGCGTATCCTGATAGGCTTTGACCTTCTCGTCCAGCACCTTTTTGTAGTCGTCTCCGGCGGCTTTCAGGTCCTTGCGGTTGATGATCTTTACCGCGCCCTCAGCGCCCATGACGGCGATCTCCGCCGTGGGCCAGGCCCAGCACACGTCTGCGCCCAACTGCTTGCAGCACATGGCGATATAAGCGCCGCCGTAGGCTTTCCGCAGCACCAGGGTAATTTTGGGCACCGTGGCCTCAGAGTAGGCGTACAGTACCTTCGCGCCGTGGCGGATGATGCCGGAATACTCCTGGTCGGAGCCGGGGAAGAAGCCGGGCACGTCCACCAGCGTCAGCAGGGGGATGTTGAAGCAGTCGCAGGTGCGGACGAACCGGGCCGCCTTGCAACTGGCGTTCACGTCCATGCAGCCGCTGATGACGGCGGGCTGGTTGGCCACCACGCCGATGGTGTGACCGTTGACCCGGGCGAAGCAGGTGACCACGTTGGCGGCAAACTCCGGCTCGATCTCAAAGAAAGAGTCGGTGTCCACCAGGTAGTCGATGACCCGCTTCACATCGTAGATTTTCCGCTTGTTTTCGGGGACGATGTTCTCGATGCCCCGCTGCCAGCGGGATTTGTACTTGGCGCGGGGAATGGGGAGGCTCTTGTTGTTCTGGGGCAGGTAGGTCAGCAGGGTGCGGATCTTATCCAGGCAGTCCTGGTCGTTGGATGCCCGGACATGGGCCACGCCGTTTTTGCGCATATGCACATCCGCGCCGCCCAGCTCCTGCATGGAGATGTCCTCACCGATGACCTCTTTGACCACATCGGGACCGGTGACGAACATCTCGCCGGTGCCCTCCACAAAGAAGATGAAATCCTGTAGGGCGGGGGAGTAGGATGCGCCGCCTGCGCAGGGACCCATGATGGCGGTGATCTGGGGGATGACGCCGGAGGCGTTCACATTGTTCTGGAAGATGGTGCCGTACTGGGCCAGAGCCTGGATGCCGTCCTGAATCTTCGCGCCGCCGGAATCCATCAGGCCGATGATGGGCGCGCCGGCTTTCAGCGCCGCCTGCTGGCACTTGATGATCTTCCGGGCGTTGGAGGAGGACAGGCTGCCGCCCTGGACGGTGAAGTCCTGGGCGTAGGCGTAGGCGAACCGGCCGTTGATTTTGCCGAACCCGGCAATGACGCCATCCCGCTTGGGCGGCTTGTCAACGGACTGCCCCCGGTTCTGAAAGACGTTCAGCTCAATGAAGGTGTCTTTATCAAACAGGTAAGCCAGGCGCTCGTCGGCGGTGAGCTTACCTTTGGAATGCTGCCGGTCAGCGTTGCTGCTGTTTTGCAAAATCCGGCGCTGCTGTTCAAGTTCTTGCAGGGAATCCATAACGCAAATGCTCCTTCATAAAAGCAGGGCGAAGCCGCGTCGCAGCCCCCTGCCGTAGCATAATTTTCATCAGTACTACATTATAGCATAGGAAAACGGGAGATGTAAAGGGCTTTTCCGCGGGGCGAATGAAATCTGTGTGCAAAACCGAAAAGAAAACGCAAAATCCGCCTCAATATGGGGAGATTCCCCCATTTGGGCGGATGGAGAACGGCCTCTGTGCAAATTTATGGATGATGAAGCTACGCCAGGCCCATGCGCATGAGCTGCCGGGCGACACCGTCCTCCTGGCAGTTCTCACAGACCAGGTCGGCCTGCTCCTTCACGTTCGGAGAGGCGTTGCCCATGGCTATGCCCACACCGGCGGCCAAAAGCATGGGCAGGTCGTTGCCGGAATCGCCGAAGGCGACGGCGTCCTCCACGCCCACGCCGTAGTGGGCGCAGACCTTGCGGACGGCGCTGCCCTTGTCCACGCCCCTGGCCATGGTCTCGCCGTTCAGGGCGAAGCTGCCGGGCACCAGATTCGTCACCGTGAAATAGTCGTCCCCCAGCTCGTCCGCCGCCGCCTGCAATTCTTCCACAGAACCGGCGGTGAAGCAAATTTTGTACACCGGCTGGCCGTGGAACCCCTCCATGGGCAGCACCCCCAGCCCGTCGATGAGCTGGAGCATCAGCCGCTGCTGCTCGCTGTTGGCGTCGGACATCCCCCGCGCCCAGGCCGCCAGGCACCGCTCCCGGTCCGCGAAGGTCCCCTCAGCGGTCTCCAGCATATAGCTCATATCATACCTGCCCAGCACGGCCAGCGCCCGCTCCAGTAGCGCAGGGGGCATGGCCCGGTCCTCCAGCACCTGGCCGTCTACGATGACGTATCCCCCCGCGCTGGCGATGATGCCGTCAAAACCGATGTCCCGGATGAAAGGGGGAATGATGGGGACGTTGCGCCCGGTGGCGATCAAAATCTTGTGTCCCCTGGCCTGCGCCCGGTGCAGCGCGTCCACTGTGGCTGCGGAAACCTGCTTGCCCGGCTCGCAGAGGGTGCCGTCGATGTCTAAAAAGATGATTTTGGGCATAACGCCCCACTCCTTTTTCACTCTGTCTGGTAGTATCATATCTGATTTCACGGCGCTTTGCAAGCGGTATTCCGTAAACGATTCCACTATTTCATGTAAACGATCCTCTGCTGTTCACGAAAGATTCACACTTTTGTTGCAATTTGTTGACTTCTTTTTTCCGGCGGTGTGGTATCTTATGGGTGGACATTTAGAACATCTTCTTTTCTCTCTCTTTTCTTTTTTTGTTGACAGGCAGCCGCCTGCGGGGTAACTCGCAGGCGGCTGTGCTTTTCGGGCAGGCTCTGTCCTGATGTGAAAAACGCTGAGATTCGGGTTTCCCTGAACCTCAGCGTTTTTATGGTTCTATGTCAAGAGTTGGGGCAGAGAAAAATAACCCTCAAAAATAGTGAA
>JAJPXR010000192.1 GCA_021205375.1 Clostridiales bacterium | reverse complement strand
CCCCAACTCTTGACATAGAACCTTATAAAACTGGGACTTTTACAGGAGAAAAAAGCGAAATAGTTGGCAATTTTCGAGAAATAAATAGCAAAAAATGATAAGCATATAAAAACGAATCGGGATATAATGAAACCACGAAATCATATATGACTGACAAAAGAGAGAAAGGAGGCAAAAACATGACAGGACCGCTCGCTCCGATGGACCCTCAGGAGAAACGCCAGGGCTTCTACGTCCTGCTGGACAAGGAGGTCGGCGGATTGCCCCCGGAAAACGGGACCGTGCGCCATCCCATCCATCTGGACGGGGATCGCCTGGTCACCTTTGCCAAAATCGTGGGCGGCGTGACAGACGAGGCGATATTGGACAAGCTCACCACGGTACAGGGATTCCGGGACCTGGTACACAGCATTGGCATCACCGTTACGACGGCGGACCCCGCCGCAACCGTGGGGTTCTGCTTCCTCTGCTACACTGCCGACGGGCCTTGTGGCGGCAGCGACCACGGGTTCCGGTTGACAGGAGACGGCGTGGAGCGGGTCATCCCGCTGGACACGCTGACATGGCCAGAACGGGATGCCGTCCCTGGTCAGTTCCTGTTCCTACTGGCCCCCGAAGTGGACACTGCCACCGTCACCCTGAAGCTCTATCTGAATGACGGTTACACCGTGCCGGAGGTGGACCCGGACCCGCCGGTAGATCTGGAGAGCCAGGACTACCGGGACTTGGTGGCCCGCTCCTTTCTGTCCGGCGGCAACAACCACAGGCTCAAGGCGGTGTTGCGGAAGGCCAGGGCGGGCGAGGATGTGACCGTTGCCTTTCTGGGCGGTTCCATCACCCAGGGAGCCGGTGCGGTGCCGACTCAAGAGCGCTGTTACGCCAGAGAAACCTTCCGCCGGATGCAAAAACGGTATGGGGCTGGGGACGGCAGCCATTTGCATTACATCAAAGCCGGGGTGGGCGGCACGCCCTCTGAGACCGCGCTGCTCCGCTACGACCGGGATATTACGCGGAACGGAACGGTACAGCCCGACCTGGTGGTGGTGGAATTTGCCGTGAACGATGCCTCTGACGAGACCGAGGGTGTGTGCTACGAGAGCCTGGTGAAGAAGATCCTCAGCCAGCCCAACCATCCGGCGGTGATTTTGCTGTTTGCGGTGTTCGCCAACGACTGGAATTTAAAGGAGCGGCTGGCTCCCATCGGCTGGCGCTATCAGCTCCCCATGGTGGACCTGCTGGAGGCGGTGTCGCCCCAGTTTAGCAAAAACTCCGACAGGCACAGGGTGATGACAAAACGGCAGTATTTTTATGACGTATACCACCCCTCCAACCTGGGCCACAGGCTGATGAGCGACTGCCTGCTTTACCTGATCGACCGGCTGGATCACCAACAGGAGATGGCGGAGCCGCTCCCGGAGATCCCCCCTTATTACGGCGTGGAGTACGCCGATGTGCATCTGCTGGACAGAAAAGACAACTGCGCCGGGGCGGACATCCGGCCGGGCAGTTTCACCGGGCGGGATACCGATTTGCAGGCCGTTCCCCTGGACGACGACCTGGAGAATACTCCTCAGTTCCCCTACAACTGGCAGAAAGCGGAGGGAAACGACCCCTTTGTGCTGGAACTCACCTGTTCCGCGCTGCTGTTGGAGTTCAAGGACTCGGCGGACCCGCAGTTTGGCAGAGTGGAGGTATGGGTGGACGGCGCACAGTGCAAGGTGCTGGACCCCAGGGAGGCGGGCTGGACCCACTGCCACACAACCATTTTGTTCCATGAGCCAACGCCCCGCCGACATCGGGTGGCGATTTTCATGACCGAGAAGGACCGGGAAAAAACGTTTACCATTTTGGGGTTTGGCTATGTGATTTCGGCCTGAGGCCAGACGAGAAAAAGAAATGAGGACAGAGACATGAACGAGTTGATGCAAAACAGGGCGCAGATGGCCCGCTATCGGCAGCGAGCCAAAGCGCTGGTGGAGCAAATGACCCTTCACGAGAAGGTCAGCCAAATGCTGCACACTGCCCCCGCCATTCCCCGGCTGGGGATCCCCGCCTACAACTGGTGGAACGAGGCGCTCCACGGCGTCGCCAGGGCCGGCGTCGCCACGATCTTCCCCCAGGCCATCGGCCTGGCAGCTACCTTCGATGAGGACCTGCTGGAGACGGTGGCCGACGCGATCTCCACCGAAGGCCGGGGCAAGTACAACATGCAGCGGGCCTTCGACGACCGGGACATCTACAAGGGGCTGACCTTTTGGGCGCCCAATGTGAACATCTTCCGGGACCCACGGTGGGGCCGGGGCCACGAGACTTACGGCGAGGACCCCTATCTCACCTCCCGGCTGGGCGTCCGGTTCGTGCAGGGGCTGCAGGGGCATGACGAGACCTATTTGAAGTGTGCTGCCTGCGCCAAGCACTTTGCGGTCCACTCCGGCCCGGAGGACCAGCGTCACAGCTTCAACGCCCAGGTCTCCCAGCAGGACCTGTGGGAGACCTATCTCCCAGCCTTCCGCGCCCTGGTGAAAGAGGCTGGGGTAGAGGCGGTGATGGGAGCCTATAACCGCACCAACGGCGAGCCATGCTGCGGCAGCAAAACGCTGCTGGGGGATATCCTGCGGGGACAGTGGGGCTTTGAGGGCCATGTGACTTCTGACTGCTGGGCCATCAAGGATTTCCATGAAGGCCATATGGTCACAGAAGGACCGGTGGAATCGGTGGCTTTGGCGGTGAACAGCGGCTGCGACCTGAACTGCGGCAGCCTGTTCGCCTATCTGGAGCAGGCGGTGCAGGAGGGGCTGGTCAGCGAGGACACCATCACCGAGGCGGTGGTGCGGCTCTTCACCACCCGCATGAAGCTGGGGATGTTTGAAGAAGAAGGCGCTGTTCCCTACGACAGCATTGGATATGACCAAGTGGACACCCCCGCCATGCGGCGGCTGAACCGGGAGGCGGCGGAGCGAAGCGTCGTCCTGTTGAAAAACGAAGGGAATTTGCTGCCGCTGGACAAGACCAGGCTGAAAAAGGTGGGGGTCATCGGCCCCAACGCCGACAACCGCCGGGCGCTGGTGGGCAACTACGAGGGCACCGCTTCCCGCTATGTCACCGTACTGGAGGGCATCCAGGACTACCTGGGGGACGAGGTGCAGGTCATGGCCTCCCAGGGCTGCCCCATGTACGAGGACCGCTTCCAGGGACTGGCCCAGCCGGACGACCGTTTTTCCGAGGTTCGGGGCATCTGCCAGGAGTGCGATGTCATCATCGCCTGCATGGGCCTGGACTCCGGCCTGGAGGGGGAAGAGGGCGACCAGGGCAACCAGTTTGCCAGCGGCGACAAGCCCAATCTGGACCTGCCCGGCCACCAGGAGGCCCTGCTGCGTTTGGCTGTGGAGAGCGGCAAGCCGGTGGTGATGGTGTTGCTCAGCGGCAGCGCCCTGGCCATCAACTACGCCGCGGAGCACGTCCCCGCCATCTTGCAGGGCTGGTATCCGGGGGCGCAGGGCGGCGCCGCCATTGCCCGCATCCTGTTCGGGGAGGTCTCCCCGGAAGGCAAGCTGCCCATCACCTTTTACCATTCTGCGGAAGAGCTGCCTCCCTTTACGGATTATTCCATGAAGGGGCGCACCTACCGCTATATGGAACAGGAGGCCCTGTATCCCTTTGGATATGGCCTCTCTTATACTAGCTTCCGATTGGGCATTGCGCGCATCAATGGGAGCGAGTTGGCGGACGCAGGGATCGACCTGTCCGTCAGCATGAAAAACGTCGGCACACGGTTTGGCCGGGAGACGGTGCAGGTCTATGTGAAAGCGGAGCGGGCGGGGACCCCCAACCCGCAGTTGAAAGCATTGACAAAGCTCGCCCTCCAGCCGGGCCAGCAACAGGAGGTGACGCTCCACCTGCCCCTGTCCGCGTTTGCGCTGTGCGATGAAACCGGCGCAGCCGTGGTGGAGCCGGGGAGCTACACGGTCTATGTGGGCACATCCCAGCCGGACCGCCGCAGCGTGGCGCTGTTGGGCTTTGCCCCCCAGCGGCTCAGCGTCACCGCAGAGGAAAGGATGGTGGTCGAGCAGTAACAGACAGAACCAGCGACCCATGTGAAAATGCCGCGGCATTTTCCCGTTTCCTCCGGGGGAACGGCAAGGAGGGGCCAAGCCCCGGAAGTGCCCCTGGAGGGCAGAGAGGCGGTCCTGTAAGCGGAAAGCCTCTCACGACCAAACGAAGAAGGGAGATTGATTTATGGCAACAAAATCAACTACGATTGCTCCGCAATCACCTGGCAACCAAAAGGTCAAAACCGGCGTTGCCAAGCATCTCAGCGAGTATTGGATGCTGTACCTGATGATGCTGATCCCGCTCATTTACTACATTGTGTTCCGTTACGTCCCCATGTTGGGCAACATCATCGCCTTCCGTCGCTACCGCGCCGGCAGCAGCATCTTCGGCGATGAATGGAGCGGCCTGAAGTACTTCCAACAGTTCATCGCGGACCAGAATTTCTGGCGGGCGTTCCGCAACACCCTGCTGCTGAACTTCAAGTATCTGCTGGTCAGCTTCCCCATCACCCTGATCTTCGCGCTGCTGCTGAACGAGGTGCGCAACGTCCGTTGGAAGAAGTTCGTGCAGACGGTTTCTTACCTGCCCCACTTCATCTCCATGGTCATCATGGCCGGTATGATCCGGGAACTGCTGTCCACCAGCGGTCCCATCAACAGCCTGATCGTATCCCTGGGCGGCACCGCCATCAACTTCATGGCTCTGCCGGAATGGTTCACAACGATCTTCGTAGTGTCCGGCGTCTGGCAGGGCATTGGCTGGGGCAGCATCCTGTACCTGGCCGCCATGTCAGGCATCAACCCGGAGCTGTACGAGGCGGCGTCTCTGGACGGGGCCAACAAGTTCCAGCAGTGCCTCCACGTGACCATCCCCGGCATCCTGCCTACGGTGTCCACCCTGCTGGTGCTGAACATCGGCTCGCTGTGCGGCTCGGCGGCGTTCGAGAAGGTTTTCCTGCTCTACACCTCCACCACCTACGAGACGGCAGACATCATCGCCACCTACGTCTACCGGATGGGCATCGGCTCCGGCAACTACAGCTACGCCACCGCTATCAGCCTGTTCCAGGGCATCATCAACCTGGTCCTGCTGACCGCTGCCAACCAGGCGTCCAAGAAGCTCACCGGCAGCGGGCTGTGGTAAGAAAGGAGGAGCATTGTTATGGCAAAGGAAAAAGTTACCACCGGCATGAAGGTGAAGGACTCCACCGGATACAAAGTGTTCACGGTGTTCAACACCATCATCATGATCCTGGTCTGCTGCGCAACGCTGTACCCCTTCCTGTATCTGATCGCCCAGTCCTTCTCCTCTGAGGCTGCAATCGTGGCGGGCGAGGTGAATCTGATCCCCAAGGGCTTCAACGTCCAGACCTATGTTTCCATCATCACCGACGGCAAATTTATCCCCTACTACTGGAATACCATCGTTTATACCATCATCGGCACGTCCTGCGCCCTGTTCTTCTCCGCCATCCTGGCTTACCCTCTGTCCAAGCCGGAATTGACGGCCAACAAGGTCATCAGTCCCCTGATCATCTTCACCATGTACTTCGCTGGCGGCATGATCCCCAACTACGTGCTGATGAACTCTCTGGGCCTGAACAATACCGTGGCGGCCTTCATCCTGCCCGGCCTCATCAGCACCTACTACGTCATCCTGATGCGGTCCTTCTTTGAGACCGTGCCCAAGGAGCTGGAGGAAGCAGGTGAGATCGACGGTATGAACAAGATCGGCGTGTTTTTCCGCGTCGCCCTGCCCCTGTCCATGCCCATCATGGCGACAATGGCTCTGTTTTATCTGGTGCAGTACTGGAACGACTGGTTTGATGCGTTCCTCTATTTGCAGGACACCTCAAAATGGCCTGTGGCCTACTATCTGCGCCAGCTCATCAACAGCGCCACCAGCACCTCTGACCCCAGCGCCATCGGCGACTCCATGCAGATCGCGGCCAACATCAAGTCTTGCGCAATGGTGCTGACGGCGGCCCCCATCATCTGCGTGTACCCCTTCATTCAGAAGTACTTCGTCCAGGGCATGATGCTGGGCGGCGTCAAGGGGTAATCTCACCCGTTTTTCACTCCCCGAAGGGCCTTGCCATCCCGCCGCGGCGTCTGCGAAAGACGGGCGCGGGCGGCTGCGGCGGGACGGCTCCGCCCGGTTGGAGAGCAAACAACCCAATCCACTTAACAGGAGGTAATGAAATGAAAAAACTGATCAGCCTGATCCTGGCGTTGGCCATGGTCCTCTCCCTGGCGGCCTGCGGTGGCAGCAGCAGCACCACCAGCGACGACGACGGCGCCACCAGTGTCACCATCAGCGACGACGACCTGGACTACACCTACGGCGAGCACTTCTACTCCGAGACCCCCGTCACCTACACCATGTACCTGAACGACAACAGCGCCTACCCCTATAAGGACGCCTGGTCCGAGGAGGGCGGCATCTTCTGGGCCATCCAGGAGGCCACCAACGTGACCCTGGATATCCAGATCGTGGACAACACGGACTATACCGACAAGGTGTCCCTGGCCGTCTCCGCCGGCAACGCGCCCTACATCATCCCCAAGATCTACAGTGAGACAGCCTATGTGACCGGCGGCGGCGTGGTCCCCGTCTCCGACTATGTGCAGTATATGCCCAACTACCAGGCCTTCTATGAAGAGTACGACATGGAAGACGACGTGGCCTCCCTGTACCAGGAGGACGGCAAGTATTACCGTCTGCCCGGCATGAAGGAGACCTGCCTCCAGGACTACACCATCTGCATCCGGGACGACATCTTCAAGGCCGCCGGCTACGATGTGTCCGAGCTGGAAGACGACTGGACCTGGGATGAGTTCGTGGACATTCTGGTGGACGTCAAGGCCTACATGGTCAGTGAGGGCATGATCGACGAGTCCGACTACATCTGGTCTGATATGTGGTGCGGCGCTCAGTCCGGCCAGGGCAACGGCGGCAACCTGCTGAAGCTCATCGGCGCCTCCTATGGCATCTACAGCGGCTGGGCTATGAGCATGAGCTCCAACTACGGCCTGGTCTTCAACACCGACACCGACGAATTTGAGCTTGGCTCTACCAGCGAGAACTACAAGGAAATGATGACCGTGGTGCAGCGCATGGTCGACGAGGGCATCCTGGACCCCGAAACCTTCACCCAGAATGACGACACCGCCCAGAACAAGTTCTACCGCGGCGAGACCGCTCTGCTGAGCGTCAACCGCTCCACCTACACCACCACCGACGCCGGCCTGGCTACAGGCGTGGGCGAAGGCAACTACAGCCTGTACCGTATCCTCGTTCCCATCGGCACCACCGACGAGCAGGCGGAAAATGAGCGCCTGGAGTGCGGCATCATGATCTCCACCAACGCCCTGGACGAGCTGGGCGAGGAAGAGTTCATCAAGATGATGCGCTTCGTGGACTGGCTCTGGTACTCCGAGGAAGGCCAGACCCTGACCAAGTGGGGCCTCGAAGGTGAGACCTACACCGTGGACGACAACGGCAACTACAGCCTGACCGACGGCTACTACTGCGCCGGCCTGTCCATCGCGCAGACCTCTGACGACCAGGTGGATATGCGTGTGGAACTGGGCTATGCCTGCGGCAACTTCATGTATGGCGGCACCACCGAGTTGCTGACCTCCAACTTCGACGAGGGCCTCCGGGACTTCTATGACCGGATGTCCGAGTACCGCAGCCTGCGGGATCTGGACCCGACCATCTCCCTGAGTGAGGATGAGCTGGAGCAGGCCAACCTGTGGGGCACCCCGCTGGACGACACCATCAACTCCTGGACCCTGGGCTTCGCAGAGGGCCTCTACGACCTGGACGAGTACTGGGATCAGTATGTGGCGGATGTGGAATCCCAGAACGTGGAAAGCCTGCTGGATCTGTACAACACCCGCTATCAGGAGAGCCAGGCAGGATAAGCCGGTAACGCGGAACGACACACCGGTTCCCTGAAACATCGGGGCGGGCGCTCTGCGCCTGCCCCGGCAAACAGGGGAGAGGGGAGCAATTTCCCTCCCCCCTGGCGGGAACGGGACGATGTCGCCGCCGCAGGCGGACCGCTCTGTACGCAGGACGGGCGGCCTGTGGTTACGAAACCGTTCTTTAGAAGAAAACAGCCGCTTTCCTCTATCGGGAAAATCGTGTATACTATTGTTATATGTATACAGAGTCAACAACTCCCGGGGAGGCGGCACACAGAACACGAATGGAGCGTGGACGATGAACCGGGCCAGCTTGTTGAACGATGAATGGAGCTTTTGGCTGGACGAGCAGTGCCGCACAGAGCTGCCCGCCCAACAGGTGGAGTGGCAGCCGGTGACGCTGCCCCACGACTGGCAGATCTGGCACGTATCAAATCTGTATCAGGACGGTACCGGATGGTACCGGCGGACGCTGATTTATTCGCCCAGGGAGGGGCAGCGAGTGGCCCTGTATTTCGAGGGTGTTTATATGGACACCACGGTTTTTGTCAACGGTGCGGTGGCCGGAGAGTGGAAAAACGGTTACACCTCCTTCCACTTGGACGTGACGGAACTGCTGCGGCCAGGCGAAAACGAGCTTTTGGTGCGGTGTCTGCTGCGCCATCCCAACTCCCGCTGGTACTCCGGCGCGGGGATCTACCGGGATGTGTGGCTCTGGGAGATGCCAACAGAGCATTTGCTGCCCCACAGCCTGTATGTCGCGCCGAAGGAGCAGCCGGACGGCGCCTGGACTGTCTCTGTCCAAGTGGAACTGGGATGCAGCGACGGGCAGGGGGAGTATGACGGAGCAGAGGTGCTGTTTCTCCTGCGGGACCCGTCCGGGGCTGAGCTGGACCGCCACGTGCTTCCGGCCGGTCGCGGGACGCCGATTTCAGCGGAGGATGCGGCGGACTACGCCCAGGGAGAACGGAATATTTTGGCAGTGTGGGACACTTTCCGCCTGGAGCGGCCCACCCCGTGGGATGTGGACGCGCCCTGCTGCTACCGGATGGAAGCGGCGCTGGTACGACGCGGAGAGATGACAGACCACTTGGAGAGCGTCTTTGGCTGCCGGACGGTGGAATTGGACTCCAAGCGGGGGCTGCTGCTGAATCACAGGCCGCTGACCCTCCACGGCGTATGCCTCCACCACGACCTGGGTTGCCTGGGCAGCGCCTTTTCCCAGGCGGCGGCGGAGCGACAGCTCCGCATTATGAAAGAAATGGGGGCAAACGCCCTCCGCACCGCCCACAACCCGCCTGCGGAGGGGGTGATGGAGCTGGCGGACCGGTACGGGATGCTGGTGGTCAGTGAGGCGTTCGACGCCTGGAACATCCCCAAAAATCCCTATGATTACGCCCGGTTTTTCCCGGCGTGGGAGGCCCGCGACGTGGCAAGCTGGGTGCGCCGGGACCGGAACCACCCCAGTCTGCTACTGTGGAGCATCGGCAACGAAATTTACGACACCCACGCGGGGCCAGAGGGCCTGGAGACCATGCGGCGGCTGATGGCCCAGGTGCAGGCCCAGGATCCTTGGGGCAACGGCACTGTTACCCTGGGGTCCAACTATATGGCCTGGGAGAACACCCAACGCTGTGGGTCGGAGCTTCCGGCGGTGGGGTACAACTACGGAGAATCGCTGTACGCCGCCCACCACGCCGCCCACCCGGACTGGGTGATCTACGGCAGCGAGACCGGCTCCCTCGTCCAGAGCCGGGGCATCTACCACTTCCCTCTGCGCCAGAGCGTGCTGGTGGACGACGACCAGCAGTGCTCCAGCCTGGGCAACAGCCGCACCAGTTGGGGGGCCGACGGCGTGGAAGCCTGCCTGCGGGCGGACCTGGAACACCCCTACACCCTGGGTCAGTTCCTGTGGAGCGGCTTTGATTACATCGGGGAACCGACCCCTTATCACACCAAAAACGCCTACTTCGGCCAGGTGGACACCGCAGGATTCCCAAAAGATTCCTATTACCACTATCAGGCCGGGTGGAACGACTACCACACAAAACCTGTGCTCCACCTCCTGCCCTACTGGGACTGGAACGAGGGGCAGTGCATCGACCTCTGCGTCTACTCCAACGCCCCGACGGTGGAGCTTTGGGTCAACGGCGTCAGCCAGGGCCGCCGGACGCCGGGGCAGGGCTGCGCCGCCACCTGGCAGGCCACCTACCACCCCGGCGTCGTGGAGGCCGCGGCCTACGACGAGGCGGGCCGGGAGATCGCCCGGACAGAAGAACATTCCTTCGCCGACAGCGCCGCCCTGCGGGTGGAGGCGGACCGTACCACGCTGACCGGGGACGGCAAAACGCTGGCCTTCCTGACCGTCACAGCGACAGACCGGGAGGGGTATCCGGTGCGGAACGCCAGAGACCGGGTGACCGTGACCGTCAGGGGCGCGGCCCAGTTGGTGGGCCTGGACAACGGGGACAGCACGGACTGGGACGAGTACAAGACGGATAACCGCCGGCTCTTCTCTGGCAAGCTGCTGGCGGTGGTGGCCGGTCTGCCTACGGGAGGACAGGCGGTGGTGACAGCAGAAGGCGAAGGGCTGCGCCCTGCCAGCGTAACGCTGACGATACAGCCCGCCCAGAGTGCCGTCTATCGCTGGACGCCCTGCCCCGTCGGAGCACAGGGAGGGGCAAAGCCCCGGAAGTACCCCTTGAGGGTAGAAAACCGGTCCCCCATCGCCCGGAAGCTGGAGCTGCGGGCGGACAGCACGACTTTGGACCGGGAACACCCCACGGCAGAGGTGGAGGTCCGGTTCCGCCCGGCAAGGGCGGCCCAGCCGGTGGAGTGGCGCTGCACAGACGAAAAGGGAATCGCCACGAACCTGGTTTCCCTGACGCCGCAGAACGAAGCGGGGACCCGCGTGCGGGTGACGGCCCTGGGAGACGGGGCGGTGCAGGTGCGGTGCCTGTGCCGCAACGGACGGCCCATCCCGCAGCTCATCTCTTTGCTGGACATGACTGTGGAGGGGATGGGCAGCCGGTATCCGGACCCGTTCGTGTTCCGGTCCGCCGGGTTGTACAGCCGGTCCTCCGGCGAGGTGGGCAACGGCAACGAGCGGGGCATCGCCACCGGGCGCAAAGGAATGACCTGGGTGGCCTATGAAGAGCTGGACTTTGGCCGGGCCGGGGGAGACACCGTCACCGTTTCCGTTTTCGAGCTGGAGGGGAAACCCACCCCTATCCGGTTTTGGAGGGGCATTCCCTACGCCCAGGGGAGCCGCATGATCGGCCAACGGCTCTACCACAAGCCAAAGCAGTGGAACGTATACCAGGAGGAGACCTTCCGCCTGGACGAGCCGCTGACCGGCGTGCAGACCTTCGGGATAGAGCTGCACACCAAGGTGCATATCAAGGGCTTCCAATTCCAGCGCCGCAGCCGGGCCTGGGATGTGATTTTAGCCACCCGGCACGACCTGCTCTATGGCGACAGCTACCGGGAGACAGAGGAAGGCGTGTTGGATATCGGAAACAACGTGTCCTTGGTCTTTCGGGAGCTGGATTTCGGCGAAAAAGGGAGCGATACGCTCTCCATCCGGGGACGCACCGAACTGGAAAACAACACCATCCACATTCTGTTCCATCGGGACGGCGTGGAGGAACGGCGAACCGTGGAGTTTGCCCGGCAGCCGGCCTGGGGGACGCAAACCTTCCGCTTTGCGCCGGTCTATGGGATGCAGGAGATCACGTTTCTGTTCCTGCCCGGCAGTCGGTTCGACTTCCAGAGCTTTCAGTTTTCCGAAGGAAGGGGAGCAGAGCCGTGATTTATGCAGACCACGCAGCCACCACACCGTTGCTGCCCTGCGCACGAGCGGCGATGGAGCCTTATTTGACAGAAGAATTTTCCAATCCCTCCAGCCAGTACCGGGCCGGGCGGAAAGCTCACCGGGACATAGAGCTGGCCCGGCGGCGGATGGCGGAACTGCTGGGCTGCCAGCCGGGAGAGTTGTACTTCACCTCCGGCGGCAGCGAAGGCAACGCCTGGGCCATTTGGAATGGGACGCTGTGGGGGCGCACCGCTGGGAAACCACTGGTGACCACTTCCATCGAGCACCACTCCCTGCTACGGGCCTGCCAGGGAGCGGAGCAGTTGGGCGTGGAAACCGTTCTTCTCCCGGTGGACGGTTCCGGACGGGTGTCCCCAGCGGCGCTGGAGTCGGCGCTGGAGCGCTCCCCGGCACTGGCGTCCATCCAATACGCCAACAATGAGATCGGCACCGTCCAGCCTGTGGCGGACCTTGCGGCTCTGTGCCGGGAGCGGGGAGTGCCTCTCCACACGGACGGGGTGCAGGCCATCGGCCGAACATCGGTGGACTTGAGCCAGGTCGATCTGCTGACCGCCTCCGCCCACAAGTTCGGGGGACCGAAGGGGATCGGATTCCTCTACGCCCGCAAGGGCCTGCCCCTCCACCCCATGATTTATGGGGGAAGCCAGGAGCGCGGACTGCGGGGCGGAACAGAAAACGTCGCCGGCATCATGGGGATGGCGGCGGCGCTGGAGGAGACGCTGATGCAAATGGCAGGCCAAAGGTCACGCCTTATGGCAATGGAGCAGGATTTCGTGGAGACCCTGCGGACCGGGTGCCCCCGTGCCAGGTTCCACACGCCGGAGGGAGACCGACTGCCCGGCCTGGTCAGCGTGGCCCTGCCGGGGATTTCGGGAGAGCAGTTGGTCTACCGGATGGACATGGCCGACGTTGCGGTGTCCGCGGGAGCAGCCTGCGACCAGAGCGGACGACAGGAGGTATCCCACGTCCTGCGGGCCATCGGCCTCTCCCGGCAGGAGGCCGGACAGACCATCCGGGTGTCCTTTGGCCTCACCAACAAAGCGGAGGACGGCAAACGGGCGGCGGAGCGCCTGCTGCACATCCTCCGGGAAGGATAACAATCTAAAGAAAGCAGGGTAAAAGATGAACTACACCAAATGCTGGCTGGAATACCCCCGTATCTGCGACGAAACGGGGAAAACGCTGACCATCGCCTGTCTGCTGCCGGGCGCCGTGGCCCAGCGAGCCGTGGAGGAGCTGCGGCTGGGCCTGGAGGGGTTGTACGGCTCGGTGCTGGAAGTTACGGAGGAGCAGTCGGCGGACATCACGCTGGACTGTGACCCTGGGATGCACCAGGAGGGTTACGAGGTCCACGTCCGCCAGGGTCGCTGCACCATTGTCAGCGGCGGTGAGCGGGGGGCCTTGTACGGCGCGTTTGCCCTGCTGCGGCAGTTGCAGATGGAACAGTGCGCCTGGGAAGCCCTGACCTGGGAGGGGAAAGGCCGTCCCGCTAATCCCATGCGGGTTTTGAACCACTGGGACAACCTGGACGGCAGCATTGAACGGGGGTACTCCGGGCAGTCCTTCTTCTTCCGGGGCGACCAGGTGCTGGTGAACGACCGCACCGTGGCCTATGCCCGGCTAGTCGCGTCGGTGGGCATTAACTGCGTGGTGCTCAACAACGTAAATGTGCGCGGCGCGGCAAATCAATTGATTTCAGAGCGGTACTATAGACCGCTGCGGGAAATTCAGAAGATTTTGGCCAGTTACGGCATTTCGATGTATCTCTGCGTCAACTTCGCCGCCCCGATGGAGTTGGGCGGTCTGGACTCCGCCGACCCCTGTGACGACAGGGTGTTGCAGTGGTGGCGGGATAAGGCCAGCGAGGTCTGGGGCAACCTGCCCGGTCTGGGCGGCTTCATGGTCAAGGCGGATTCGGAGGGGCAGCCCGGTCCCTCCGCCTATGGGCGCACCCACGCGGACGGAGCCAATTTGCTGGCTGAGGCGGTGGCCCCCTTTGGCGGCAAGGTGATTTGGCGCTGCTTTGTCTACAACTGCCAGCAGGACTGGCGGGACACCAAGACAGACCGGGCCAAGGCGGGCTACGACTTTTTTGCGCCGCTGGACGGGAAATTCCGGGACAATGTGGTACTGCAAATCAAAAACGGGCCGATGGACTTCCAGGTGCGGGAGCCGGTGTCCCCTCTGTTTGGTGGGCTGAAGCACACCAATATGATGCTGGAGGTGCAGGTGGCCCAGGAGTACACCGGCCAGCAGCGCCACGTGTGTTATCTGATCCCCTGGTTCCGCCAGGTGCTGGACCAGGATATGCACTGCTGCGAAGGTCCCTCCACGGTGGCCGACCTGGTCAGTGGCCGCAGCTACGGCAATACCTTCTGCGGCATGGCGGCAGTGGCCAACACGGGAGACGACCCTAACTGGACTGGCCACGACTTGGCGGCGGCCAACCTGTACGGCTTTGGGCGGCTGGCCTACGACACCACCCTGACCGGGGAGGAGATCGCGCAGGAGTGGCTGCGGCTGACCTTTGGAAAGGTCCCGCTGGTGGAGGAGACGCTGCTGCACATCCTGATGACCTCCTGGCCCACCTATGAGAACTACACCGCGCCGCTGGGCATTGGCTGGATGGTCACGCCAGATTGTCATTACGGACCAAGCGTGGACGGCTACGAATACGCCCGCTGGGGCACCTACCACCGGGCCGATCACAAAGGCTTGGGAGTAGACCGGACCAGCAGCGGAACCAACTATTGCAGCCAGTACGCGCCAGAGCTGGCCGCCCAATATGAGAATTTGGAGACCTGCCCGGACGAGCTGGTGCTGTTTTTCCACCACCTGGACTACACCTATCGGCTGAAAAGCGGGAAAACGGTAATCCAGCACATCTATGACAGCCACTTCGCCGGAGCGGAACAGGCGGCGGCGTATCTGACGCTGGTGGAGGGGCTGGAGCCGCTGCTGCCGCAGTCCGTCTATCAGCGCCTCCACGCCCGGTTCCAGCACCAAAAAGAACACTCTTGCGAATGGCGTGATGTTATCAACACCTATTTCTTCCGCAAGAGTGGGATACCGGACGAACAGGGGCGCACCATTTACCCATAAAAACAAAGGGCTCAGCCGGGGTCATTCATCTTCCGGTATTCAGAAGGGGTACACCCCATTTGCTCCTTGAACACCCGGTTGAAGGTGGCCAGGGACTTGAAGCCGGAACGGGTGGCGATCTCGGTGACAGAGACAGAGGAATCGGCCAGCAGGTTCCTGGCCCAGAGGATGCGGCTGCCGGTGAGGTAGCTGTGGAAGGTGGTCCCGGCGAACTCCCGGAAGAGACGGGAGAAGTGGTATTTGCTGAACCCGGCGTATTCGCTGACACTCTCCAGGGTCAGGTCCTCGGTGCAATGCCGGGAGATGTAATTGCAGACCGAGGTAAAGCGCTGGGTGTATTCCTGCTGCTTGGACTGGGTGGAGCCGGGCCGCCGCGACGGTTGGAAGGTGTACCGGCCCGCCAGCAGGAAGAAGCGGAGCAGCAGAGAGGTGATGGCCACGTCCCGGAAAGGGGCCTCGCTGAAATACTCCGTTTCCATCTCGGCGAGGCACTCCATCATCTGCTGGCCGACCTGAGGCGCGTCCCGCTCCGTAATCAGGCAGTAGGGAGTCAGTGAGGAGAAAAAATAGCTGGCGTCCTGGAACTGGTCCAGGCTGTTTACGTCGAAATTGACGATGTACCGGACGCCGGTGGGCGGCGCGTTGATGGCGTGCAGCTCACTGGGGGCGATGATGAGGATATCGCCGGGGTACACCACCACCGTGGTTTTTGCCACGATCACCTCGTAGGAGTTGGACAGAGGGGCGATGATCTCGCCGGGCAGATGCCAGTGCTGGGGAAAGCACTCCGATTCGTCGTTGCGGTAAAACCGAACGGGGAGAGAGTTTTTAAATGTGACGGTTTCCCGTGTGCCGTTTAGATTTTCAATCATAGGAAGGTATCACTCCTTTTTCACAAAAAGCAGAGTTTCCCAGGAGGTCTTTTCTCATGAAGCCGTTTGCCCACCGCACCCATTATGTATCCATCGGTCACTGGTTCACCTATAACGGAAAGTGGGTGGCGCTCATCGCCGTTATCCTCCTGCTGGGTGTTTATCTCGAACAGAACAGCAGCGAAAGCGTCCCCGCGGACCATATCGTCACTTGGGTTGGCTGCACAGAGCTGACCGAGGAGGAAGAGGAAGCCATTACAGCCGCGATGGAAGCGGTCAGCTCCGACGAAAACGGAGACGGAGAAGTGATCGTCACCATCCGCCAGTTCGCCATCGACTTCCGGGTGGACGCCACCGAGGAGGCCGCCGAGGAGACCTATTACAACACGCTCAAGCTCCTGAACCAGCTCAACGACGCGGACAGCTACCTGTTCCTCATGGATGACCCGGAAAAATTCCAGTTCAACACCGGCGTTCTCCAGTACCTGAACGGCGACATCTCCGGCGAGGAGGACAACTACGAGTGTGAAAACTGGGCCGAGATGTGCGTGGCCTGGAGCTGCGACGGGTTTGACCGCACGGTTTACCTGGGGCGGCGCGCCCTGTTCGAGGAGGACGCAGACTATGAAGCCACCTTCCCAGGGGGAAACGCCCTCTTTGCGGCCCTGACGGGCGTTGGCTGACAAATCGCCGCCGGGGTCAGTTTTTCCGAAAAACACGAACGAAAGGAGCGCTTGAAATGCTGTTCGGACAGGACTTTGAAAACATGGGTGGAACAGTCTCCGGGCCAACCTCCAACAACACCGGCGTGCGGCTGTTCTGGGAGATCCTCTTTGACAACCTGGGTCGGTTTTTTGGCACCAGCGCCCTCAGCACCATTGCCCTGCTGCCCGCTGTGGTGGGCATCCTTTACGCACTGAGCCAGAACGGAGCGCTCCTCCTGCTGCTGGCCGGGGTGTTGGGCGGCATGATCGCCGGGGCCGCTTATGGAGCCATGATGGACGGCATTATGCGCGCCATTCGGGGCGAGATGGGCCGGTGGTGGGACCACTACCGCGAGGCGTGGAAGCGGGACTGGAAGGCGTACCTGCTGCCCGGCGGGATGTTGGGCTGTCTGGCGGCCATGGTGGTGGATGTGCTGGTGGTGCTACAATACGGCGAGAACGGGTTGCCCACCTCTGTTCTGGTGTGTACCATTATCAGCATCGTACTCACGATGGCTGTGTTCACCTACGTGTGGCCACAGCGGGTGCTGCTGGACCTGCCGCTGCGCTACATCTTCCGCAACAGCCTGCTGATGATCCTCGCCCACCCGCTGGTCACGCTGCTGTCGGTGGCGGTGCAGCTCTGCTACTGGGTGCTTCTCGGCCTTTTGATCCCTTACAGTCTCATTGTGTTCGTCCTCCTGGGGATGTGGTTCCCGGCAGTGGTTGGGACGATGATCGTCTACAAAAAGCTGGACGCGGACTTCAAAATCGAGGAGCGGCTGACCGCGGCGCTGCGGACCCACAGGGAAGAGGACGAGGAGGAAGCGGCGGAAATGGAACACCAGGAATGGTGAAAACTGTCCCGTTTAGTATACACCACTTTGACCGTAAAAGCAATGTGCCAACGCGGAGGAACCTCCTGTGCGTTGGAGACTGAGAAACATTTTGAGGAGGGAAACTTATGCTCTACATCGGAATCGACCTGGGGACCTCGGCGGCCAAGCTGCTGCTGATGGACGAAACGGGTCAAATTTTGAACATCATTTCAAAGGAATACCCGCTGGAGTTCCCCCGCCCTGGCTGGAGCCAGCAGAACCCGGAGGACTGGCTCACCGCTGTGGAGGAGGGGATACCGGAGCTTTTAACGGGCTTCGACGCCGCTCAGGTGGCGGGCATCGGAGCCGGCGGCCAGATGCACGGCCTGGTGGTGCTGGACGAGGACGACAACGTCATTCGCCCCGCCATCCTCTGGAACGACGGGCGCACTGCGAAGCAGGTGGATTACCTGAACAACGTGGTGGGGAAGGAAAAACTTTCTCAGTACACCGCTAACATCGCCTTCGCCGGGTTCACCGCACCCAAGCTGCTGTGGATGCGGGAGAACGAGCCGGATTTGTTCGCCAAAATCGACAAGATCATGCTCCCCAAGGATTTTATCAACTACAAGCTGACAGGCGTTCACTGCACCGACGTCTCCGACGCATCCGGGATGCTGCTCTTTGACGTGCAGCACAAGTGCTGGTCGAAAGAGATGCTGGAGATTTGCGGCGTAAAAGAATCCCAGATGGCGCAGATTTTCGAGTCCTACCAGCCGGTGGGGACCCTCCTGCCGGATATGGCGAAAAAGCTGGGCCTACCAGAGACGGTGGTTGTCGCCGCCGGAGCCGGGGACAACGCCGCCGCCGCGGTGGGGACCGGTACTGTGGGCGAGGGAGCCTGCAACATCTCCCTGGGCACCTCCGGGACCATTTTCATCTCCAGTGAGCGGTTCGGTGTGGACCCGCAGAACGCCCTCCACTCCTTCGCCCATGCGGATGGGAATTATCACCTGATGGGCTGTATGCTCTCCGCCGCCAGTTGTAACAAGTGGCTGATGGAGGACATCTTCCAGACGGAGGACTATAACACGGAGCAGGCCCCCATCACACCAGACAAGCTGGGCAAAAATCACGTCTTTTTCCTGCCTTACCTGATGGGAGAGCGCAGCCCCATCAACGACACCAACGCCCGCGGCACCTTCATCGGCATGACCATGGACACCACCCGCGCCGACCTGACCCAGGCGGTGCTGGAAGGCGTGGCCTTCGGCATCCGGGACAGCCTGGAGGTGGCCTGCGCACAAGGAATCACTTTCGAGCGCAGCAAAATCTGCGGCGGCGGCGCGAAAAGCCCCCTGTGGAAGACCATTTGCGCCAATGTGCTGAACGTCACGCTGGAAATCGTGGAATCGGAGCAAGGCCCAGGCATGGGCGGCGCGATGCTGGCGATGGTGGCGGACGGGACCTATCCCACCGTCAAGGCGGTCTGCGACGAACTGGTTCATGTAGTGGACACGGTGGAGCCTGACCCGGAACTGGCGGCGCTGTATGAGGAACGGTATCAGCAGTTCCGGAAAATTTATCCGACCTGCAAGGCGCTGTTCCCTCAACTGCTGTGAGAGGTGACAGAAATGAAAATTTATTCTGTGTTTGACGCTGCATTTAAACCTTACGGGCAGGTGCATGAGAACTTTCCCGTGGAGGAAATCATGGAGGCGTTGGCGGCGACCCCAGTGACGGCGGGCGTGGTTTACACGGCGGAGGATGAAACTTTGCAGGAGCTGCCCGCCACGGCGGAGGTCTGCGAGAACCTGTTCGGCGGAATGCCCGTCCAGATGGGCTGGTGCAACGGCCATAACACCAAGCTGAACTGCCTGGAGTACCACCGGGACAGCGAGTTCAACCTGGGTACGTCTGACTTTGTCCTGTTGCTGGCAAGGCAGGAGCAAATCACGGACGGGGTGCTGGACACCGCCGATGTGAAGGCGTTCCGAGTCCCCGCCGGAGTGATGGTGGAGGTTTATGCCACGACCCTGCACTACGCCCCCTGCCACACCGACCCGGCCAGAGGGTTCCAGGTGCTGGTGGCTCTGCCCAAAGGCACCAACGGCCCCAAACCGGAGGGCATGAAAATCTACGGCGGAGACGATGCGCTGCTCTGGGCCACTAACAAGTGGCTGCTGGCCCACCCGGATTCTGACGAGGCCCGTCAGGGTGCGCACATTGGCCTGAAAGGGGCTAATTTAGATATTTCCAACGACATTTAATACAAAACAAGGAGGAATTTCAAATGTTAGGCAACAACATTCCAACCGTCAAGCTGGGCATCATCGCCGTCAGCCGGGACTGCTTCCCCATCGCGCTGTCTACCCAGCGCAGGAAAAACATCGTGGCCGCCTACGGGGAGGGCCTCTATGAGTGTCCCATCACCGTAGAGAATGAGCTGGATATGCTCAAGGCCGTGGACGATGTGAACGCGGCAGGCTGCAACGCCCTGGTGGTGTTCCTGGGCAACTTCGGCCCGGAGACCCCGGAGACGGAAATCGCGCAGAAGTTCGATGGCCCCTGTATGTTCGTGGCCGCCGCCGAGGGCGATGGCGACATGGTCAATGGCCGGGGCGACGCCTACTGCGGGATGCTGAACTGCTCCTACAACTTGGGGATGCGCCATTTGAAGAGCTATATCCCGGAATACCCCGTGGGCACCGCCGAGGAAGTGGCCGATATGATTCGGGACTTTGTCCCCGTGGCGCGGGCCATCATCGGCGTGAAAAACCTGAAGATCATCACCTTCGGCCCCCGTCCCCAGGACTTCTTCGCCTGCAACGCCCCCATCAAGGGCCTGTATGAGCTGGGCGTGGAAATCGAGGAAAATTCCGAGCTGGACCTGCTGGTCGCCTACAAGGAACACGCGGGCGATCCCCGCATTCCCGCCGTCTGCGCGGAAATGGCCGCCGAAATGGGCGAGGGCAGTTACTACCTCGAACTGAACGAGCGTATGGCGCAGTTCGAGTTGACCCTGCTGGATTGGGCCGAGACCCACAAGGGCAGCAAAAAATACGTGGCCTTCGCGGACAAGTGCTGGCCCGCTTTCCCCTCTCAGTTTGGGTTTGAGCCTTGTTATGTGAACAGCCGCCTGGTCAGCCGGGGCATCCCCGTCTCCTGCGAGGTGGACATCTACGGCGCTCTGTCCGAGTACATCGGTATGTGTGTCTCCGGTGACACCGTCACCCTGCTGGACATCAACAACAGCGTCCCCAAGTACATCTATGACGAGGACATCGCCGGCAAGTACGACTACAAGCTCACCGACACCTTCATGGGGTTCCACTGCGGCAACACCCCGGAGTGCAAGCTCTGCTCTGACCGGGCAGTGAAATATCAGCTCATCCAGCACCGCCTGCTGGAGCCGCAGGACAGCGAGCCAGACTTCACCCGCGGCACCCTGGAGGGCGACATTGCCGCCAGCCCCATCACCTTCTACCGCCTCCAGTGCGACAGCGAGGGCGTTCTCCGCAGCTACATCGCCCAGGGCGAGGTGCTGGACGTGCCCACCCGCTCCTTCGGCGGCATCGGCGTGTTCGCCATTCCCGAAATGGGCCGGTTCTACCGCCATGTGCTGGTGCAGAAGCGCTACCCCCATCACGGCGCTGTGGCCTTCTCCCATGTGGGCAAGTATCTTTATGAGGTGTTCAAATACTTCGGTATTGAGGACATCGCGTATAACCAGCCCAAGAGCCTGCCCTATCCCACGGAGAATCCGTTTGCGTGATAGAACCGGAGGTGCGAGAAACTTTTCAGGGCCAGGGTAGACGCACCACTGGAAAGGGAAAGGAGCAGAACATGAAACGATGGTTTTGCATATTAACGGCGGTCTGTTTGCTGCTCTCCACTGTCGGCTGTGCCAAAACACCGACGACTGCGGAGGATGGCACAACATGGGACAAGGAGTGGACCACCCTGGGCGGCACATTGGGCATTGACGAGGACGCCTGCGGCATGGACAGTTTCGAAAAAGGCAAGGTCTATACCGACGGTGAGATGTACTACGGCATCTGGTCCCTGGGAGAAGAGTTTTCCTTTGAGACCACCACCGGTTCCTCCATCACCGCTTTTGACGCGACGCTGTACCTGCTGCTGGAGAAGGTGGAGGACGCAGAGACCGCCGAAGCCTACCTGGAGGACGGACTGGCCTATGAGCAGGAGTCCAACGATGTGACGGAGACCTACACCGTCACCTGCGGCAGCCATCTGTTTACGGTACTGGTCTATCCCTGTGACGATGAGGACGTACCCTATACCCTAGTGTATTCTGCTTTCACCACCTACGGCAGTTCTATTGTCAATGTGGAGTTAAATGTGCAGGACACCGTGGAAAATCCAAAAGATGACATGGAAACCTTTTTAAACAGTATATACTTCGCTAGCCTGTCCTGAGGGAAAGGCGAAAGCGGAAAAGGAGCGTTTGCTATGAAACTGAATCTTGCGTCCCTCCAGGACAGAGCGGGC
>JAJPXR010000104.1 GCA_021205375.1 Clostridiales bacterium | reverse complement strand
CTTTGCCGACCACCTGACCGAAGCCCAGAAGAAAGCATATATCATTGCGGACAACAGAATGGCGATGGACGCTGGATGGGACGAGGAACTTCTGCGGGTGGAAATCGAGGCTCTGCAGGAGGAGGATTTCGACATCGGCCTGACCGGTTTTGACGAGAAGGAACTATCTGCCCTGTTTGATGACGGCAGCGATGCTAAAGAGGATAATTTCGATGTGGATGCAGAACTGGAAAAGCCGTGCATCACTCAAGTGGGCGATGTATGGCACATAGGCAGGCACATCGTCATTTGCGGTGATTCGACTTTGCCGGAAACGTTTGACCAACTGCTGGGTGACACAAAGGTCAACCTGGTCTGCACGGATGCTCCTTATTTCGTGAATCTGAAAAATAAGTCCGGCACGATTGCCAACGACAATTTGAACGACAAAGAGGCCTACGAGTTTTTGATGAAGGTGTTCACCAACTTCAAAAACGCTATGGCAAAAGACGCGAGTATTTATGAGTTCTATGCGACCATGAAGACCCGCGTTTTTTATGACGCTTTCGAGGATGCCGGATTCAAAGTCGGTGCCGGTCTCATTTGGAAGAAGCCCCGCGCTCCGTTCATGAGGACGGACTGGAAATTTAACATGGAGCCCATTATCTGGGGCTGGCGTAAGGACGGAAAACACATCTGGTATGGTGACCAGAAGCAGACGGCTGTGTTTGAGTTCGATGGCATCAAGGATTCTGAAAAGGAAGGATTTGGACATCCAAGCTCAAAGCCGGTGCAGCTCATTGCATATCTCATTAAGCAGTGTACGATGACCAACGGACTGGTTTTGGACGGCTTCCTGGGCAGTGCATCCACTCTGATTGCCTGTGAGCAGCTTGGAAGAACCTGCTACGGCGTAGAGCTTGAACCGAAGTTTGTCGATGTGGCCTGTGCTCGGTATATTGCCTACCACGATGGTGACGCGGACGGCGTGTATGTCCTGCGCAGCGGGGAGACGATTCCCTACTCCGCGCTGGTGAAAGAGGTGGACACAGATCGAGCCAAGAACGGCACCCTGTCCGCCGAGGACGATGCCACCTATTCCCGCATGGAGCAGGAGATCAACGACCTGGGCAGGGAAATCTCCCGACTGGAACGCGCCGCCGAAATCGAGAAGCAGCTCTCCCAGCCCACCAGCAACCCCATCACCGGTCAGCCTGGCGGCAAGGGCAAGCAGAAGACCGGACGTGCCTCTGACGAGTATCGGCAGGCGGCTCTGGCGGCGCTGCGCTCCAACTTCAAGAATGTGAGCAACGCCCTGCAGGAAGGTGTGGACGCCGAGGGCGGCTACCTGGTGCCGGAGGAATGGGACCGGCGGCTCATTGATGTGCTGGATGAGGAAAACATCATGCGCTCTCTGGCCACCAAAATCACCACCAGCGGCCTGCACCGCATCAACCTGACCGCCAACAAGCCCACCGCAGCGTGGATCGAGGAGGGCGGCGAACTGACCTGGGGAGACGCCACCTTCGACCAGGTGACGCTGGACGCCTACAAACTCCATGTGGCCATCAAGGTGACGGAGGAGCTGCTCTACGACAACGCCTTTGGTCTGGAGAACTACATCACCACCCAGTTCGGCAAGGCAATGGCCAACGCCGAGGAGGACGCCTTCCTGAACGGAGACGGCGTGGGCAAGCCCACCGGCCTGTTCACCACCGCCACTGCGTTTGATGCTGTGGACGAGGTGGACTCCGACAGTCTCATCTCTCTGGTGTACGCGCTGAAGCGCCCCTACCGGAAGAACGCCTCCTTCATTATGAATGACGCCACCATCGCCGCCATCCGCAAGCTGAAGGACAACAACGGCGCCTATATCTGGCAGCCCAGCTATCAGGCTGGCGAGCCTGACCGGGTGCTGGGGTACGCCGTCCACACCAGCGCCTATGCGCCCACCACCGCCATCTCCTTTGGCGACTATCACTATTACAACATCGGGGACCGCGGCACCCGTTCCTTTGCGGAACTGCGTGAACTGTTCGCGGGCAACGGCATGATCGGCTATGTCGCCAAAGAGCGTGTAGACGGTCGGCTGCTCCTGCCGGAAGCCGTGCAGGTGCTGACCATCGGCAGCACCACCGGCTAACCTGAAAAGGAGGATGCCATATGAGCCTGATTACGCTGGAGGAAGCGAAAAATTATCTGCGCGTGGACACTTCGGACGATGACGGTCTCATTGGCGTCCTCCTGGCCTCCGCCTGCCGCCTCTGCGCGGACGTGGCAAGGCTGTCGGACGAGCAGTGGGCTGTGGTTGATGGCGGAGAGGACGAAGCAAGCCTTTATACCGAGGATGAGCTTGCGCGTATCCAAGAGGTCATGAAGGTCGCTGTTTTGTACTCCCTCGGTTACCTCTACGAGCATCGGGAGGAGGCCGACCACCACGGCCTGACGCTGACCCTGCGGTCTCTGCTGTTCGCCATTCGGGAGGGGGTGTTCTGACATGAACATCTCCCTCCTGAATGTGCGGATCACCATCCAGAAAAACACTGTCACCGTTGATTCTGTGGGAAACCACATCAACGAGTGGACGGACTATTTCACCTGCGCCGCCACCGCCGCAGCATCCGGTCTCCAGCAGAAGGAGCAGCAGACGGCGGGTGTCACATCAGCGGAGGAAGCGCTGGTGTTCACCGTCCGTTACTGCTCGGAACTGACGGACCTTGACACCACTCACTATCGTGTCCGGTTCCGGGATGCTCCGTACAACATTACGTCCATCAACTGGATGAATTACGACCGCAAGTCCCTGAAACTGACCTGCGAGAAGGAAAGGCGGGATATCTGATGTCCACAAAGAAAGTGAGCATTGACGAGATGGCGGACGCCATCAACGAAGGTTTGCAGGAGTACGCCGACCTCGCTGCGGAGGATATGAAATCCGCTGTCAGGAAAAGCGCGACTACAGTCAGGAAGTCCATCCAGGCTGGCGCGCCGGTGCGGACGGGCGCGTATCGGAAAAGCTGGACGGTGACCAAGACCGGCGAGGACAGCCAGTCCCTCCACCTCACTGTCCACTCGAAGAACCGATACCAACTGGTCCACCTGCTGGAGAAAGGCCACGCAAACCGGGGAGGCGGTCGGACGAAAGCCTATCCCCACATCGCGCCTGCCGAGGCGGAGGGTATCGAACTGCTGCAGCGGCTCATTGAAGCCGCATTGAAGGGATAACGTTATGACCCATGATGAAATTCTGGCAATGCTGGATGAAATGGGCATTCCCTATGCCTACCACCACTTTGCCGAGGGCGAGTCCCCTGACCCGCCCTTCATCTGTTTCCTGTATCCGGCTGCCCAGCAGTTCGGCGCGGACAACATCGTCTATCACTCCGACCGGGAACTGGACATCGAGGTCTACACCGACCGCAAGGACCCGGCGCTGGAGGAAAACATCGAGGCGGTGCTGACAGCCCATGAACTGTATTTTGAGAAGTCTGAGGTCTGGATAGAATCAGAAAAATTATACGAAGTTTTGTATGAGCTGGTCGTTTGACCAGCTCATAGATAAGGAGGAAGACTTATGTCTGCGAACAAAATCAAGTACGGCCTGAAAAGCCTGTATTACGCCAAGGCCACCTTTGACGATGATGGCAACGTGACCTACGCAACGCCTGTGGCCATGCCGGGCGCGCGGAGCCTGTCCATCAGCGCGGAGGGCGAACCGGAGAACTGGTACGCCGACAACATTGTGTATGTGGTGCTGAACAACAACAGCGGTTACTCCGGCGACCTGGAGCTGGCGCTCATCCCGGAGGCGTTCCTGCAGGACATCATGAACGAGACACTGGACGACAACGGAGTGCTGGCGGAGAACACCGAGGCGGAACTGGAGCATTTCGCTCTGCTGTTCCAGTTTGAGGGCGACCAGAAGGCCACCCGGCACGTCCTGTACAACTGCACCGCGTCCCGGC
>JAJPXR010000159.1 GCA_021205375.1 Clostridiales bacterium | reverse complement strand
AATCACTCATGTCCGGACATTCCAAGTGGCATAACATTCAAAAAACAAAGGGCGCTGCCGACGCCAAGCGCTCTCAGGCGTTCACCAAGATCGCCCGCGAAATGATCGTGGCCGTCAAGACCGGCGGCAGCGGCGACCCCAAGAACAACTCCAAGCTGGCTACGGTCATCGCCAAGGCCAAGGCCGTGAATATGCCCAAGGATAACATCAAGCGCACCATCGACAAGGCGCTGGCCTCTGGCAGCGGCGACAACTACGAGACTTTGCAGTTTGAGGGCTACGGTCCCTCCGGCGTGGCGGTCATCGTGGAGGCCCTGACCGACAACCGCAACCGCACCGCCCCCAACATCCGCCACCTGTTCGATAAGTACAACGGCAACCTGGGCGCCACCTGCTGCGTGTCCTGGAACTTCGAACGCAAGGGCCAGATCGTCATCAACAACGAGGACGAGGAGCTGGACGAGGACACCGTCATGATGGACGCGCTGGAGGCTGGCGCGGACGACCTGAAAAATGAGGGCGACGTGTTCGTGGTCTACTGCGCCCCTGAGGACCTGGTGGCCGTCTCCGAGGCGCTGGAAGCCGCCGGTTACACCTTCGAGTCCGCGGAAGAGGCCATGATCCCCAACGACATGGTCAAGCTGGAAAAAGAGGGCGACATCAAGAACATGGAGCGGATGCTGGAGCTGCTGGAGGACGACGACGACGTGCAGAACGTCTGGCACAACTGGGACCAGGACTGATTTCCGCTTACAACACCATAGAAAACACCAAAGGGACAGGATTTTGCATCCTGTCCCTTTTTGTTGTGCTGAAAAAAGTTGGGTTGTCATTGCCTCTTGCTCTGGCAACGGCTCAGAAAGCGGTCGTTCCAAATCAGGCAGCGCTGCTGCCGGCAGCGGCCAATGACCCCTGCCTCGTCGTAGGCGGTGCCAGAAAAGGTCAACTTTTTGCCCTCCACGGCCACCAGCTCGCTTTCCGCCCACACCTTCATGCCCACCGGAGTGGGGGAGACGTGGGTCAGCTCCATCCCCATGCCCACGCTGCCCTGGTTTTCCGCCAGGGCGTCTTTCAGGCTGTTGCAGGCGGCCTCTTCCATCAGCGCCAGCATCCAGGGGGTGCCGTAGACGGGCAGGGAGCCGGAGCCGCAGGCGGCGGCGGTCTTTTCCGGGGTGACGATGGTCTCTGCCCGGCCCTTCAAACCCAATTCGATGCTCATGTGGATGTGTCTCCTTCCTCGGTTTCGGTGTCTGTGTCGGTGGTCTGACCGGTCAACTGTGCCCAGCGCTGGTTGACCAGTTCCCGGTTCTCGGCGGAGAAGGTGGTGATGATTTGCGTCCCCGCGAGAATACTCTCGTCCGGATAGGCCACGGGGTTGGTACTCCAGTAGTCGTCCAACTGCTCCTTTGCTTCGTCGGAGGTCAGGGAGTATTTGGAATAGACGGCGTTTTTGGCCAGGTTGGTGGCGCTGCACATATAGTTGATAAACGTCATGGCGTCCTCGCTGTACTGGCTGTCCGCCGCCACCGCGTAACCGAAGGTAATGCGGCAGGTGCCGCCGGAGGGGATGAGGAAGGCCAGATTTGCGTTTTCGCCCATCATGGACAGGGCGTCGCCGGAGAAGCAGGGGTACAGGGCGGCCCGGTCGTTTTGCATTAGAATGAAGGCGTCCCGGTTGGAGTAGTCCGCTACCAGCGGCTGCTGTTCCTCCAGCTTGTCAAAGGCGGCGTTCAGGGTGGACTCCTTGGTGGCGTTGGGGTACTTCTCCAGAGAGAGCAGGGCCACGCTCAGGCAGTCCCGCAGGCTGTCCGGCATAATGATCTGCCCGGCGTAAGCCTCGTTCCACAGGTCGTCCCAGGAGGTCAACTGTTCCTCCACCAGTTGGGTGTTCCACAGCACGCCCAGCATCCCCCACATGGTGGTGACGGTGTAGCGGTTGTCAGGGTCGTAGTCCAGGCCGGTGAACTCCTCGTTGATGTTGTCCTGGTTGGTGACAAGAGAGGTGTCCAGCGGCAGCAGCAGGTCGTTTTCGACCAGCTCGCCCAGGGTGGCCCCGTCGGTCAAAATTACGTCGTAGACGGCGGGGTCATACTCGATCTCCCCGATACTGGTGTCGCCCTCTTTGGCGGCCTTTTCCTCCGCCTCTGCGATGGAGGCGTCACGGGTGGACTGCAAAATTTCCACCAGGGTCATGCCGCTGTAGGCGTTGTCGTAGGGGTCCCGCTCATCGTCGCTGTCGGAGAGGGCCTCTTCCACGGCGGAGGCGGCGGTCTGGGTGCTGGTGTCCTCGAACAGGGTCTCCTCCTTGGCCTCCGGGGTGCGGGAGCCGGTGACATAGGTGACTTCAATGCCCGTCTCCTCGGTGAAGGCGTCGAGGACGCTTTGGGAGATGTAATCGCCGTCGGCGTAGACGGTGAAGGTGTGCTTCTCGCCGCAGCCGGTCAGACAGGCGCACAGCAGCGCCGTCAGTGCCAGCAGCAGCGGAAATTTCAGGGGTTTGCTCATAAAAATGCTCCTTTTTTGGGTTAGGAACCTCTGATTAAATGGCCTTGGATGGCTGGGCGAGCAGATTTTGCGCAAATCGAGGCGTAAAATCGCAGGAATACTTTGTGTATTTCAAGATTTTACAACGAAGAGTTGCACGAAATATGCCGTCCAAACGCCGGGAGTTATTTAACCAGAGGTTCTTCAGAAACGGGGCGGGATGCGGGACAGGTCGAAGCCGGGGAACAGCTCCTCCACAAAGTCGATGTGGTTCACCTGCCAGTGCTTGCCATTCAGGTACTCCAGTTCTCCCGCCGGGGTGGTGAACTGGAACTGGAGATACCAGCTCCACAGGGCCTGCCCCTTCCGGTGCCAGCGGCGGTTGACCGCTTCCTGCCCGTACTTGCCATCCCCCAGCAGGGGGTGGCCCACGTAGGATAGCTGCGCCCGGATTTGATGGGTGCGCCCGGTGATGAGGTCGCACTCCACCAGGGAGAGGCCGTCCCGCACCGTCAGCGTGCGGTACTTGGTGATGGCGGTCCGTGCGCCGGGGGCGGGCTTGGCGGTGACGTAGACCTGTTTTTTCTTCTCGTCCCGGCGCAGCCAGGATTTCAGCGTCCCGTCAGGCGGGCGAAGCTGCCCCACTGCCGCGCAGAGGTAGCGCTTGGTCAGCTCCCGGTCCCGGATTTTCTGGTTCATCACCCGCAGGGCCTCGGCGGTCTTGGCGGCGATGACGATGCCGCCGGTGTTCCGGTCGATGCGATTGCAGAGGGCCGGGGCGAAGGCGTTCTCCTGGCGGGGGTCCCACTCCTTTTTCTGGTACAGGTAGGCCAGAATGTGGTTGATGAGGGTGTTGACCTGCTCCGTCTCGTCGGCGTGGACCACCATGCCGGGGGCCTTGTTGACCAGTAAAATCTGGTCGTCCTCATAGAGAATGTCCAGCTTGGGGCTGGCGATCTTCAAGAAGGCGTTCTCCGGGGTGGGGGCGTCGAAAAACTCGTCGTTGATGTAAAGCTGGAGGGTGTCGCCCACCTCCAGCCGGGCGTCCCGCTCAGTCCGTTTGCCGTTGCGCTTGACCCGTTTCAAGCGGATGTACTTCTGGGCCAGCGCCGCCGGCAGCAACGGGACGGTTTTTGCCAGCCAGCGGTCTACCCGCTGGCCCGCGTCGTTGGGGCCTATGGTAAATTCTTTCATGTGTTGCACCTGGGTTGTAACTTCTTGTTACCATTTGGTTTCATTTTGTCACACTTCTATTATAGCACAGTGCGATACCCTTTTGCAATGGAGAAAACGCCGGAAACCGGAGCAGTACCGCCGGGAATCCCCCCAAAAGGACGGAAAAGCGCCGGCGGTTGGGACGGCGTGGAAGGATGCGCCCTCTTTCCGGATTTTTCAGGGCGAGAAAACCCGTTTTCGTACAAGGTGCCTCTTTCTTTTTGGGGAAAGATGTGAGATAATACTTA
>JAJPXR010000068.1:12034-21841 GCA_021205375.1 Clostridiales bacterium | reverse complement strand
GTATTTATGGCAGAAAACATTGAATATTTATATCACTATACAAATATTGAATCATTGGCTCTGATTCTAAAAAATCGAACCATTCGTTTCAATTCGTTAGATAAGATGGATGATTTGCAAGAAAAAGAAACGGCTGACATCAAAAACATAGGGCAATTTTGCTACATAAGTTCGTGGACTGATAACCCTACCGAAAGCATCCCAATGTGGAATATGTATGCGTCACTGAATCTTGGCGTAAGAATCAAACTTCGTAAAAATCCTTTTGTGATTTACGATAACACTGCTGAGGAAATCTCTAGAATAATGAAGGCTTCGGTTGCTGACAACTCAAAGGGCCAACAAATGAAGACTCTTATTCCTATTTCTACCATGCTGAAAGATGGTTTTATCTCTGCCCAGGCGTTAAGCCGTCAAATTCTTTATAAGGTTGAATATACCAATGATGTTGAAAAACTATATCCACATATGCTAAAAATAGATGGCAAACAGCTTGAACTAAAGTTTGATAATCTTGGTAAACACAAAAATTTGCACTGGAAGTTTCAAAGAGAGTGGCGTTATAAACTGGATATACTTCCCTTTAATATTAATATCAATCAGCCTACCGAGGAATTAATTGATGGAAATTCCAAAACTCTTAATAGAATCATACATGGTACGGAAATGCAGTTATTTCCATATTACGATATGATAATATCCAATGAAGCATTTGAAGACATGGAGATTACTTTAAGCCCTCGAATTGGTGGTGGGAGTAATCTTATTGTCCAAACGCTAGTCGAAAAGTACAACCCTTCTGCCACAATCACAGAGAGCAGCCTCGTTGGATTTATATAAGCGAAAAGAGCGAACTGACTTCACAAAATCAGTTCGCTCTTTTCTTATGAATCATGAATAATATAGCCAGTTTGTAGCCAGCAAAAATGACAAATCCCGAAAAACGCTGGAATTTCAACGTTTTTCGGGACTGTGAAACTAAGATTTTATTATTCCCACTCGATCGTCGCGGGCGGTTTCGACGTAATATCATACACCACCCGGTTGATGCCCTTCACCTCATTGACGATTCGGGTGGAGGCGGCGTCCAGGATCTCGTAGGGGATTCTGGCCCAGTCCGCGGTCATGAAGTCAGTGGTGGTAACTCCCCGCAGGGCCAGGGTGTAGTCGTAGGTGCGGCCGTCGCCCATGACGCCCACCGAGCGCATGTTGGTCAACACAGCAAAATACTGGTTGATGTTGCGGTCCCAGCCGCCCTTTGCGACCTCCTCTCGGAAGATGGCGTCTGCCTCCCGGAGGAGGTCGGCTTTTTCTTTGGTCACGTCCCCGATGATACGGATGCCCAGGCCGGGGCCGGGGAAGGGCTGGCGCATGACCAGGTATTCCGGCAGGCCCAGTTCCCGTCCCAGTTGGCGCACCTCGTCCTTGAAGAGCATCCGCAACGGCTCGATGATCTCCTTGAAGTCCACGTAGTCGGGCAGCCCGCCCACGTTGTGGTGGCTCTTGATGACGGCGGCATCGCCGGTGCCGGACTCGATGACATCGGGGTAGATGGTGCCCTGGACCAGATAGTCCACCGCGCCGATCTGCTTGCCCACCACTTCAAAGACCCGGATGAACTGCTCCCCGATGATCTTCCGTTTCTGCTCCGGGTCACTGACCCCGGCAAGGGCGGTCAGGAACCGCTCTTCTTCGTTCATGCGGATCAGGTGGATGTTCCACTTTTCAAAGGCTTTTTCGACTTCGTCGCCCTCATCCTTTCGCATCAGGCCGTGGTCCACGAACACGCAGGTCAGTTGATCTCCCACTGCCTCCGCCAGCAGAGCGGCGGCAACGGAGGAGTCCACACCGCCGGACAGGGCCAGTAATACTTTTCCGTCTCCCACCTTCTGGCGGATGGAGGCGATGGCGGTCTTGCAGTAATCCCCCATGGTCCAGTCGCCCTTGGCGTGGCAGACCTCATAGAGGAAGTTGTGGAGCATCTTCAGGCCGTTTTCCGTGTGGTTGACCTCCGGGTGGAACTGCACGCCGTAGAACCCACGCGCCTCGTCCGCGATGGCCACGTTGGGGCAGGCGGCGGAGTGGGCCACCAGTTGGAACCCTTCGGGCACTTTGGCCATGTAATCACCATGGCTCATCCAGGAGATGCCCGTCTCCGGCAAACCCTGGAACAGCTTGCAGGAGGTGTCGTAGAAGGTTTCTGTCTTGCCGTACTCCCGGGCGGAGTCGTCTACAGCGGGGGTGACAAGCCCGCCCAGACTGTGGGCGATGAGCTGGCAGCCGTAGCAAATGCCCAGAATGGGCACGCCCCAGGTGAAAATTTCCTCTGAGATGTGAGGAGAGTCCTCCAGATAGACGCTGTTGGGGCCGCCAGTGAAAATGATGCCGATGGGGTTCGCGGCTTTCAGCTCCGCAAGGGGGGTGGTGTAGGGCTTTACCTCGCAGTAGACGCCGCACTCCCGCACCCGGCGGGCGATGAGCTGGTTATACTGTCCGCCAAAATCCAGGACGATGACGAGTTCGTGTTCCATATGTGTGAGCCTTCCTTCCTTTGTGAACGAAAAAAAGAGTGGGGCACGCAAAATTGATGTTGATATTGTATCGAATCCCGCCGGGGTTGTCAACTGGAAGGTCCGACAGAATCCCGGAGCGTAGCTGGCCGCTTTCTGACAGGGGGAAAAGTGTATTATGTGGTACACAAAATACACTTTTCCCCGAAAAAAACGAAAAAAGCGCGGAAACCGAAAAAACAATGCTGGTGGAAATCGAACAAATGTGCTATAATGCGGTCAGCAAGAAAGGAAGGGGGACTGTGAGTGACAAAAATCGAGGACTGGCTGACCGAGGCACGGCTGACTAAGCTGGCCGGCTGGCGGCGGGAGGGCAGGAGCGAGGAGGAGATCGCGGAGGAAATGGGGATCAGCGCCCGGGCGCTGGCCCGGTGGAAGAAACGCAGCGAGGACGTTCGCCGGGCGCTGGAGGTGGACCCGGAGGCGGTGGACTTCCAGGTGGAGAACGCCCTGCTGCGCAAGGCCCTGGGCTACGAGAGCGTGGAGAAACGGGTAGAGGTCAGCGCCAAGGGCGAGCGGAAGGAGGTGGAGACCACCAAACAGGTGGGACCGGACATGAGCGCCATCTCCCTGTGGCTGAAAAAGCGCAAGGGGGACAAGTGGGGCGACGGCGCAGCCGGGCCAAAGCCGGAGAACAATCTTCTCCATTTGCTGGACGAGGAAGGGGGCTTTGACACCGATGCAATACCAGAGCTTCAGCCCCCGGCAGAGACTGGCGCTGACCTGGTGGCGGTGGAGTGAGTTCGCAGACCGGGATGGGCTGCTCTGCGATGGCAGCGTCCGCAGCGGCAAGACCCTCTCCATGACGGCGGGGTTCCTGCTGTGGAGCATGAGCCGGTTCAATGGGGAAAAGTTCGCCCTCTGCGGCAAGACCATCGAGGCCCTGCGGCGGAACGTCACCGACGGGATGCCCCAGTGGTTGGAGGGCGTTTACGACTTCCAGGAGCGCCGTAGCGAAAACCGCATCACCGTCACCGGCGGCGGCAGGTGCAACATCTATTACCTGTTCGGCGGCAAGGACGAGTCCTCCTACGCCCTGATTCAGGGCATGACCCTGGCGGGGGTGCTGCTGGACGAGGTGGCGCTGATGCCCCGCTCCTTCGTGGAGCAGGCCCTGGCCCGGTGCAGCGTGGCGGGCAGCAAGTTCTGGTTCAACTGCAACCCGGCGGGGCCGGAACACTGGTTTTACCGGGAGTGGGTCCAGCAGGCCGGGGCGCGGAATTTGCTCTACCTGCACTTCACCATGGAGGACAACCCCGCCCTGGCCCCGGACATCCGGGCCAGGTATGAGCGGCTGTACACCGGCGTGTTCTATGACCGGTACGTCCGGGGGCTGTGGGTGGCGGCGGAGGGGCTGGTCTACGATGGCTTCGACCCCCGGCGGCACGTCCTCGCCCAACTGCCGGAGACGGCGGGGGACTGTTACGTCAGCGTGGACTACGGCACCCGCAACCCCACGGTGTTTTTGCTGTGGCAGAAGGACCGGGCGGGCCGGTGGGTCTGCCTCCGGGAGTACTGCTGGGACGGGCGGCAGCGCCAGCGGCAAAAGACCGACGGCGAGTACGCAGACGACCTGCTGCTTTTTTTAGCCGGTTGCTATCCCCGAACGGTGATAATTGACCCGTCAGCGGCCAGTTTTATCACCGAATTGCAGCGGCGAGGATTGCCCGTCCAGGCGGCGGACAACCGGGTGCTGGACGGGATACGCAACGTCAGCCAACTGCTGCGGGAGGGCAAACTGCTCTTTTCCAAAGCGTGCAGCCGCACCATCAGCGAGTTCCGGGCCTACGTCTGGGACGAGACCGCCGCCGCCCAGGGGGTGGATAAGCCCGTGAAGGACCACGACCACTGTATGGACGCGGTGCGGTACTTCGTCTCTACCGTGGTGACGCGGGGGGATGCGAGGGCAGGGAGACGGCCCAGAGGGATGTAATTGAGCTGCTAGCTTTTAGCTGTTAGCTCTTAGCCCGTGAAACGAAACGTTGTGGTTTATTGCTGAGGCTTATCACTGATAACGAGGAAACCCCTCCACCATGCTTCGCATGGTCCCCCTCCCCTTTCAGGGGAGGCAAGAGGGGTGGTCGGTTGAGAAAGGATAGTTCTCTGAGACGGAGAAGTTCCCGGAATTACCGGCAAGGCTGCGTCAAAAGGGCAACCAAGAAAGTTTGCTGTTCAAAGCTAACAGCTAATAGCTAACGGCTAACAGCTACTGCAAGGGCCGCACAAACGAACGTCAATCTGAACCAAAAGGAGGGAAACAACCATTGATTTGCTACTTAGACCGGGAAGAAGTGCCCGACGTAGAGGACATCTCCCCTGCGGTGCTGCGTTACCTGGTGGAGCGGGCGGAGGAAGCCGCGGGCCGTTACCAGCGGCTGGATGACTATTACCGGGGGCTGCACCCCATCCTGCGCCAGCGAAAAACCGCCGATGAGGTGCAGGTGGCGGTGAACTACGCCAAGTATGTGGTGGACCTGGGCCTGGGGTACTACCTGGGGGAGCCGGTGAAGTACGACGGCAACCCCCGCCGCCGGAAGGAGAAGGACCCCTTCGGCGGGGTGGAGGTCAGTCTGGGCCGCCGGAGGGCGGCAGACAAGGCGCTGGACCTCTCGCCGCTGCTGGACTGCTTCGACCGACAGCACATCAGCGAGGTGGACCAGGAGATCGGCAAGGGGATGGGCATTTTTGGCGAGTGCCTGGAGCTGTGCTACGCCTCCAGCGAGGAACAGCCCCGGCCCCGGAGCGCAAAAATCGACCCCCGCAGCGGGATTTTGGTCTGCGACTCCACGGTAGAGCACAACAAGCTCTTCGCCCTGGTGTGGGAGCGGCGGGAGACCACCGCACGGGAGAAGTATTACTTCCTCACCGTTTACACCGACCACACGGAAAAGGATTACCGCAGCGACGACTTGAAAACCGCCGTTTTTCACCAGGTAGGGGAGACCAGAGAACACTATTTCGGGGAAGTGCCGGTCATCGGCTACGAGAACAACGGCGAGCGGCAGGGGGATTTCGAGCAGATCATCAGCCTCATTGACGCCTACGACCAGCTCATGAGCAGTCGTCTGACCGACAAGAAAAAGTTCTTGGAGTCGCTGCTGGTGTTCTTCGGCATGACCCTCCGGGAAGGGGACGAGGGCCGTCTGGCGCGGGAGAAGTTTTTGGACGGCGCACCGTTGGACGCACGGGTGGAATACATCCAAAAGACCTTCGACGAACAGAGTGTGCAGGTGCTGGCCGATGCGTTGGTGCGGGAGATGCACAAGATGACGCTGACGGTGGATATGTCCGACGAGAAGTTCGCCGGGAACGCCAGCGGCCAGGCGTTGAAGCTCAAGCTGCTGACCATGAACCTGATGGTGAAGAACAAAATTCGCCGGATGGAGCGGGGCCTCAAGGAGCGGTTCCGGCTCTATAACCGGTGGCTCTACACCATGGGGGAGATGGACCTGGTGGGGACCAACGATGTGGACGTGGTGTTCACGGTGAATATGCCCATCGACGAGGGAGAGATCGTGGAGATGGTGACCCGTCTCCAGGGCATTGTGGACGACCAGACGCTGCTGAGCCAGCTCTGGTTCATCCGGGACCCGGCGGAGGCACTGGAAAACATTCGGCGGCAGCGGGGAGAGGAGGTCAGCAAGCAGCGGGCAGAAAAGACGTGATTTTTTGAAGCGGGCCTGTACGTTCCTGTAGGGGGCGTGAGCGTGGCCGCCCAAGGTAGGCAGGTGGTTCCTGCGGGCGGCGAAGCGCCGCCCCTACAGAAGCGCGGGGAGACAAAAGCCGTTTCAGCAAAACAAGGAGGGAAAACCATGAACGAGGAAGAACGCAGAGAGGAGCAGCAGGAGCCGATGGAGCCGCCTGCGGCGGCACCGGAGCAGGGGCCGGTGCTGATGCGCCAGGCGCTGGAGGCGGAGCGAAAGGCCCTGGACGAAGAAAAGGCCGCTTTCGCAGCCCAGCGGCTGGAGGACGCGGTGGGCCGGGAGCTGGCTAGCCGGGGCCTGCCCACCGCCTTCGCCCGGTTCCTGACCGGGCAGGACGAGGCCCAGGCGCTGGAGCAAGTGGAACTGTTCGAGGCCCTGTTCCGGGAAAGCCTGGCCCAGGCCGTCACCGAGCGGATGCGGGGCACCCGCACGCCGAAGGAACCGGCTCGAAGCCCTAGCTACAGCCGGGAGAGTCTGCGGGGGATGTCCCGAAGGGAGATCAACGACCACTGGGAGGAAATCACCAGGGTGCTGGCCCGGTGAGGGCGGCAAATCACCATCACACCGTTATTACATCATAAGGAGAGAGGGATTCTATGGCATTTGACAACTTTATTCCTGAGATCTGGTCCGCACGGCTGCTGGACCACCTGGACAACGTCCACGTTTACGCCAGTCTGATGAATCGGGACTATGAGGGCGAGATCCGCGCCTACGGCGACACCGTCCACATCAATCAGCTCGGCAACATCACCATCCAGGACTACGACGGCAGTGACATCGCCGACCCGGAGGAGCTGGACGGGGAGCAGCAGAACCTGGTCATCGACCAGGCCAAGTACTTCAACTTCCAGGTGAAGGACATCGACAACGCCCAGTCCAACCCCAAGCTCATCGACGCGGCCATGCAGCGGGCCAGCTACGGCATCAACGACGTTGTGGACCAGTACCTGGCCAACCTGTTGCTGGAGGGCTGCGCGGCGGACAACGTACTTTACACCGACAGCACCGCCGTCACCCCCACCGCGTCCAACGCTTACGACTACCTGGTGGACCTGGGGACCGCCCTTTCTGAGGCCAACGTGCCCATGATGGGGCGCTGGGTGGTGGTGCCGCCCTGGTTCCACGCGCTGCTCCTGAAGGACGAGCGGTTTGTGGGCAACGGCACCGGCTACAACCAGGCTATCCTCCAGGGCGGTCTGGTAGGCGAGGCCGCCGGGTTCCAGATCCACCTGAGCAACAACGTCCCCAACACCAACGGCACCAAGTACAAGATCATCGCCGGGACCAACGCGGCGGGGTCTTTCGCGGAGCAACTGGTGGAGCTGGAGGCGTACCGGCTGGAGAAGAATTTCTCCGACGCAGTGAAGGGCCTCCACGCCTACGGCGCCAAGGTGGTGCAGCCCAGCGCGCTGGCAGTGATGACGGTGAATAAGTGAGCTGTTGGCTGTTAGCCATTAGCTGTGAGGTGTGTAGCCGAACGCTGGCAGTAAAAGACCGGGCGCGGTGATGACACCGAACCCCTCCGTCGCGGCTTACGCCGCGCCACCTCCCCTTTTGCGACTCGCATGGCCTAAAGGCCATAGCTCCCTGCATTTGCGCATAAGAGGAATTGGCCATTCGGTCTGCGCTTCACAGGGGAGGCGAGAGGGGGATAGTGCTTACAGACGGCGAGATAAATTCCCAAAAGGTTATTACAACAAGCGGAGAATCAAGGCTTTATTGCACATTGAAACAAGGGAGGGATAACCCATGACAGATGAAGTAATGGAAACGCTGCTGGAGCAGCTAGAGCGGAAGCTGGGGATGGATGCGCCGGAGGATGATGAGGTCGCTCTGCTGGAGGACGAGCTTTCTGACGCGGAGGCGGAGCTGCTGCTCTATCTGGGTGTGGACGAGCTGGACAGCGGGATGCTCCACAAGGCGGTGGAGCTGGCGGCGCTGTTCTACCGGCGGGACATCTCCGAGGCGGAGGGCCGCAAGAGCAGCGCTTACACCGAGGGGCAGGTCAGCCAGAGCGACACCTATCTGGGGCCGGAGGAGTACCAGGAGGCAGTGGCCGACATCCTGGACAGCCTGGCCCGCTACCGGAGGGTGGGATGCTGACCCGGCAGACCCCGTCGGACTGGCGGCGGGGCTATGCCCTCCACCGGCGGCGCACCAGGCTCGACAGCTACGGGGAGACAGTCCGCTATTACGACATGGAGACCCCAGACCTGGAGGTGGCCGACGGGGAGGCAGACGGCATCTGTTGGCAGGAGGCAAGGGCCTGGCAGACCGGTGGGAAGCTCAGCGGTGGCAGCGCCGTGGAACCCCAGGGGGAGACCGCCGACAATGTGGTGCAGGGGGCGTACTTCGGGGCGCTGGAACTGTATCCCTTTGACCGGTTCGTCATCGACGGGCAGGTCTACGAGCTGCGGACGGTACAGCAGTGGCTGGGATACCGGCTGCTGCAATTACAGCGGCTGTTCTGAGAGGAGGCGAGGACGTGACCGAGGTGGAACTGACCCTGGTGGATGCCAGAGCCCAGGTGAAAACGGCGCTGGAGGGGATAGAGAGCGACATTGCGTTTTCCGTCCGGCAGAGCTGCCCCAGAGAGGTGGCGGAGGGCGTGGTCGTCACCTATGGGGAGTACGACAACCGCTCCACCGATTGCCCGGTGGTGGATGAGATCGTCTACCAGGTGGACATCTGGGCCTTTGACAGGGAGACGGCGGCGGCGCTGGCGGCACTTGTCAACCGGGCCATGCTGAGTATCGGCCTGAAACGGACCTATATGGGGCCGGATATGGTGGAAAACAGCACTTATGAGCGAAAAACCCTGCGGTTTGGGCGCAGGGTGGATAAGAGAAATATGAGACTGGTGGATTAGTGGAGAAACCCCTCCGCCACCGCCTAAAGGCGGCGGCCCTCCTCCCCTTTCAGGGGAGGCAAGGGGGGATAGTGCGAAAACAGACAAGAATAAATACAAGAAAGGGATGGTTTTTATATGGCAAATCAGGGCCTGTCCAGCATTGGCATCAGCGTGAAGGTCAACGACGTGGAGATGAACTACGTGCAGGAGATCAGCGACATCGGCGGCGCGCCCTCCGAGCTGGACGCTACCTGCATGAAGGACAGCATGAAGCACTATGTTCCCGGCGTGCAGGATACCCAGGCGTATGAAATTACGTACCTGTTCGACAACGCCGACGCCAGCTCCGACTACCGGAAGCTGAAAGCCCTCCAGGACGCCAAGGGCGTCGTCCCCGTGGCGGTGACGCTGCCGGACGGCACGGTGTTCGCCTCCACCGGCTACGTCAGCACCTATGTGGTGGGGGCCAAGGTGGACGAACTCATCACCGCCATGCTGGTGGTGATGCTCCAGAGCGACTGGACGGTGACGAACCCTGCGTGACAATGATCAATTAGCAATTTGCAATGAGTGACCGCCCGTCCGCCTCGCCCGGCGGCGGGAATGGGCGGGCGGTTTTTCAGCACACGGCGGAAATGGGGCGCGATAGGCGCAGAAAGGAAAAAGCGATGAAACGAAC
>JAJPXR010000068.1:0-12024 GCA_021205375.1 Clostridiales bacterium | reverse complement strand
ATAGCCAAACTTACAATGTGCAATTATTGTTGAGAGGCCGTCCGTCGGTTTCGCCTGGCGGCGGGGAGGGGCAGGCGGTTTCTCAATACACCTCTTGAGATGGGCGCAATGGGCGCGGAAAGGAAGGAACAACGATGAAACGCACCTACACTCTGCGGCTGGACGGGCAGAAGCTCCAGCTGCGGCTGACCGTGGCGGGACAGCGGGCGCTGCGGGAGAAATTTGGCGAGGAGCCGCTGCAAGTCATTCTGTCGGCGGCCACAGACGGCGAGCGGATGGCCGCTCTGCTGGAGGAGGCCCTGAACTGGCGGGGCAACGACAATGAAATCACCGACGGCGAGGCCCTTTACGACCTGCTGGTGGACGAAGGTTGGAGCGGACAGGCCCGGTTCGGAGCGCTGGCCTTCGACATCGCGGCCCAGTCGGGTCTGGTCAGCGAACAGCAGGCCGAGCAACTGAAACGCAGCGTGGCCCAAGCGGTGGAGCAGGCATTCCAGATGCTGGAGGATGACCAGGAGGCCCCCGCGGAGGCGGAGACGGAGGCGCGCCCTTTTCCGGCGGAGTGACCCTGGAGGAACTGGTACAGGAGGGGGAAATTGCCGGGCTGCCGCCCTGGGAGGTGGAGGACCTGACCTGGGGAGAGGTGGCCGAGGTCGTCCGCGCCCACCGGGAGCGGGAGCGGCGGGCGGCCCAGCGGCAGGCAGCTATTGCATGGCAGCAGGCGGGCCTCATCGCCCAGGCCCTGACGGAAGGGCGGCTGGACGAGGTCTATGAGGTGTTCCCCTACTGGAACGAGGAGGAAATTCGAGCGCGGAAGGTGGAGAAGTGCCGACGGATGATGGAACGGCACGCCGGAGCGTCGTGAATGTCGCGCAGAAGGAAAAAAGAAGTTTGGTATCTGATTGCATCGGTTTTATTCGATAATTCCGGCAAAACCCCTCCACCATGCTTCGCATGGTCCCCCTCCCCTTTCAGGGGAGGCAAGAGGGATGGTCGCTTACAATACGGTGTTTTATGGGGGAAACACCCTCTATGTTAAACAAGTGTATCCAAAGGAGATAACCAAGAAAGAGGAAACACGAAAGGGGGAACCAATGGCGGAAGAAACGTATGAATTGACCAACGGCACCAAAAAGCTCAGCGACGTATCCAACGCGCTGACCAAGCTGACCCAGGCCACCCGCGCCGCCACAGCCAGCGTGACGAGTCTGAAAAAAGCCGTCCGGGACGTGCTGAGCTTCGACGAGATCAACAAGCTCAGCAAGGCGGCGACAGGTTCCAGTTCCGGCGGCAGAAAGAGCAGCGGCAGCAGCAGGAAAAGCGGCAGTTCCGGCTCCGGCGGCAAATCTCGGTTGACGATTTTGCAGCGGTTGGCGAAATGGCTGGAAAAAGTGCGGAAAATCGCCAGTCGGCTGCTGGCGCCACTGAAAAAGCTCTGGGCGCTGAAGGGATGGAAGGTGGTGACGGCCTTCCAGGACCTGAAAACAGCAGCGGAGAAGCTGGCGAAGCAGCTCAGCGGCGGGCTGAAATGGGGGTACGAGAACGTCCTCAAGCCCCTGGCGAACTGGGCGCTGGACGAGGCGGTTCCGGCGGTCATTGAGGCGCTGGCCGGGGCGTTTTCCTTGGTTTCGGCGGCGCTGGACGTGCTGGCCCCCATCGGGCAGGCTATTTGGGATACCTTTTTGTCGCCGCTGGCGGCCTGGGCCGGTGAGGGCATTGTGGCGGTCATCGAGGGGCTGGGCGAGGGCTTCTCTCTGCTGGCGGAGCAGATGGAGGGCGTGGCTGATGGCGTAAACGATCTGCTGCAATCGGATTTGGCGGTGAGTATCAGTGTCACCCTCTCCAAAACGGCCAGCGAGGTGTGGAACACCTTCAAGACCGCCTGGGGCAAGCTCTCCGGCGTGGCGGTGAGCATCGCCAACAGCCTGAAAAGTACGGCAAGCAGCCTGTGGAGCAGCTTCAAGGACGACTGGGGCAGCCGGGCGGTTTCCATCGCCAACAGTCTGAAAACCTCTGCCAGCAGCTTGTGGAGCACGTTCAAAGAGAAGTGGGGGACCCGGACGGTGAACATTACCAACAAACTGGTCAACACCGCCGCCGACCTGTGGAGCAAGTTCAAATCCGGCTGGAAAAACAAGACGTTGGGCCTGACCATCACCTACAGCACCAACGTGGGTGCGGTGAAAAAGGCCGTTTACAAGGCGCTGGGGTTGAAGGGCTGGCCCACCCTCAAATTTGCCGCCCGCGGCGGCATCGTGGACCGGGCAACCCTGTTTGGTGACACCGTAGCAGGAGAGGCCGGGCAGGAGGCCATCGTGCCGCTGGAGCGGAATACCCAGTGGGCGGACATCGTGGCGACGCAAATCGCGGGCAAGCTGGCCCAGTCCAGCGGCGGAAATCAGACTGTCACCATCAACACCTATGTCACCTTGGACGGCAAGGTGGTGGGCAAGGCGTCGGCGGACTACGCCATCAGCCAGGCCAGAGCCACCGGACAACTGCCCTGGGCGGCGTACACATGATGAGCTGTTAGCTATTAGCCATTAGCTGTTAGCCAGGCAGCCGGAAACGGGACGCGGGTGATAAATTCCAAAGCAAAGATTATAGGAAGCACAATTGCATGTAAGGGGGGACATATGGCAAACATTACAGTTTCAGAACTTTACATCGGCGGGGTGCAAATGCCCACCCCCGCCCTGGAGGGCGTGACCATCACCCGCGAAAAGGTGTGGTCCTCCGACACGGGGCGCAGTTCCAGCGGCAAAATGCTGGGCACCATCGTGGCCATCAAGAGCAAGATCACCATCAAGTGGCCGGTGCTGACCTTCAACCAGGTCCAGACCATCGAGAACGCGGTCAGCGACGCGGACGACCCCTTTGTGACCGTGAAATACACCGACATGACCGGTACCACCGTCACCAAGACCATGTACTTTGGTACGCCGACATACACCCTGTACAGCGGGGCAGACGGATTCCAGTACGTGAAAGACGTGACCGTGGACGGCATCGAGCAGTAAACCAATGAGCAATTAGCAATGTGCAATGTGCAATTTGGCGGGAGACGGTCCATCTGCCGTTGCCTGACGGCGAGGGATGGCAGAGGATAACCTGACGCGCAAGCGGATACCGCCAGGACATTGCATAGGAACGAAGAGGTGAATTTGTGTACGAACTGACAAACGAGACCGTAGCGGGCCGGAAATACTACGCCAAATTGGAGCTGGACGGTGGGACCGTCCTGAGCAACTACGGCGACGACGCAGTGGGCATCACCAGCATCAGCATCTCTTCCACCCTCTGCGGGTCGGAGAGCGTGTCCATCGGCTGCGTCAACGCCGCGTGCGCCACCATCGTTCTGGAGGCGGGGACAGCGCTGGAAAATCAGCGATTCACCCTGTATCTGGGGCAGGAGTTTGACGGCGCGGTGGAGTGGGCGCCCATGGGTGTCTTCACCGGCACCAAGGCGGAAGTCTCCGAGGACAAGCTGACGGTGGAGGCGTGGGATGACCTGTATTTTGCCGGGGGCACCTATACCCCGTCAGACAGCGTGACCGGGGAGTGTACCGTAGACGATGCGCTGGACGATGTGTGCAGCCAGGCGGGATTGACGCGGCTGGGGACCCTCCCGGATGTGACCATCGCGGGAATGCCCACGGGGCTGACTTATGCCGCCGCCATCGGGTATCTAGCCGCCCTGTGCGGGGCCAACGCCTGTATGGACCGGGACGGCTGCCTGGCGTTCCGGCAGTTCGAGGAGAGCGGCCAGGTGCTGGGGACCGACGACTGTTACAGCGGCGGCATGGTGTTTAAAACCAGCGACTTCACCGTGGTAAGCCTGACCAACACGCTGGAGACTGAGACCGCTGGTGACGACGGAGAGACCACCACCGAGACGACAGAGGTGGGGCGCACTACCGGGGCCGCCGGGGGCAGCATCGCCCTGACGAACCCCATCATGACCGAGGACAACATCGACACGGCCTGGGACGTGGTGAAGGGCTTCACCTACCGCCCGGCCACCCTGACCGCCGTGGGACAGTTGGCGGTGGACGTGGGGGACGTGCTGCGGGTCCCCACGCTGACGGGCGGGCGAAATTACCTGAAAAATACCCGGACAATGGCTGGCTGGTACAAATCCAGCAATGTGACGCTTGACGAGGATGACGAGGGCTACACAGTTGCAACCTGGGCGGCAACCGATACGCTGGGCTGGAACGCAGTGTGGAACCTCCCGCCAATCGCGTTTTCGGCCTTGCGGGGGCAGAGCGTGGTACTGTCCTTTGACGTGCGCAGCGACGACTATGCAGCGCTGAACGCCTTAAGCAGCCGGGGTCTTGTGGTTGCCTTCGCCCTGTGTTCGGCGGACAGCACCGCCCGCACCCTGTACCGCAGTGCTGGCTTGTACACGACTGCCCTCTCCGACAGTTGGACAAGGGTGACGGTGACGGCGACGCTGACGGACGACTATTTCAGCCAGGGCAGCGGCACCATTGACGATACCACCCGCTTTTACATTCAAATTTACGACTATTCGCTGTATTCTATGCAGGTGCGCAAGCCAAAGCTGGAGCTTGGCAATGCTGCCACCGACTGGACCCCCGCACCGGAGGACGACGACGAGAGCATCTACCTGGTTCCCGTCATGACCCACAGCCTGGAGTACGACGGTGGGCTGAAAAGCACCATCACGGCGGCGGGGGAGAGCGAGAGCCAGCAGAGCGCGGCGGTGTCCGGCCCGGTGGCCCAGCAGATCAAGGAGCTGACTACCAAGGTCGCCGATACCAAGGTGCTGGCTCTGGGCAAGAACGCCGTTTATTACGCCGCCAACCCGCCGTCCGCCGATGACTACACCCTCAGCGTCAATGACCTGTGGTTTGACACCAGCGGCGGCGACTACGCCATGTACTACTGGGACGGCAGCAAGTGGGTGGCTGCGCCCTTCGGGACCAGCGCTCTGGGGGACGGTATCATTACCGCCGCGAAGCTCGTGGCCGGAGCGGTGACGGCGGAAAAGCTGAATGTCTCGGAGCTGTCCGCCATTACCGCGAACCTGGGGACTGTGACTGCGGGAGACATCACGGGAACTACCTTTACCACGACTGGAGCGCTTGGCTATACGAAGCTGTCCGGCGGGACCGTGACCAGCCTGGGGAATACTGTCGTGATGGCTGAAATCCCTGATTTTGAGGGGGATGGCAGCCCTTTAGAGGTCACCGGCCAGCCATATTTCGATATGGACGGAGGGAACATAGACCTCTACGCATATGAAACGGCCCTGCGCGCCAGTCAGTTGGGTGGCCTGCATCTTACAGCAACCGGAATATATGGATATCCCGGCACCTTCGATGCCAGCGACGGACCTTGGTTCCACCTTTATAACCCGTCCAAGGCCGTCACCATCAACGGCACATTGGATGTGACCGGAGAAACCACTGTCAACAACTTCCGTGTCCCGGAGGTCCAGCACGGTTACGTCGATGTGACCCCCAGCGCGGCGGGCGAGAGGACCAGCGCAGAGGTCACGTTTGATACGGCGTTTTCCGGCACTCCCACCGTTACGGCCACGGTGCAGACCAGCGTACCGGATAACCGGGCCGTTGGCGTGCTGAGCATCAGCACGACCGGGTTCACCGTGTATGTGTACAGCAGCGGAAGCGGCACTGTCCGGGTGCATTGGATCGCGGTTTATTGAGAAAGGAAGAAACTCATGGAATACGACACGAAAAAATACATCGTCACCGGCGAGTTGGCTAACGTCCGCAAGTTCCCGGACAGCAGCTCCGGGGCCATCATCACCACCCTGCGCAAAGGCGACATCGTGGAGGCGGACAGCTCCGGCGCCTATACCAACACCAGGGGCGGCGCCAGCACCGTCTATCTGCCCATCGTGGTGGACGGGGTGCGCCGCTGGGCGGCTGCAGGCAACTTTGCGGAATACGAGGAGACCCCGCTGAGGTTGGCGGCGCTGCACTTGGAGGATGTGTATGCAAGCTGCATCGGTTGTCGGCACGTCTCCGGTTCCTACAGTTGGGCTGCGGCTATGGCCAACAAGAAGGTGAACTGCGCCGTCCCCGCGTCCCGCGTGGCGACCCTTGCTGGTATCCTGCCGGACGGAAAGCGCATCAGCCACAAAGCCGCCGTCTCCACCAACATTTTGACCACCAAGGCCACCGTCGCCAAGTCCATGAACGGCTATGATGACCTGGACCTGACCAAGTGTACCGTGACCTATGTGGGGGCGAAGCACTACGCCGCGCTTCCCGACAAGTACAAAAAGGCCGGGGCCATCTTCGTTCAGGACAGCAACATCGCCGTCTGCGGCGGCGACGGCTCCATCTACGCCTGCCATAACTGGTCAAAGCAGATGAAAAACGGCAAGTACGACCAAGTGCGGCTGACCTCCGGGTACTGTTTTAACAGCCCCATTCTGGTGGTCATCCTGCCCAACGACAGAAAGGGTTGATGTTATGATTTACCTCATCACCTGCGCCTTTATCGCGCTGGACTTTATCACAGGGCTGGTGCAGGCCCTCGCCACCAAAACCTTCGCGTCCTCCGTCATGCGGGAGGGACTGTTTCACAAGGTCGGAATTGTCCTTATCATCTTCCTGGGTGTCCTCATTGACTACGCGCAGGGGTATGTGGATATGGGGGTCACAGTCCCAGTCGCCGGGGCGGTCTGTGGTTATATCTGTGTGATGGAAACGGGAAGTTCCGTTGAAAACATCTGTAAAATTGCCCCCGACCTGATGCCGGATAAGCTGGTGGCGCTGTTTGGCAACCTGAAAGGCGGTGGGGGCGATGCGTGACACCATCAACGCCGCGGGACTGGACCTTATCAAACGGTTTGAGGGCTTGCGGCTGACCGCCTATCGGGACAGCGCGGGGGTTTGGACCATCGGGTACGGGCACACCGGGAAGGTGGACGGAAAAGCGGTCTGTAAGGGCATGAAAATCACCCAGAGCAAGGCGGACAGCCTGCTGAGGGATGACGTGGCGAAATTCTGGGCCTACGCCAACAACAGCGACTATGTGCCGCTGATGACGCGCATGAACGAGAACCAACTTTCCGCTCTGACCAGCTTCGCCTACAACTGCGGACAGGACAGCCTGAAAACCCTGTGCGCGGACCGTACCATTGCGGAAATCGGAGAGGCGCTGCTGCTCTACAACAAGGCGGGCGGAAAAACGCTGTCCGGCCTGACCAGCCGCCGCAAGGCGGAGCGGGAACTGTATTTGACGGAGGTGACACACGATATGGACACGCTGCAAAAGGGCGACAAGGGTCAGCAGGTCACAGTGCTGCAAATCCTGTTGAATGGTGCGCTGGGGTGTGACCTGGACACGGACGGAAAATTCGGCAACAAGACGGAAGGGGCCGTGATGCAGTACCAGGAGGCCCAGGGGCTGACGGCGGACGGCATCTGCGGACCGAACACCTGGGGCGCGATTTTGAGCGAGTAGAGCCGCAGACATAGAAAAACGACCACGCCGGAGACGACGTGGTCGTTTTTTGATCATTGGATCGGGTCATTCCTCTTCTTTCAGCAGATAACCTGCTTCATTGAGCGCCTTGCAGACCCGCTGATAGGCGTCCTCGTTGGGACAGCGGAGGGTGTGCAGGTGGATGCCGTCGGTCAGCTCGGACAGAGAGTGGGCGCTCTCCTGTTTCACCCGCTGGACAAACTGCTGGACATCGTACCGGGAGTGAAGCTGGAGCTGACCCACCAGTTGTCCGTAAACCGGGTGTTCTACGATCACATCCAGTACGCTGCACCCCTGATCGACACAGAGGTTCAACTCGTCCTCCATCTGGTCCCCTGTGTGGAGGCAGGCCACCTGCCGCAGCAGCCCGCTCTGGCGTTGGGCGAGCAGATAGCCCCTGGGGGTGGCGGAGATGGTGGCGCCCCCCGCCCGGAGCAACGCCACGTCCCCCACGATGATCTGGCGGCTGACGGAAAATTGTCGGGCCAGGGCGGAGGCGCTGACGGGAGCGGTCTGGTGCTGAAGATAGGATAAAATTTGCTCCCGACGTTCTGTGGCTTTCATGGGTTCGCCTCCCTGAAAAATGCGATTTGGTTATCCAACACCCCTTTTGCTCAGCCGTGAGCTGGAATGATTGATAAGGCTGATTCAAAGGGGCAGAATCTATTATAGTCGCTTTTTAAGCGTTTCGTCAAGGCACAGGAAAACCGTCATTTGATGAACTGGTCGATGGCCTTTTCCAGGTCCAGAATGGCCTGGGTGTCCCCCTCCTCCACGGCGTCCACGATGCAGTGCTCGATGTGGTCCTTGAGGATGACCTTGCCCGTGCTGGTCAGGGCGGCCCGTACCGCTGCCAACTGAATCAGCACCTCAGAGCAGTCCCGCCCGTCCTCCACCATCTGCCGGACGGCCTCCAGGTGGCCGATGGCCCGGGAGAGCCGGTTCAGCACCGCTTTGGTCTGGGTGTGGTTGTGTTCATGTGCGTGGGGCGTGCCCGCCGCCTGGGAGGAGCTTTCCTCCGGAAGTGCCGCTTGACGGCAGTGGAGGGCTTCGTGTTCCTGCTTGTCCATGAAGGGGACACCTCGCTTTTTCGCTGGTAGCTGTTAGCTGTTCGTTAAGTTCCGTTTTGTATGGTGCAGAATGTGGCAGAAATTGGTGAATCCGACGCAAGGGAAACCCCTTATTTTCGCTGTTGGCCGTTCACGAAAAGCGAATAACTAACACCCATAGAATACTCAAAAAAAGGCGCTTCGTCAATGCGTTTTTCAGCCACGCCCCACCTTTCCGGTCATTTTCATGGGAGAACCCCTTCGCATCTCGCAGGAATTGGGGAAAACCACCGTTGACAAAAGGCGCAAAGGGTCTATAATATGCTTTACAGATGTCAAGACACCTGTAAAGCATACGATACATCTCATATATCTCGAAAAGAGGACGGAGAAAAATGGAAAAGTTCAAAGCATTTCTCAAGCGGAAAAACATTGTGATTTCCGCCAAGCGCTACGGCGTGGACGCGCTGGGCGCCATGGCTCAGGGCCTGTTCTGCACCCTGTTGGTGGGGACCATCCTGAACACCATCGGCACCCAGTTCCACATTGCCTTTCTGACCGACAGCTTCATCGTACTGGACGCCACGGCAGGTGTGTCCTACACCATCGGCGGCTGCGCCTCGGCTATGGTCGGCCCGGCCATGGCAGCGGCCATCGGCAACGCCCTGGGCGCACCGGCGCTGGTGCTGTTCTCCCTGATTCCGGTGGGCTACGCCACCAACCTGCTGGGTGGAGCCGGCGGCCCGTTGGCCGTGCTGGTGGTGGCCATTGTCGCCACGGAGTTCGGCAAAGCGGTCTCTAAGGAGACGAAAATTGACATCCTTGTCACCCCCATCGTCACCATCTTTGTGGGCATCGGCCTGGCCGCGCTGGTGGCCGCGCCTATCGGCGCGGCGGCTTCCGCTGTGGGCCAGCTCATCATGTGGGCCACCGACCTGCGTCCCCTCCTGATGGGTATTCTGGTGTCCGTGCTTGTGGGTATGGCGCTGACCCTGCCCATCTCCTCCGCCGCCATCTGCGCCGCCCTGGGTCTGACCGGACTGGCCGGCGGCGCGGCTGTGGCGGGCTGCTGCGCCCAAATGGTGGGCTTCGCCGTCATGTCCTTTAAGGAGAACGGCGTGGGCGGTCTGGTGTCCCAGGGCCTCGGAACCTCCATGCTGCAAATGCCCAACATCGTCCGCAACCCCCGCATCTGGATCCCCCCCACGCTGACCGCCGCCATCACCGGCCCCATTGCCACCTGCTTTTTCAAGCTGACCATGGACGGCTCCGCCGTTTCCTCCGGTATGGGTACCTGCGGCCTGGTGGGTCAGATCGGCGTCTACACCGGCTGGGTCAGCACCGGCCACGTCATCACCGCCTTCGATTGGGCGGGGCTGATCTTGATTTGCTTCGTGCTGCCCGGCCTGTTGTCCTGGATCTTCTGCGAGGTCCTGCGGAAAATCGGCTGGATCGGGGAGAACGACCTGAAGCTGCCCGATTGATGAGCTGTTAGCTGTTGGCTCTTAGCTTTTAGCTCACGCCTGCTGGCGCATATGGTATCCCCTTTTAACCAAACTGTTGCAAACCCCTGCGCCGCCGCCTGTTGTGACGCAGGGGTTTCTTGCATATGGCGAAGGGGAAAGTCAAAACAGCTAACACCTCTTGACCTGAGGCCCCTTTTGTGCTATTTTTGTGTCAAATAATTCTTAGCTTATCGCTTTTAGCGCTTGGCAGGGAAGTGCGTTACTAACAGCCAACGGCTAATAGCGAACAGCTCAAAAACGGAGGCCCCCTATGAGAAAAATCACAGAAGTTATCTGCCCCTGCTGCCCCAACGAGTGCCACGTGCTGGTGGACGAGACCAATGGCAACGCCGTCACCGGCAACGGGTGCAGCAACGGCGAGGCGTTCGCCATCCACGAGCTGACCAACCCCAAGCGCCGGGTAGAGGGGGAGGTCCGGGTCACCGGCGGGATCTTGGACCGCTGCCGGGTGAAAACCGACCAGGTGGTCCCCATGGAGACCCTGGGGAACATCGCCCAGGCCCTCAGTGAGCTGGTCGTTGAAGCTCCTGTTACGGTCAGCCAGGTGCTGGTGCGGGACCTGGCCGGGACGGGCGCCAACCTGTTGGCCTGCCAGACCATTGCCGCCGTAGAAGCGGAAAGTGAATAACAGATTTGCCCCCTCCGCTGGCGTTTTGCCGGTGAAGGGGGTCATTTTGTCTTTTTTCGACAGCACAGCTCCGATAGCGAAGGGAGTGGCGAGGAGGACGGCCCGCCAGGGGCCGACGACGCCTTTTAGTTTTCCATATGCCGCCCCAGAAAGCCAGACACGGTCTGGGCCAGCTTGTACTCTGTCTCTCCCATGGGGCTGTCCGCCTCTTTGCCGGAAAACACCACGCAGCCCAGCACGTCTCCCTCGCTGAGGATGGGGGCGGCGGTGAACACCGCGGCCTCCGGATAGCTGTCTGTCAGGGGCAGTCGGGCCTCCCCGGGGCGATACTGGTAAATCTGTCGTCCCTCCATGATGTTCTCCAGGGGAAGGGAGATGCGTTTGTCCATCAGCTCCCGCCGGGGCAGGCCGGAGACGGAGATCACCGCGTCCCGGTCGGTGATGACCGCCGGGTGGCCGGTGGTTTTGTACAGTGTCTCGCAGAACTGTCCGGCAAAGTCGCTGAGACCGCCCATCAGGGAGTATTTTTTGAAAATCACTTCACCGTCTCGGTCTGTATAAATCTCCAGCGGGTCGCCGTCACTGATAACATGGACACGGTAGACCTTGTCGGCGTGCTGTCTGGCACGCTGGACAAGGGTGACCTGGCTGTTTTCTGCCGTGTCTCGGTTAAAATTTACGGCGTCCTCCAACTGTCCCGCCCGGAGCAGGGCGTCGATGTCCGGCTGGAGCTGAATTTCCAGATGGTCTTCATACACCTTGATGCGGTCGATGAGCAGCTCCAGGTCGTTGCGTTCCAGATGCTCCTTCTCCAGAATGTCCCGAAAAACGTCTATAGCCGTCTTCGCCACCCGGTTGGCCCGGAGGATGGTGTTGCGCTTGTCAGACAGCAGGTCGATCTGGTGGTTCAGTCCTTCAATTTTCCGTTGCAGGTCGGTTTCCAGCTCATCATAGGTCTCCTCCAGCAACCGCTCCTGCTCCGGGTGCTTCATGATGTCCCGGATACGCTGGCGCTTGGTAGCCTTTAATTCTTCTGTTAAATCGTCCAGCACCTCCGCCAGATGGTCGGCGGACTGCTCCGCCTCTGTCACGTCCTCCGTCTCCCGGCTCAGGTCGGCGTTCAACTGCTCCAGCATAGCGGCGGACTGCTCCATGAGCCGCCGGACATACAGTTTCAGCAGCTCGTCCAGCTTGTCCACCCGGATATGGTGGCTGGTGCATCCCGCTGTGCCCCGGCGGTGATAGGTGCCGCAGGTGTAGGCGGCTTTCAAATCCCTGCGGCTCATGGCAAACATGGGGCTGCCGCAGTCGCCGCACTCCAGAAAGCCGGAAT
>JAJPXR010000036.1 GCA_021205375.1 Clostridiales bacterium | reverse complement strand
GGATGGGGACGGGGCAAGTTTTTTTCACAGTGTGCAAAACCTCCCGCCCCCGGTCGTTCAGGCCCAGCACCCGGACATAGGGCAGCCGCTCCGGGCGGTCGGCGGCGGTCATGTCCAAAAAGGCCCACAGCGCCAGCCGCCGGATGCGGGCGTGGGCGTAGCGCTTGGTCTTTGCCAGGGTGTAGAACTCTTCCAGAGAAGTGGCCTGCTGCGCCGCATGATAGAGCCGGTGCTCCAGCCCCTCCGAGCAGTCGGGCAGGGCGGCAAAGTCCTCCGGCTCCATCATCCGCAGTCGATACAGCACCGCCCGCTGACAGTGCTCCAACGAGGCGGGGGTCAGCCCCGCCTCCCACTCCCGCCGGAGGACGGGCCGGGCCGGTTCGGGCAGGGCGGTCAGCGCCTGCTCCAGCTCTCCCGCCAGCAGCAGCCGCCGGAGGGCAGAGGCAGAGGTGTAGCCTTCCCGGCTCTCCGTGGAATCGTGGCCGGGGCCGACGCGGGGGACGGCCACCGCCATCATGTCCGCGTCCAGCCGCCCGATGGCGTCCAGATAGGCCACCCCCAACAGGTCGTTGGGACCGGCGAGGACGCTGGCTCCCTCCTCCCCCAGCAGGGCGGCGGCGGCTCTCTGCCGGGCGGCGGCGTAGGGGATGCCCCCGGCCAGCTCCCGCCGGAGCAGCGCCTGGCAGTCCTCCCCCCGGAGGCACTCTGCCGCCCGCTTGAGGGCGACCACGTCGCCGCTCTCGCTGCCGAACACCAGGGTATCCGCCCCCAGCGCCGTTAGCACCGACACGCCGCCCCAGGCGAAACCCTCCGCCGAGGAAATGGCCCAGGGCAGGGGCAGCTCCGCCACCAGGTCCGCGCCACAGCGCAGCGCCATCTCCGCTCTGGCCCAGGGGGACAGGGCCGCCGGGCCGCCCCGCTGGGTATAATGGCCGCTGAGGGCCACCACCACCGGGGCCTCTGGCGCGATTTGCTTCGCCTGGGCCAGCAGGTGGGCGTGGCCCCGGTGGAAGGGATCAAATTCCGCGACGATGCCGATACAGGCCATGAAAGCCCCTCCTTTCTCCGCCGGGCGCGTTGCATTTTTCCGTGATTTTATAACAATGCACAAAAAACCTCTCAAATTTTTTATGCAAAAGTGCTTGTGAGAACCGCCCGACTGTTGTATAATACCATATTAGATATAGTATACCTGTTTTCCCCCGCCGGGGCAAGGGTTGCTGTAAGTTTGCCGCCTGGAAACAGTCGGACGGCGTAAGAACCAAAGGAGAGATGTACATTATGAATATTCTGGTTATCAACGCAGGCAGTTCCTCCCTGAAATATCAACTGCTGGACCCGGAGACCGGCATCCTGCTGGCCAAGGGCCTGTGCGAGCGCATCGGCATCGACGGTCTGTTTACCTACAAGCCCCAGGTAGAGGGCAAAAAGGCCCTTTCCGCCGTGTCCGTCCCCATGCCCACCCACTCTGAGGCGATTCAGGCAGTGCTGAACGCCCTGGTGGACAGCGAGAACGGCGTGCTGTCCTCCATGAGCGAGATCGACGCAGTGGGCCACCGTGTCGTCCACGGCGGCGAAGCCTTCGCTTCCTCCGTGCTGCTGACCGACGAGGTGATGAAGGCCATCGAGGAGTGCAACCCCCTGGCGCCCCTGCACAACCCCGCCAACCTGATCGGCATCAACGCCTGCGCCGCCGTCCTGGGCGACAAGGTCCCCCAGGTGGCCGTGTTCGACACCTCCTTCCACCAGACCATGGAGCCGGTGGCCTACACCTATGCCATCCCCTATGAGTACTACGAGAAGGACAAGGTCCGCCGCTACGGCTTCCACGGTACCTCTCACCGGTTCGTCTCCGCCCGCGCCGCCGCCATGCTGGGCAAGCCCATCGAGGAGCTGAAGATCATCACCTGTCACCTGGGCAACGGCTCCTCCATCGCCGCCGTCAAGAACGGCAAGTGCGTGGACACCACCATGGGCCTGACCCCGCTGGCTGGCCTGCCCATGGGCACCCGCTCCGGCGATATGGACGCCGGCGTCATGGAGTTCCTGATGAACAAGTACGGCTATTCCATGACCGAGATGATGAACATCCTCAACAAGAAGTCCGGCGTGCTGGGCATCTCCGGCGTGTCCTCCGACTTCCGGGACCTGGACGCCGCCGCCGCTGAGGGCAACCAGCGGGCCAAGCTGGCCATCGACGTGTTCACCTACAGCGTCAAGAAGTACATCGGCTCCTACGCCGCCGCCATGGGCGGGGTGGACGCCATCGTGTTCACCGCTGGCGTGGGCGAGAACAGCCCCGCTCTCCGCGTCGCCATGACCTCCGGCCTGGAGTACATGGGCGTGGCCCCGCTGAATGCCGAGGCCAACCAGAAGCGCGGCGACGAGGTGGACATCTCCGGCGAAGGCTCCAAGGTGAAGGTGCTGGTCATCCCCACCAACGAGGAACTGATGATCGCTATGGACACCGCCGAGATCGTCAAGGCGCTGTAAAACGTCGCCGCAGACTCCATAGAAACACTTTTGCCCCCTTCCGCCGCTGGCGGGAGGGGGCTTTCGTCTGTAAAAAACGGTTCAATCCCGATTTTTAAGGCAATTTTCATCTGTTTTCCGTTATTTCTTCAGGAAGCGCTGTTAGAATGGGTTTTATTCACTCCGAAACGAGGTCCTCCCATGAAACAGCTCTTACTTCGCCGTCCGCTGCTGCTGACCGCCCTTTACATCCCCGTTTACCTGCTCTGGTTCTCCTGGCTCCAGCAGCGCCCCGTCCGTCACGTCTGGGTGGCAACCCGGCTGGATGACTGTATTCCCTTCTGTTCGGCGTTCGTCATTCCATACCTGCTGTGGTTCCTGTTTGTGGCAGGAACGGTGCTGTATTTCCGCCGTTGGCCGGGGGAGTGCCTGCGGCTGTGCGCGTTTCTCTACGTTGGGATGACGGTGTGCCTGGCCATTTACACCCTGTTCCCCAACGGGCAACTGCTTCGCCCGGCGGTCATGCCGGACGACAGCCTGTGTACCCGGCTGGTGTTCCTGGTCTATGGGCTGGACCCGGCGGTAAACTCCTGCCCCAGCATCCACGTCTACAACACCCTGGGGGTCTGGAACGCCATTGCCCGCGCCCCCGCTCTGCGGGACAGGCCACTGGTGCAGGGCTGTGCCGGGGCGCTGTCGGTGGCAATTATCCTCTCCACCCTGTTTTTGAAGCAGCACTCGGTGGTGGATGTGGCCGCCGCGCTGCTGCTGGCCGTGGGGATGGAGCGGGCGGTTTACGGCGGTCTCCGCCTGCCCCGCCGGGCAAAGGCGGCGCAAATCAGCGGTTAATCGCTGAGTTTCCCCTGCTCCCGCAGAATTTCCTCCACCAGGGCGACGCACTCGTACACCATGCCGTCGCAGTGGGCCTTTTGGTTGGTGTTGCCCTTGTCCCGGTCGATTTTCAGCAGTTGGGCGCACTCAATGCAGTTTTCGTGGTTGGCCCGGAGCCGCCGGAAGTAGGCGCCGATGGTTTTGCCGTCCTCCACTCCGTAGAGGCCCAGCACCATCAGGCCGCCGGTGATGGCGCCGCAGACGCTGCCGCACTTCATGCCGGAGCCGAAGTTGGAGGAAAGTTTCAGCGCCAGCTCCCGGTCCAGCCCCGCCTCCTCCGCAAAGGGCAGCAACACCGACTGGGCGCAGTTGTAGTGAGGGGAGACGGTCTCCCGGAGGGCTTTGGCCCGTTCGTAATAGATGCTCATGATTGGTTCTCCTTTTCTGGTGGGATTGTCTCACTTTTGTGTGTTTCTATTGTATCAGCTTCCCCGGTTCCTGTCCACAGGCCGGGGGAGTGTTTTTTTGAGGAGCTGTGTCGAAGTCATGGACTCTTTCCTCCAGAATAGAGAAAAAGCACGGCTTGCGTCGTGCTTTCTGTAAGTGCATTTGCTGGTTTCAAACCAAAAGGAAAATCAAAATCGCTACCG
>JAJPXR010000260.1 GCA_021205375.1 Clostridiales bacterium | reverse complement strand
ATATAAAAGTTCGAAATAGAACATTATATGGTCATATTTGTGCTCTAATTTGCAAAAATGTTTTCGTCAAAATCCTGAAATTCGGCCTCAAAAGTCCATTTTGAGGGGTTGAACTCAAAAATTTGAACCATAAAATACTTGCAATCTGAGCGATTTTACGTTATAGTTTGAAACACGGAAGCAAAAAAACATATATTCATCATCTGTTCGCAGCAAAAGGAGGAGCATTATGAGCAAAGTATCTGAAATGTCTCGCGAAAAATGGATCATGAGCACCTTCCCCGAGTGGGGGACCTGGCTGGTGGAGGACATCGAGAACGAAGTCGTCCAGCCGGGCAACGTGGCCATGTGGTGGCTGGGCTGCACCGGCATCTGGTTCAAGACCCCCGGCGGTGCCAACATCTCCATTGACCTGTGGTGCGGCAACGGCAAGCGCACCCACGGCGACGGCAAGATGAAGGTTGGCCATCAGATGGCCAACATGTGCGGTGGCCGCGCCATGCAGCCCAACCTGCGCAACGTTCCCTTCGTCATCGATCCCTTCGCCTTCAAGCAGGTGGACGCTGTTCTGGCCACCCACTATCATCAGGACCATATGTCCGCCGAGTGGGCCGCCCATGTGCTCCAGAGCGGCATGACCACCACCGACGACAAGGGCAACGTGATCCCCGTCCCCTTCATCGGCCCCAAGAAGTCTGTTGAGACCTGGATCAAGTGGGGCGTGCCGGCAGACCGCTGCATCACCGTCAAGCCCGGCGACAGCATCAAGATCAAGGACATCGAGATCATCGCCCTGGACAGCTTTGACCGCACCTGCATCGTCACCACCGACTCCACCGGCCCCGACCGCGAAGAACTGACCGGCGTCTGCCCCACCGATATGGACGACAAGGCCGTCAACTACCTGGTCAAGACTCCCGGCGGCAACATCTATCACTCCGGTGACTCTCACTTCTCCATCTACTTTGCCAAGCACGGCAAGGACTACGACATCGACGTGGCCTTCGGTTCCTTCGGTGAGAACCCCATCGGTATGCAGGACAAGATGACCTCCATCGACGTGCTGCGTATGGCTGAGAACCTCCAGTGCAAAGTGGTCATTCCCATCCACTGGGATGTGTGGACCAACTTCCAGGCTGACTGCGAGGAGATCAAGCTGCTCTACGACTTCAAGAAGGACCGCAACGAGTACAAGTTCCATCCCTTCTTCTGGCAGGTGGGCGGCAAGTATGTCTATCCCCAGGACAAGGATAAGATTTATTACCATCACCGCCGCGGCTTCGAGGACTGCTTCGAGGCGCCCCAGAACATCCCCTATCGTTCTTGCCTGTAATGGGGAAAGGAGACAGTCACTATGGCCACTGTTTTACAGACGATCGTTGAGAAGAAGCACTATAAGTTCATCGACGAGCCTGTCACCTGGCAGGAGGCGGTCCGCCTGAGCACCGAGTCCCTGGTTGCCGACGGCAGCGTGGACGCGGATTACTACCAGCAGATCGTGGACTGCATCACCAAGTACGGCCCCTACGTGGTCTTTGACCACTATGTGGCCATGCCCCACTCCCAGGAGAACGCCGCCGGCGTCCACAAGACCGGCATCGGCTTCATGGTCTCCAAGCAGGTCGTGGACTTCGGCGAGGACGAGGACGGCGAGAAGAAGGAAGCCAAGCTGTTCTTCACCCTGGCCGCCTGCAACCCCGACGAGCACATGAACAATATCCAGCAGTTGATGGGTGTGTTCACCAACGAGGAACTGCTGGACGCCCTGATGGAAGCCAACACCCCTGAGGACATCCTGGCCGCTGAAGCCAAGTATCCCTGCGAAGAAATGTAAGATGTACATCGCACCCCCGAAAATTGAAAGAGAGGATAAGTCATGATCGTTCTTAATGTCCTGAGCGCGATTTGGACCTTCTTTGCCACCTACGTGTTGCAGAAGGCCCCCTACATGGTCGGTTTCCTGACCCTGTTGGGCTACTGCCTGATGGGCAAGCCCTGGTACGACACCCTGGGCGGCACCCTGAAAGCCATCATCGGTATGCTGATCCTGAACGCCGGTTCCACTGGCCTGACCAGCACCTTCCGTCCCATCCTGGCCGGTTTGAAGGACCGCTTCAACCTGACCGCCGCCGTCATCGACCCCTACTATGGCCAGAACGCCGTCACCGCCGGTGTCGAGGAGGTCTTTGGTAAGGGCTTCTCCCAGGCGATGACCCTGCTGCTCATCGCGTTCATTGTCAACATCCTTTTGGTCCGCTTCAACAAAATCACCAAGTGCCGCGCCCTGTTCACCACCGGCCACGTCCAGGTGCAGCAGGCTGCCACCGCCTACTGGCTGATCATGTTCGCTCTGCCCGGTCTGCTGGACAACAACACTGCGCTGCTCATCGTCATGTCCGTCATCCTGGGCGCGTACTGGGCTGTCGGTGCCAACCTGACCATCAAGCCCATGCAGGAGCTGTCCGAGGGCGCCGGCTTCGCCATCGCCCACCAGCAGATGTTTGGTATCCGCCTGAGCGCATTCCTGGCTGACAAGTTCTTCGGCAAGGACGGCGGCAAGCATGAAGAGCGCGAGATCAAGAAGGTCGGCGAGCTGGAAATGCCCGGTTTCTTCTCCATCTTCAACGAGAACATGGTTTGTACCGCCATCCTGATGACCGTATTCTTCGGCGCTATCATGGCCATCATCGGCAAGCCCTACTTCGTCGGCACCGGCGACATCGAAGAAAGCACCAACTTCGTGTGGTACTGCTTCGACACCTCCCTGAACTTCGCCGTCTACCTGGCTATCCTCCAGTTGGGCGTCCGTACCTTCGTCACTGAGCTGACCGCATCCTTCCAGGGCATCGCGGACAAGCTGCTGCCCTCCTCCGTCCCCGGCGTGGACTGCGCGGTCTGCTTCGGTTTCGGCGACGCCAACGCTGTCACCTTCGGCTTCCTGGCCGGTCTGGTGGGTCAGGTCATCGCCATTCTCATCTTGATTTTTGCCGGTTCTCCTGTTATCATTATCTGTGGATTCGTTCCCGTGTTCTTCGACAACGCCACCATGGGCCTGGTCGCCAACGACAAGGGCGGCCTGAAAGCCTGCCTCATCATTCCCTTCATCGCCGGTCTGGTCGAGGTCTTTGGCGCGGCTATCATCGCTGGCTGGTGCGGTCTGGCCAACTACGGCGGCTACCTGGGCATGTTCGACTGGGATACCGTCTGGCCTGTGTTCACCTTCCTGATGAAGTATCTGGGCTACATCGGCGTGGCGCTGGTGGTTATCATCCTGCTGGCCATCCCGCAGATCGAGTACCGCATGGACCCCGAAGGCTACTTCCTCATCACCGAGGACTACGACGCCTATCTGGAGCATGTGGAAGCGAAAAAGGCTGCCAGAAAGTAACCGGAAACAGGTATGTTTCCCCTCCTTTCCTGAAAACATCACCACCCAAGTGCTTGTTCCCGGTTTCCATCTGGAAAGCTCCTTATAAACGCGGCGTCTGGCCGACGGGCCAGACGCCGTAGGGGGAGCGCCAGCGAGGGCAGGCCCCGTCACCGTCCCTGTCCGGGCAATGCCCGACGTATATATTCTATCTATTTATAAAGGAGTTTTTTATCATGGCAAAACTGGACAACAAGAAACTGATGGTCTGCTGCGCGAACGGCGCTGGCTCCTCCCTGATGATGAAGATGGCCGTGCAGAAGGTCATGGACAAGTACAAGATCAAGCCCGCCGACCTGCACCACTGCGCCGTCTCCGAGGGCAAGACCGCTGCCAACAACTACGATGTGGTCTTCTGCGCCCGCAACTTCGCCAAGACCTTCGCCGACGCTGAGAAGAAGGGCGTCACCGTTATTCCTCTGCGCAACGTCATGTCCAACGTCGAGATCGAAAAGGCCCTGAAAGAGCGGGACCTGCTGGACTGATCCAACAATGCTGTGACCGGCGGCCTTCCGTCGGTCACGATAGTATCGCATAAAACCAAAAAAGGTTGGTTCTATAATAAATGTTGGGGTCAGGTAAAGCACCTGGCCCCAAATTCATA
>JAJPXR010000147.1 GCA_021205375.1 Clostridiales bacterium | reverse complement strand
AAACGATAAGCACTCGCCCCCTTGCCTCCCCTGAAAGGGGAGGAGGGCCGCCGCCTTTAGGCGGTGGCGGAGGGGTTTCTAGCACATGGCAGAGCAAACGGGGTAACCAACTTAGAGATTCTTGTTGGAAGCTCCGCCCATGGCCTTCCGCCGCAACTGGCCGCAGGAGGCGTCGATGTCCCCGCCCAGCTTCCGCCGGACGGTGCAGGTGATACCGTGGCCCTCCAGCCGCTTCTGGAAGGCGGCCACCCGCCTGCTGGGTTTCAGGGGGCTTTCGTCTACGTTGTTCAGCGGTATCAGGTTCACATGTGCGCCCTGCCCCTTCAGCAGCGCGGCCAGCCGGTCGGCCTGCCAGTCGCTGTCGTTGACGCCGTCCACCATGGCGTACTCGTAGGAAATGCGCCGCCCGGTCTTGTCGAAGTACCGGCGACAGCTCTCCATCAGCCGGTCCACGCCAACGGCCCGGTTCACCGGCATCAGCCGGGAGCGGGTGGCGTCGTCGGGGGCGTGGAGGGAGACGGAGAGGGTCAACTGCAATCCCTCATCCGCCAGCCGGTCGATTTTCTCCACCAACCCGCAGGTGGAGAGGGAGATGTGCCGCATCCCGATGTTCATCCCATCCGGGTCGTTGACGAGAGAAAGGAACCGCATGACGCTCTCGTAGTTGTCCAGGGGTTCCCCAATGCCCATCATGACGATGTTGGAGATGGGCAGGCCGGAGTCCTTCTGGGTGAAAATCACCTGGTCCAAAATCTCCGCCGGAGTGAGCCGCCGCACCAGTCCGCCCAGGGTGGAGGCGCAGAAGGCGCAGCCCATCAGACACCCCACCTCGGAGGACACACAGATAGTATTGCCATGTTTGTAGCGCATCAATACCGATTCCACACAGTTTCCGTCGGCCAGCTCCCAGAGATATTTCATTGTCCCGTCGATTTTCGAGACCTGCTTCCGGGCCACTTGGGGAACCGTCAGCGTGCAGGTCTCCTTTAGCTGCTCCCGGAGGGACTTGGGGAGGTTGCTCATCTCGTCGAAGCTCTCCACCCCCCGGTGGAGCCACTGGAACACCTGCTTTTCCCGGAACCGGGGCTGTCCCAGTTCCGCGAGAAAGGCGGCCAGCTCCGTTCGGCTCATGGATTTGATGTCAGTCATGTTCTTTCCTCAGCTTTGCCATAAAAAACCCGTCTGTGCCGTGGATGTGGGGCCAGAGAGTGACCATGCCCTCCGGCACGTCCCCCACCGGGCCAGGCAGATGAAACGGCTCCAGCCGGAAGGCCGGGTGGTCTGCCAAAAATCCTTCCACCACGTCCCGGTTCTCCCGGCGCAGGACGGTGCAGGTGGCGTAGAGCAGCGTCCCGCCGGGTTTCACGTACCGGGAGACGTTGTCCAGAATGGCCCGCTGCACGTCGGGTAAATTTCCCAGAGAGTCGGGGTTTTTGTACCGGATGTCGGGCTTTTTGCGGATGATGCCCAGCCCGGAGCAGGGCACGTCGGCCATCACCAGGTCGTATTTCGACCCGCAGTCCTCATAGAACGCCTTGCCGTTGCGCACCTCCGCCGTCAGGATGGAGATGCCCAGCCGCTTGGCCCCGTCCCGGATGAGCTGCACCTTTTTGGGCTGGATGTCGCAGGAGAAGATCTCCCCCTTGTTTTGCATCTGCACCGCGGCGGCGAAGCTCTTGCCCCCCGGCGCGGCGCAGGCGTCCAGCACCCGGTCCCCCGGCTGGGGGTCCGCCGCCAGCACCGCCAGCTTTGCGGCGGCGTCCTGCACGGTGAAGTCTCCCGCCCGGAACTGGGGCAGCTCCTCCAGGTCGCCGGTGCCGGTCAGCTCCAGGCAGTCGGGCAGCCAGGGGTGCAGCCGCACCCCCACGCCCCGCTCCGCCAGGGCGTTCGCCAGCTCCTGGGTGGTGGTGCGCAGGGTGTTCACCTGAATGGTGGTGGGGGGCTGGCTGTTGTCCGCCGCCAGCAGGGGTTCCACGTCCCCGCCCGGCAGCTCCGCGGCCAGGGCGTTCACCAGCCACTGAGGATGGCTGTATTGAACGGAGAGGGAAGGGGCCTGGGGCCAGTCTCCCTCCCGGCGGCAGAAGGCCCGCAAAATCCCGTTGGTCAGGCGGCTGGAGTTGGGGTTGCGGCTGCTCCGCTTCACCAGCTCCACCGACTCGTTGACCGCCGCCCGCTCCGGCACCCGGTCCATCAGGGCGATTTGGTACAGGCCCATCCGCAGCGCGGTGAGAACAGCGCTCTCCAGCTTTTCCACCGGTACACGGGAGAAGCAGGAGATCCAGTAGTCCAGCAGCAGTTGGTTCTGCTGCACGCCGTAGCAAATGCGGCTGCAAAGGGCGCTGTCCCTGGGGGAGAGGTCATTGGAGCGGATGGCGCTTTTCAGGGCGCTGTCTGACCACGCGCCGCTCTTGGCCCGCTCCAGCACGTAAAAGGCGGTCTCCCGTGCGTTTTTCGGCTGGCTGCTCATGGGCGGAGGCCCTCTCCGCCGGAAAAATCAGAAAAATGATTCAAAGCTTGTGTCCTCTCAGAAAATCGGCGGCCTTCATCCGCTTTTTGCCGGGGGCCTGCAATTCGGTGATACACAGCACCGTTCTGCCTCCACAGGCGAAGCGGATGCCGCCCTTGTCGCCGCCCAGCAGCGCGCCGGGGGCGGCCTGGGTGGTCTCTGCCGCAACGACAGAGGCGTAAGCCTTGAAGGTCTTGCCCTCCAGCTCGAAGGTGGCGGCGGGCCAGGGCACCAGGCCCCGGATTTGGTCGTGAAGTTCCTCCGCCGTCCGGCTCCAGTCGATGGGGCTTAGCTCCCGGTTGAGCATGGGGGCGTAGGTGTACTGAGCCTCGTCCTGGGGGGTGCGTCCGGCGGCGCCGTCCGCGATGTCTTTCACGGTCTGGGACAGCAGCTCCGCCCCCAGGTCCGCCAGGCGGGTGTAGAGGGCGGCGGCGTCCTCCTCCGGCCCGATGGGAGTGGCGGCTTGGGCGATGATGTCCCCCGCGTCCAGGGCGTGGGCCATATACATAATGGTGACGCCGGTCTCCTTTTCCCCGTTGAGGATGGCCCAGTTGATGGGGGCCGCGCCCCGGTACTTGGGCAGCAGGGAGGAGTGGACGTTGATGCAGCCGTATTTGGGCAGCGCCAGCACGTCATCGGGCAGCAGTTTGCCGTAGGCGGCGACCACGATTAAATCTGGCTCCAGCGCGGCCAGCTCCTCCAAAACGCCCTCGTCCCGGAGGGAGCGGGGCTGAATGACCGGCACGTTCGCCGCCATCGCCGCCACCTTGACCGGGCTGGGGGTCAGCTTCATGCCCCGGTTTTTGGGCTTGTCCGGGTTGGTGTAGACGGCGGCCACCTGATGGCCGTCGGCCAGCAGCCGGTTCAGCGATGGGACTGCGAAGTCCGGGGTGCCCATAAAGACGATTTTCATTGCGCTTTCTGCTCCTCAGCCTCTTTTTCGGCCTCCATCTCGTCCAGCTCCTCGCTGGTATAGAGCCGGTCACACAGCTCGTCGAACATATGGCCGTCCAGGTGGTCGATCTCGTGGCAGAAGCAACGGGCGGTCAGCTCGGTGTCCTCCACCTCGAACCACTCGCCGTTGCGGTCCTGGGCCTTGACCCGCACGGTCATGGGCCGGGTGATTTCCCCGTACATGCCGGGCAGGGAGAGACAGCCCTCATAGCCGGTCTGCTCCCCGTCAGTGTAAATAATTTCCGGGTTCACCAGCTCGATGATCTCCTCTCTGGCGTTCATCACCACCACCATCCGGCGGCAAATGCCGATCTGGGGCGCGGCCAGGCCCACCCCGCCGGACTCCAGCAGGGTCTCCCGCAGGTCGTCCAGCATCCGGCCCAGCTTTTTGTCGAACCGGGTAACGGGGTGGCACTTTTTGCTCAAAATAGGGTCGCCTTTTTCTACAATGTCACGAATCATGGTATTTTATCCTTTCTTCTTCTGCGCAATCATTCAAGCTGGTTATCTCTTTGTTTTCGCCTTATCAGCGATTCCAACGGGAAACCCCTCCACCATGCTTCGCATGGTCCCCCTCCGCCGTCAAGCGG
>JAJPXR010000127.1 GCA_021205375.1 Clostridiales bacterium | reverse complement strand
GCTCCGTCACCGGCGGCGTGGCCAGGCAAATGGCCACGGTGTTCTTCTCCACGGTACTGGTCACGCTGATCGACCGGGTGCTGATTCCCTTCGTCTACCTCTACACGGGGGCCTGCGCCGCCGCCGCGGTGGTGGATAACCGGGGGCTGGGTGAGATTGCCCGGCTGCTCAAGTGGGCGGTCACGTCGCTGTTGACGGTGCTGTTGCTGCTTTTCACGGGGTATCTCTCCCTGACCAGCGTGGCGGCGGCGGGGACCGACGCGGCCACCATCAAGCTGACCCGCACCGTTATCTCCAGCATGGTGCCGGTGGTGGGCAGTATCCTCTCCAACGCCACGGAGACGGTGCTCTCCGGGGTGGGCATCGTGAAAAATCTGGTAGGCAGCTTCGGTGTGGTGGCGGTGCTGGGGTTCTGCGTCACGCCCTTTCTGCGGCTGGGGGCGCAGTATCTGGCCTACCGGCTGGCGGCGGTGCTGGCGGCGGTCATCAGCCAGGGGAAAATCCCCAAACTCATTGACGACATCGCCGGGGCCTTCGCGCTGGTGCTGGGCATGACCGGCACCGCCGCCCTGCTGGTGATGATTTCCGTCTTTGCAACGCTGGCCGTCGCCACAGGCTGAAAGGGGAGAAGAAACCATGCTGGAAAGCCTTCGCCAGTGGATTTTGGCGGTGACGGCGGTTTCGCTGCTGACCGCCCTCTGCCAGGCGCTGATGCCACCGGGACCGGTGAAGCGGGTCAGCAATCTGACCTGTGGCCTGCTGATTTTCTTCGTGCTGGTGCAGCCGGCGGTGCGGGCGGACTATACCCAACTGCCGGAGGACTTTCAGGACTATTACGCCGGACTGGGGGACTACGACACCGCGCTTGTGGATGCCAACAGCGTCCTGACAGAAGAACTCATAGCCCGGAATACTGCTGCATATATTGAGGACAAGGCGGAAGCGGCGGGAATCGCCTGCGCCGTCACCGTCTCCTGCGGCCAGCGGGAGGGGGTGCCCGTGCCAGAGACCGTCACCGTCTCCGGCAGCCTCAGCCAAACGGAACAGGCGTGGCTCATCGACCTGGTGGAGGAGGAACTGGGCCTGGAGGCCACGGCAGTACAGTTTACGGAAAAGGAGGGAGGCGAGTGAATGAAAAGAAGCCTTTTGACTGGAAAAAGCTGCTGGAGCCGCTGAAACGCTATCAATACGCTCTGCTCATCCTGCTGGTGGGACTGGTACTTCTGGCCTGGCCAGACGGCGCGGCGAAAAAGCAGGAGACCACCGCCCAAGCAACCTCCGGCGAGACGGCGGACGCTTTCGACCTGACCGCCATGGAGACCCGGCTGGCGGAGAGTCTTGCCAAAATCGACGGGGTGGGGGAGACGGAGGTGGTGTTGACTCTGTCCGCCGGCAGCGAGACGGTTTTGGCCACGGACTGGGAGGCCGATGGGGACAGCTCCAGCGTCACCACCGTGGTCATCAACAACGGCTCCAGCCAGCAGACCACCGTGACCACTCAGGTCATCTACCCCACCTTTCAGGGGGCGCTGGTGGTGTGCGACGGCGGCGGCAGCGCCACGGTGCGGCTCCAGGTGGTCAAGGCGGTGGCGGCGCTGACGGGGCTGGGTGCGGACAGTATCTCAGTATGTGCAAGAACGGGAGGCAATGAATGATGAACCTGTGGAAACGCAACGCGGTGGTGGCGGCAATCGTGCTGTTCGTCTGTGTGGCAGTCTATTTAAACTGGTCCTATGACCAGAGTGACACCGCCATGGGAGACAGCTCGGTCTCCGCCGGTAAGACCCTGGGGGAGGCGGAACTTGTGAACTCCGATTCCCAAATCCTGCTCTCCGACAGCAGCGCAGACGGCTCCGCCTCAGAGGAATCGTCCGCGGAGAGCGCGCTGGCGACAGAGGACGGGGAGTGGGCGGAGGACGCACTGGGCGAGGAGGAACTGGCGGCGGAGACTGACAGCTACTTTGACACCGCCCGCCTGAACCGGGAGGAGGCCAGGGACAGCGCTCTCTCCATCCTCCAGGAGACAGTAGACGACCCGGAGGCGGACGAGACCGCCGTCTCTGCCGCGGCGGAGAGCATCACCGCCATGGCCTCGGCCACGTTGCAGGAATCGGAGATCGAGAGCCTGATTTTGGCCAAGGGCTACACCGACTGCGTGGCCTTCATCGGGGACAACAGCGTCAGTGTTGTGGTCTCCGCCGGAGGCGCGGAATTGGAGGCCAGCGATGTAGCGGTGGTGACAGACATCGTCTGCGGGGAGACGGACTTCTCCGCCAGCAACGTGAAGGTCATCCAGGCGGAGGAATAAAACGGAATCTGACCATCCATTTGAATCATCCGCATTGTGATAAGCTATTAGCCGTTAGCTATTAGCTGTTAGTCCGTTGCTACCAGTCTAAAAGAAACAGCTAATAAAGAAAGCTGAAAGCGAAACTATCCGTTTGTAATGAAATACAAATGGTAAGCGTGGTACGTAATGCTAAGCACCACAAAGCTAACAGCTTAAAGCTAAAAGCTCAAACGCTCATAAGGCTGAGTAAAAGGGATAACCAGAAAATAGAATATCTTTTCGGCATTCTCACAGGTATCGGCCCGCCGATGCCTGTTTTTTCTGCGTGTTTGAAGAAAAAGAGTGTTTTCATTTTGCATATTCTGATGTATAATGTACTTATCTTCTGTATATTTACGTTTGTTCCGGCGCAGCACCGGAAATGAGTGGGAGGAATACTTGTTATGACCAGAACTGCCGCAAGAGAGATCGCGGTTCACTTTTCCTATGAGCTGGGCTTTACCAGCCTGAGCGCCCAAGCCCTGCTGGACGACCAACTGACCGAAGAACGCTTCACCGAACTGGCCCAGGAGGACCCTCTGTACGGGGAGTTCCCGGACGAGGCTCAGTTGGCCTACATCCGCCGCCTTGTCACCGGCGTGGGCGACCACGGCTATGAGCTGGACCTGTTCATTGAGCGCTACGCCATCGGCTGGCGGTTCGAACGCATCCCCAGGGTGGCGGCGGCCATCATGCGGGTGGCCATGTTTGAGATTTTGTATATGCCGGAGGTCCCCAACGGCGCGGCCATCGACGCCGCCGTGGAACTGACGCGGAAGTACGAGGACGAAAAGGTCGTCTCCTTCGTCAACGGGATTCTCGGTTCCTTCGTCCGGGCTGAGGCGGCGGAACAATGAGCTGCCTGGGCATTGACACCAGCAATTACACCACCTCTGCCGCCGTCTATCGTCCTGACGGGACGGGGCGGAACGAGGGCCGCCTGCTGACTGTGCGGGAAGGGGAGCTGGGCCTGCGCCAGAGCGACGCCCTGTTTCAGCACGTCAAGCGCCTGCCGGAGCGGTTCGCCGCGCTGCGGGAGGCCGGTTGGCTGGAGGGGCTGGAGGCCGTAGGCGCCAGCACTCGCCCCCGTGCGGTGGAAGGCTCCTATATGCCCTGTTTCCTGGCGGGAGAGTCCCAGGGCAGGGTGTTGGCGGAGACGCTGGGGGTTCCCTTCTTTGCGTGCTCCCACCAACAAGGGCATATCGCCGCCGCCTGCTGGTCGGCGGGGCGGCTGGATTTATTAGACCGCCCGCTACTGGCCTGGCACCTCTCCGGCGGAACCACGGAGCTGCTGCTGGTGGAGCCGGAGGGGAGCAACGTCCGAGCTGCGTGCATCGGCGGCACCACCGACCTCTCAGCCGGGCAGCTCATCGACCGGGTGGGGGTAAAGCTGGGACTGCCCTTCCCGGCGGGCCGTCCGCTGGACGCGCTGGCCGCCCAGTCGGACAGCAAAGCGAAGTTCCGGGTGCGGCTGGACGGGCTGCGGTTCTCTCTCTCCGGCATGGAGAACAAAGCCAGCGATTTAATCGCAAAAGGGGAGACCCCCGCAGACGTGGCAAAATTCACCCTGAACACCCTGGCCTCCGTCATCGTGCGCTGCACCGTTGCGGCGTTGAAGGAATACCCCGGCCTGCCCGTCCTCTGTTCCGGCGGCGTGGCTTCCAACAGCCTGCTGCGGCGGGCCATGAGCGGGGCGGTGTTCGCCCAGCCGGAATTTTCCACCGACAACGCCATGGGCGTGGCGGTTTTGACAGACCGCCGTCTGCGGAGGGGACAATGACAGCACAGAACATCTACACCGTCTCCCAGGTGAACACCTATGTTAAGGGCCTGCTGGACGGAGACCGGCTGCTGAGCCGGATCTATATTCGAGGGGAAGTTTCCAACTACAAAAAATACCCCTCCGGGCACCACTATTTTTCCCTGAAAGACGACCAGGGAGCGCTGCGATGCGTCATGTTCCGCACCTCCGCCGCCCGGCTGCGTTTTAAGCCGGAAAACGGCATGAAGGTGATCGCCTATGGACGGGTGACGGTGTTCCCGCGGGACGGGGCCTATCAGCTCTATGTGGAAGCGCTGACGCCCGACGGCGTGGGAGAGTTATATGTGGCCTTCGAGCAGTTGAAAAACCGGCTCCAGGCCGAGGGCCTGTTCGACCCGGCTCACAAAAAGCCCCTGCCCCGGATGCCGGAGACGGTGGGCATCGTCACCAGCTCCGCCGGGGCGGCACTCCACGATATGCTCCGCATTCTGAACGCCCGCTGGCCCATGGCCCAGGTCAAGCTGTTGCCTGTCCGGGTCCAGGGAACAGAGGCCCCGACGGAGATCGCCGCCGCCATCGCCGCCGCCAACCGCTGGAAGGTGGCCGATGTACTCATCGTGGGTCGGGGCGGCGGCAGCATGGAGGACCTGTGGGCCTTCAATGACGAGCGGGTGGCGCGGGCCATCTACGCCTCGGAAATTCCCATTATCTCCGCCGTGGGGCACGAGCCGGACGTGACCATCGCCGACTTCGTGGCGGACCTGCGGGCCGCGACTCCCTCCAACGGGGCGGAGCTGGCGGTTCCCGATCAGAACGAGGTCTATGATACCCTGTTGAACCTGCGGGAGCGGCTGGTACAGAGCCAGAACAACCGCCTGCGCCAGTACCGCGCCCGGCTGGAGCGCTGCACCGGTTCCCGCGCACTGACCGACCCCATGGCCACGGTGAATGACCAGCGGATGCTGTTGGATTACACCAAGCAGCGACTGACCGGTGGCATGGAGCGCCGCCTGAACAGCGAACAGCGGCGGTTCAGTGTCCTCTCTGCCGGGCTGGACGCCATGAGTCCTCTGAAGGTACTGGGCCGGGGCTACGCCGTGGCTCAGAAGGGAAAAAAGGTGCTGTCCTCTGTGCATCAGGTGGACAGCGGAGAGCAAATCCAGGTGCGGCTGGCCGATGGACGGCTGATTTGTACCGTTGACGACAAAAAAAGGAGTAACCATGGCTGCAAGAAGGAAAACATTCGAGGAATCCATGCTCCGGTTGGAGGAGATCGTCACCCAACTGGAAAAGGGCGAGGCCACTCTGGAGGAGTCCATGGTCCTCTTTGAAGAGGGGACCAAGTTGGCTGCCGCCTGTGCCAAACAGTTGGACACCGCTGAGCAGAAGGTTCTCAAGTTGACTGGAGCCGCGGACGCTGCGCCGGTGGAACAGCCGATGAAGGGGGAATAAGGGATGACCTTTCAGGAGGAATTGACCCTCTGCCAGAGGAAAATCGAAACTTCGCTGGAAAACTACTTTACAGAGAATTTACCCCAGCAGCGTCTGCTGGAGGCCATGCGCTACAGCCTGCTTGCGGGCGGCAAGCGTATCCGGCCCGTGTTGACGCTGAAGTTCTGTGAAATCGCCGGGGGAGACCCCCAAAAAGCCCTCCCGATTGCCTGTGCAGTAGAAATGCTTCACACCTATTCTCTTATCCACGACGACCTGCCCTGCATGGACAACGACAGCCTGCGTCGGGGCCGCCCCACCAACCATGTGGTATACGGCGAGTGTACCGCGACCCTGGCGGGAGACGCCCTCCAGAGCGCGGCATTTCAGGCCATTCTCAGCGCCGACCTGCCCAGCGATGTCCGGACGGCAGCGGCGCTGGAGTTGGCCCAGGCCGCGGGCTATGCGGGCATGTGCGGCGGACAGCAGTTGGACATCGAGGGAGAGCAGAGGGACCTCTCCCTGGACGAGATTTCTCAGATGAACGCTCTGAAAACCGGCTGCCTGCTGCGGGCGGCCTGTGTCATGGGCGTGCTGGCGGCGGGATTCCCTGCGGACAGCGCAGAAGTCCGGTCTGCGGCGGCTTACGCCGACGCAATCGGCTTGGCCTTCCAAATCCGGGACGATATGCTGAACGTGACCAGCGACGCGGCCACCATGGGCAAGCCTGTTGGCAACGACGCGGAGAGCCACAAGTCCACTTATGTGTCCCATCTGGGACTGGAACAGTGCCAGGTGGTGGTGAACGAACAGACGGCGGCGGCCAAGCGTGCCCTGCGCGGGACGTTCTCCGAGACCGCTTTTCTGGATGACCTTGCGGACTACCTGGCAGGAAGGGCGAATTGAGCGGCCTCGATTCGCCGTGATGGGGAGGAATCAATATGTACCTGACCTTCGGCAACCAAATTCTGTTGCTCAGCGCCCTGAGCTGGCTGCTGGCGCAACTGACCAAGGGCTTGCTCCAGTGGATCACAGAGGGGAAAGTGACCCTGCACCACATCTTGTCCAGCGGGGGGATGCCCAGCTCCCACTCGGCGCTGGTCACCTGCTGTACTGTGACCACGGGGCTGCTCTACGGGTTTGACTCGGGGCTGTTCGCGGTTTCGGCGGTGATGGCCATTGTGGTCATGTACGACGCCTGCAACGTGCGCCGACAGTCCGGGGAACAGGCCAAGGTCATCAATCTGATCCTGCAAAACTGGCAGCAGATGACGCCGGAGCTGTTGAATTTGCAGGTCAAAGTGCTGTTAGGCCATACACCTTTACAGGTGTTTTTCGGGGCGCTGCTGGGGCTGTGCGTCAGTTTGCTGTTCCAGATGGTGATCTTTCCCTGACAGCCTGTGATTCAAAATGGAGAAGCAGCGAGAAAGAAGTCTATAGAACTAGAGATAAAGGGGTTGCAACGATGCTTCCAGACGAGTTCCAACAGATCAACTGGACAGAGATGACCGACAGCGAGGGGGTCGCGCTGTGTCAGGAGCTGCGGGAGGAGCTGGTTCGCTCTGTTTCCCAGACGGGGGGCCATCTGGCCTCGAATTTGGGTACGGTGGAGCTGACCGTCGCCCTCCACCGCACCTATGACACTGCAAAAGACCGGCTGGTGTTCGACGTGGGACACCAGTGTTACTGTCATAAAATGCTCACCGGGCGGGCGGACAGGATGGACACCATGCGCAAGCTGAACGGCCTGGCCGGGTTTCCCAAACCCAACGAGAGCGTCCACGACGCTTTTGTGGCCGGTCACGCCTCCAATTCTGTCTCGGTGGCCCTGGGCATGGCGCGCGCCAGGACCCAGTTAGGAGAGGATTACAATGTTGTGGCACTCATTGGCGACGGCGCGCTGACCGGCGGCTTGGCCTACGAGGGCCTTTCCGACGCGGGACAAAGCGGGGAGAACCTGGTGGTCATCCTCAATGACAACGGAATTTCCATCAAGAAAAACGTGGGCGGCGTGGCCAAGCTGCTGTCCCGGCACCACCTGCGCCCCCAGTACCTGCGCTTCAAGAAGGTCTACCGGAGCGTGTGTAATCACATCCCCGGCGGCAAAAAGCTCTATCGCGTCACTCATAAAATCAAACAGGCGGTCAAAGGCTCTATTTTGCCCAGCAGCATGTTTGAGGACATGGGCTTTCGTTACATGGGGCCGGTGAACGGCCACAATCTCTCTGAGCTGACCCGCATCCTCCGGTGGGCGAAGGAGCAGGAGGGGCCGGTCCTGGTCCATGTCCGCACTGTAAAGGGGAAAGGCTATCCACCCGCTGAACGGGAACCGCACCTGTTCCACGGGGTCAGTCCCTTCGACCCGGCCACGGGTAAGCCGCTGAAACCGAGCGGCACCGACTTCTCCGCCGTCTTTGGGGAGACATTGACCTCCATCGCCACAACAGACGAACGGGTCTGTGCCGTCACAGCAGCCATGCAGTCGGGCACGGGGCTTGACGTGTTCGCCACCCAGTTCCCGGAGCGGTGCTTCGACGTGGGAATTGCGGAGGGTCACGCCGTAGCGATGTGCGGCGGCATGGCCAAGCAGGGCGCGGTGCCGGTGTTCGCCGTCTACTCCACCTTCTTGCAGCGCGGCTACGATATGCTGATCCACGACATCGCCCTGAGCGGTCTCCACGCGGTCTTTGGCGTGGACCGGGCCGGGCTGGTGGGCGCGGACGGGGAGACCCACCAGGGCGTGTTTGACCTGGCCTTTCTCTCCACCGTTCCCGGCATGACGGTGCTGGCTCCGGCCAGCTTTGCGGAGCTGTCCAATCAACTCCGCTGGGCGGTGGAACAGTGTCCGGGGCCGGTGGCTGTCCGCTACCCCCGGGGCGGTGAAAACGGCTACTCCGGCGACGCGGGAGCGGAGCCGACGGTCACGTTACAGCAGGGAACCGACCTGACCATCGTTACCCACGGGATTCTGACCGGGGAAGTCCTCCGGGCTGTGGAGCAGATCGAGGCGTCTGGGTACTCTGTGGAGGTGCTCAAACTCAACCGGGTCCACCCCATCGACGCCGACCCGGTGGCGGCGTCCGTCCAAAAGACGGGCCGTCTGCTGGTGGCGGAGGAGGTCGTTCACCAGAACTGCACAGGCATGGTCCTGGCGGCAGAGCTGATGGCCCGCGGCGTGCAGGTGGACAAACTGCGCTTGCTGAACTGCGGCAAGGATTTTATCCCCCACGGGACCGTGGAGCAGCAGCGCCGGATGCTGGGCATCAGTTGGGAGCAGATCGCCGCTGCCGGGCTGGAAATGTTGTAAGATGTAACAAGAGAGAAAAGGGCCTTTGGAGGGACGTTACATGGCAAAAAAACGCCTGGATGTGCGGATAACGGAACTGGGTTATGCGGAGAGCCGCCAGAAGGCCCAGGCCATCATCATGAGCGGCTTGGTCTTTGTGGACGGCAAGCGGGTGGACAAGTGCGGCGCGCCGGTGGCAGACGACGCCCAAATCGAGGTGCGGGGCAAAATGCTGCCCTACGTCAGCCGGGGCGGTCTGAAGTTGGAAAAGGCAATGCAGACCTGGCCCATCCATCTGGATGGGGTGACTGCCATGGACTGCGGCGCCTCCACAGGAGGCTTCACCGACTGTATGCTGCAAAACGGCGCGCAAAAGGTCTACGCCGTGGATGTGGGCTATGGTCAGTTGGACTGGAAGCTCCGCAGCGACCCGCGGGTGGTCTGTATGGAGCGCACCAACGCCCGTTACCTGACGCGGGAACAAATTCCGGAACCGCTGGATTTTGTGTCGGTGGACGTGTCTTTTATCTCCCTGGGCCTGATTTTGCCGGCCCTCCGGCCACTATTGGCGGAAAACGCTCAGATGGTCTGCCTGGTCAAGCCCCAGTTTGAGGCAGGGAAGGGCAAAGTGGGCAAGAAAGGCGTCGTCCGGGACCCGGCGGTCCACCTGGAGGTGCTGGAGCAGTTTTTGACCCACGCGGCGGCCAGCGGCCTGACGGTGCGGGGGCTGACCTATTCCCCCATCCGGGGACCGGAGGGAAACATTGAGTATCTGGGCTGGCTCAGCGTCCAGCCGGGAGAAAACACCGCTCCGGAGCTGGCGGCGCTGGTGCGGGACTCCCATGAGGCATTGGAGAAACAGAAATGAAAGTGATTTTAAGTCCCAACCCCTACCGGGACAAGGGGTTGACCGCTGTGCGGGAGGCAGAGCGCATCCTGCGGGGCTGCGGTGTGGAGACCTGTCTGTGCCTGCCCTTCCGTCCTGACCGGTCCCTGGAGCTGCCCAAGGATTTGAAGCTGCGGGACATCCATACGGAGATCAAAAACGCCGATCTGCTCATCTGTTTTGGCGGAGACGGCACCATTCTCCACTCCGCGCGGCTGGCACGGACCTACCGCATCCCCATCCTGGGGGTGAACATGGGCAGCGTGGGCTTTATGGCGGAGCTGGAGGTGGGGGAACTGCACCTGCTGCGACAGATCGCCCAGGGCAAGTACACCACCGAGCAGCGGATGATGCTGGATATGCGGGTCCTCCGGGACGGGAGAAGCATTTTCTGGGATACCGCCCTGAACGATGTGGTCATCTCCAACGGGGCGGTGGCCCGGGTGCTGGATATGACCGTCTACGGCGACAAGGTCAAGATTATGGAGTATTCCGGGGACGGGGTCATCGTCTGCACCCCCACCGGCTCCACGGCCTATTCCATGTCCGCCGGAGGCCCCATCGTGGAGCCAACCGCCGAAAATATCATCATCACCCCCATCTGTGCCCATGACCTGCTGACCAAATCCTGTGTGCTGGGCAAGGAGCGCATTGTGGACGTGACGGTGGGACACCTCTCCCACAAGAGCGCCTACCTCTCGGCGGACGGAGGGCGGGCCTTCCGCCTCTCCAGCGGGGACACGGTGGAGCTGCGCTGCTCCAGCCACACCATCAAGCTGGTCCGCCTGACCGGGCGCAGCTTTTACGAAATTTTGAACCAGAAACTGGGGCGGCGGTAGCTCGAAGAAGGGAGGACGGTATGAAGGAACAGCGACAGAGGATGATTTTAGAGATCGTCCAAAACCAGTGCATCGAGACCCAGGAGCAACTGCTGCTGGCCCTGGGGGAGCGGGGATTTCATTGCACGCAGGCCACCATTTCCAGGGACATGAAGGAACTGCACCTGGTCAAGGAAATGGCCGCCTCCGGCAGTTATCACTACGCCGTCTCCCTGCAAAACCGGCAGGCAGGGCGCTCGGACCGGCTGCAAAATATTTTCCGGGAGGGAGTCACCTCCTTCGACTGCGCCCAAAATCTGGTGGTGCTCAAGACCATGCCCGGCCTGGCCAACGCCGCCGCCGCCGCGCTGGACGGCATGGAGCTGCCCGACATGGTGGGGTCGCTGGCCGGAGACGACACCGTGCTGCTCATCATGCGCACCAACCAGGACGCAGAGCGCTTCTGCGGGGAGCTGCGGGCAATGGTGCAGGACGGCAGCGTTTGAAGCCTTTGCACGTGTGAAAAGCAATTGAGGCTCCCGTGCGCCCTTTCCTTTTCCGGTTGCATTTTTCGCCGCTTTGTGGTACAATACCCAAAACCTGTGATCGCGCCTGTTTATGGGCGCAGTGAAAGAGCTGCTGTTTATGAAACTGTTTAAACCCTCTCCCGCCACCACTGCCGTGCAGACAGATGGTCCTGTTCCCGCCATCACAGTTGAAGATGTTTATCTGAGCTACCGGAGCATTGTTCCCGTCAGCAAGCGCAAAGCCGCAAAAGCCCAGGACAACGCAAAAAAAACAGGCCGCATCGAACATTTTGAGGCCCTTCACGGCATTTCCTTCGAAATTGCCCAGGGTGAGATCGTGGGCCTCATCGGACGCAACGGTTCCGGCAAGTCCACGCTGCTCCGGGTGCTGGCCGGCATCTTCGAGGCGGACCGGGGCGTGGTGGACCTCCACGGCCACACGGTCTCTCTGCTGGCTCTGGGCATCGGCTTCCAGAAGAAGCTGCCAGGCCGGGAGAACATCTACCTCTCCGGGATGCTGATGGGCTTTTCCAAGCAGCGCATAGACGAGCAAATTGACGAAATTATCGAGTTTTCTGAGCTGGGCAGCTTTATTGACAAGCCCGTGCAGACCTATTCCAGCGGTATGCAGTCCAAGCTGGGCTTTGCCATCACCGCCATCCTCAAGACCGACATTATCCTGGTGGACGAGGTCCTCAGCGTGGGCGACAGCCACTTCAAAAAGAAGAGCTTCAACAAGATGAAAGAACTGATCGCGGAGAAAAACCGCACCGTCATCATCGTCTCCCACAGCACCTCCACCATCCAGGACATCTGTGAAAAGGTCATCTGGCTCCACGATGGCGACATCAAGATGATCGGCAAGACCAGCGAAGTGGTGGACCTGTACGAGGAGTTTATGGAGCAATACTGAGGGATCATTCTCAAAACGGGCCTTTTATTGAGGTCCGTTTCAGATTATTAAAAAGAAAATGAAGAAGTGCGTGATGTTATAGAAGCCCTCCGCAGGAGTTTTGCCGCTTGCGGCAAAATAAATTGAAATTCGTGCTTTTAGCCGGGCGTGTACCGGCAAAAGCACACAGGGAGGCCCCAAACGTGCGAGCGCAGCGAGTGCGATGCAGGGGCCGCATGTTCGGCCAAAATCCGTGATTTTGGTCGAGAGTCTGTCGTTTACGGCAGGCTCAGAGGGTCCGTTTTTGTACAATTTCTGTTTGTTTCCCTGTTGGAGGTTTCCATGAGCGCCGCAGATGTTATTCAGACAATTATACAAGGTCTGCAAACCATGGGGCAGGGCATTGCGTCCCTTTTTGCCTCCCTGCGCGGAAACGAGGCCCTGATGAGCCTGCTGACTTCTCTGCTGGGAGGTCTGTTCCACTACGCCCTGCCCGTTTTTGGGGTGCTGGTGGTGGTGCGCTGTGGCAGGAGCCTGTTCCAGAGCCGCATGGAGCAGGAGACCTGGGGCAGCCTGGTGCTGACAGATGGCACCCGTCTGCCCCTGAACCACTGGGAGAACCTGGTGGGGCGGTCCCGCCGGTGTGATGTGATTCTATCGTATGGCACTGTCTCCCGGAACCACGCCGCCCTGATCCGGGACAGCAAGGGCAACTGGATGCTCTACGCCCTGAACAGCAAAAACGGTGTCACCCTGAACGGCACCACCGTCTTTCAGACCGCCTCCCTCAAAGCGCGGGATACCATCAGCTTCGGCGGGGTGGACGCCTGTTTTTTGCCCTCCACTGCCGAGGAGGAGCGGCAGCAGGCCCAGCGTCGGTCCAAGCCCGGCAAAGCCTTCTCGCCCGGTGTCACGCTGTTTCTGCTGAGCCTGTTCCAGGGGATGCTGTGTTTTCAACTGTGGAACGCCGTGGATGCAGAATATCAGACCACTGTGGCAGGCTGCTTTGGGGCGCTGTGCGCCCTGATGTGGGCAGTTTACCTGATTTATCGCATTTTCCGGCGGACGGGGTTTGAGATCGAGACGCTGGCTTTTTTCCTGACCACCTTGTGCCTGACTGTGACGGCGTCCTCGTCTCCCAGCGGGCTGAAAAAACAGACCCTCTGCGTGGTGCTGGGTGTAGTGCTGTTTTTTGCTCTGTCCATCTGCCTGCGGGACCTGGAGTTTGTCACAAAAATCCGCTGGCCCTTAGCGGTGGCTTCCATGGCGCTGCTGGCCTTTAATCTCCTGCTGGGGGAGCGGCTCTTCGGCGCGAGAAACTGGCTCTCCATTGGGCCGATCTCCTTCCAGCCCTCGGAGTTCGTCAAAATCGTCTTTATTCTGGTGGGGGCGACGACGCTCGACCGGATGTTCAACAAGAAAAATCTGCTCTACACCCTGGGTTACTCCCTGTTCTGCGTGGGTTGCCTGGGCCTGATGAGCGACTTTGGCACCGCCCTGATTTTCTTTGTGGCGCTGCTGGCCATCACCTTCCTGCGCAGCGGCGACCTGGCCTCAGTGCTGTTTTTGCTGGCCGCCGCTATCTCTGGCGGGTACCTCATTTTGCAATATAAGTCCTATATTTTCGCCAGGTTCGCCGTCTACCGCCACGTCTGGGAGGACCCCTCCAACCTGGGCTATCAGCAGACCCGCACCATGTCCGCCATTGCCAGCGGCGGACTGTTCGGGCAAGGCGTAGGGGACGGCTGGCTGAAAAACATCGGAGCCGCCAACACGGATCTGGTGTTTGGCGTGCTGGCGGAGGAGCTGGGGCTGATTTTGGCGGTGACGGCGGTGGCGGTCATCGTTCTGCTGGCGATTTTCGCCGTGCGGGAGGCAAGCATCGCCCGCAGCAGCTTCTATGTCATCACCGCCTGCTCCGCAGCCATGATTTTTGTGGTGCAGACCATGCTGAACGTGTTCGGTTCCACCGACCTGCTCCCGCTGACCGGCGTGACGCTGCCCTTCGTCTCCGTGGGCGGCAGTTCCATGATGTCCTGTTGGGCGCTGCTGGCCTTTATCAAAGCCTCGGATGCCCGGCAAAACGCGGGATTGGCCGTTCGGCTGCCCAAGCGCCGAAAAAAGAACGAGCCGGAGGACGAACCGGATAGCTGGCGGGCCGCCACAGGCTTCTTCCGGCGGGGCGCGCCCTTTACCGCCGACGACGACGCGGAAACTGTCATCCGCCACCCCGAATCCGACGACGAACCGACCCGCATCGACCGGCCCACCTCGGCGTCCTCTGCGCCGAAGCCTTCTGCCCTGCCAGAAGAGGACAGCAGCGACGATTTCCCGGACATCGACTTCTCTGACGAGACCGGAGAAGCCACCGCCGACGCGGACGACTGGCGTTCCTACTTCCTCAAGGACGACGAATGGGAGGACAAGCCATGAAGCAGCTAAAAAAACGCACCCTGTTTGTGCTGTTCTTTATCCTGGCGCTGATTTTGGGGATGTGCGTGCTGCTGGTGTTCTACGTCCTCAACGGCGCTTCCTGGGCCTCTTACTCCGCCAACCGCCACGTCTACAGCAACGGCAGCATTTCCTCCGGGTCTATCGCAGACCGGAACGGCGTGGTCCTCTACGACTGTGAGAACGACGCTTACAATGACGACTATGAAATTCGCGTCTCCACCGTCCATGCCATCGGCGACCGGAACGGCAGTATCTCCGTGGGAGCCAAGTCCGTTTTTGCGGACGAGCTGGTGGGGTTCAGCCTGATTTTCGGCACCAACGGCACCGGCAACCAGGTGAACCTGACCCTGGATGCCCAACTGAACAAGGTGGCTTACGAAGCCATGGACGGGCGCGACGGCGTGGTGGCCCTGTACAACTACAAAACCGGCGACCTGCTGTGTATGCTTTCCACCCCCGCCTTTGACCCGGACGACGAGGACGAGATCGCCGCCATCAACGCCGGGGACGAGAGTTATGACGGGGCCTATCTGAACCGGTTCCTCTCTAGCACCTACACCCCTGGCTCCACCTTCAAGCTGGTGACCAGCGCGGCGGCCATTGAGACGCTGAGCGATTTGGACAGCTTTACCTTTACCTGTGACGGTTCTCTGGAGTATAATGACGGCAGCACCGTCACCTGCCCCAGCGCCCACGGCACAGTGGACTTTGAGACCGCGCTGGCTGATAGTTGTAATGGGGCCTTTGCCACCCTCGCCAACGAAATCGGCGGCGAGACGCTGCAACAATATGCGGAGGAGGCGGGACTGCTCAGCAGCCTCAGCGTCTCCGGTATCCCCACCGCCACCGGCAGCTTTTCTACCACGATCTCCGCTGTGGACGAGGGCTGGTCCGGCGTGGGGCAGTATGAGGACCTGGTAAACCCCTGCGCCATGCTGACCCTGATGGGCTGCATTGCCTCCGGCGGAGAGGCAGCGGTGCCCCGGCTGCTGCTGTCGGTGACAGGCAGCGTGGGCCTGACCACCACCGAGGCAACGGAGACCACCTCCATCGGCTGGGCCTCCTCCACCTGTGAGCAGCTAACAACCATGATGCGCAACAACGTGGTCAGCCACTATGGACAGTCCCAGTTTGGCGACCTGGCGGTTTGCGCCAAGTCCGGCACCGCTGAGGTGGGGTCCGGTTCCCCTCACGCCTGGTTCGTGGGCTTCATCGACGACGAGGAATACCCCTACGCCTTCGTGGTCATCGTGGAAAACGGCGGCTGGGGCTCCAGCGTCGCGGGGTCCGTGGCGGCGGCAGTGCTGGAGGCCGCGTGTAGCTGATGACTCCTTTACGATTTTCAAAATAATGAAGAAAGCGGTGATACCCATGCCCTATCAGCTTTTGGCCGCCGACATGGACGGTACGCTTTTGAACAGCCAAAAGGAAATTTCACCGGAGGACACTGCCGCCATCACCCGCGCACTGGAGGCGGGCAAGCAGGTGGTGTTCTCCACCGGGCGCAGTATCGGAGAGTTGGAACCTTTCCTGGCCCTTTTTCCGGCCATGCGCTACGTCCTCTGCGAGAGCGGGGCCTGCGTCTACGACAGGGAGGAAGAACAGGCGATCTTCCTCCAGACCATCGACCCCCAGGCGGCGAAAACCATCCTGGATTACACCAGTTCCCGGGACATCATGCCCCAACTCCTGGCCCATAACCGGGCGGTCATGGACATTCGCCATCTGTCTGATTTGTCCCACTTTAAAATGGCCCACTATCAGAACCATTTTCAGCAGAATTGCCTTTCTACCAACGACATCTACCGGTACGCACAGGCACAGAACTGGACATTTGAAAAAATTTGTCTGTACCACACCTCGCCGGAGGACCGGGCGGACACCCTGTTGGCCGTAGAAGGATTGCCTCTCACCACTGCGTTGGCAGAGGAGACCTCGCTGGAGATTTCCGCCCAGGGTGTGGACAAGGGCGTGGGGCTGGAGATCCTCTGTCGCCACCTGGGGCTGCCCCTGGGGGAGACCATTGCGGTGGGGGACAGCTTCAACGACCTGCCTGTTCTGAAAAGAGCCGGGCTGCCGGTAGCGGTGAGCAACGCCGCCGAACCCATCAAAGCGGCTTGCCAGGCGGTGGTGGCCGACTGTGACCACAGCGGCGTCAGCCAGGCCATCGAACGGTATCTGTTGGACTGATTGCAGACGTTCTTTCGCAAAAAGTCCGGAAAACGCTTGACAGCCCGAAAAAATTGCATATACTACTTATAGTATCGTCTTATGTGAGGTTCACATTCCGCATGAGGAAACCGATGCAGTTTTGTTGCAGGCAAAACTGCGGTTTCCTTGTGGTTTTTTCACTCTCTATGGAAGAAAGGTGTTTTTATTATGGCAAATCCCGTGAAGCTGACCCCGGCGCGCCTGAAGGAATTACAGGACGAAATGGCATGGATGAAGGGCGTTCGTGAAAAAGAAGTAGCGGATATGATCAAAGAGGCCCGCTCCTTTGGTGACCTGTCAGAAAACAGCGAATACGATGAGGCGAAGGACCAGCAGGGCAAGCTCTACTCTCGGGAAGCCGAGGTACAGGCCATTCTGGACAACTACGAGCTGATCGACGAGACCGCCGCGGGCAACGACGTGGTGGGCATTGGCTGCACGGTCAAGGTCTACGATGTGGAGTTCGAAGAGGAATTGGAGTACCGGATGGTTGGCTCCCAGGAGGCAGACCCCATGAACGGGCGCATCTCGGAGGAGTCCCCCTTTGGCAAGGCCCTGCTGGGCAAGGCTGTGGGTGACACGGCCATTGTCGAGGCGCCGGAAGGGGATATCGAGTACAAGGTGCTCAGCATCACTGTGAACTGAGGGCGGAAGTATGGGAAGAAAGTTTCAGCCGGAATCGGAAAAGAGCCTGTCGGAAATCCTCCAGATCCGCCGCGACAAGCTGACCGCCCTCAAGGAGGCCGGGCACGACCCCTTCCAAGTGACCAAGTATGATGTGGATACCCACGCCGAGGCCATCAACGAGCATTATGACCTGCTGGAAGGCAGCATCGTCTCCGTGGCGGGCCGCCTGATGAGCAAGCGGGGCATGGGCAAGGTGTCCTTCTGCGATTTGCAGGATAACACTGGCCGGGTGCAACTCTATGTGCGCCGGGACCTGGTGGGGGAGGAGACCTACACCTGGTTCAAAAAGTGTGACATCGGTGACATCGTCGGTGTGACGGGCCAGGTCTTTAAGACGGAAAAAGGGCAAATCTCTGTCCGGGCCGAGGCGGTCACGCTGCTGGCCAAGAGTCTGAATCCTCTGCCGGAAAAATTCCACGGCCTGACCGACCGGGAGACCCGTTATCGTCAGCGCTACGTGGACCTGATCGTCAACCCGGACGTGAAGGACACGTTTGTCAAGCGCAGCATGATTTTACGGGAATTGCGGTCCTTCCTGGATCAGCGTGGCTTCCTGGAGGTGGACACCCCCATCCTGACCCCCTTTGAGATCGGCGCCACCGCCCGTCCCTTCTACACCCACCACAACACCCTGGACAGGGCCATGGTGCTGCGCATTGAGACGGAGCTTTACTTAAAGCGGCTCAGCGGGGGCGGCATGGACCGGGTCTTCGAGGTGGGCCGGATTTTCCGCAACGAGGGCATGGACCCCAAGCACAACCCGGAGTTTACCACTATCGAGCTGTATCAGGCGTACACCGACTTCCACGGCATGATGGACCTGGTGGAGGACATGATGAAGGACGTGGCCCAGGCGGTCTGCGGTTCTCTGGTCATTCCTTACCAGGGCCATGAGATCGACCTGAGCCACTGGGAGCGGCTGACCATGGTAGAAGCAGTGAAGAAGTACAGCGGTGTGGATTTTGCCGACTGGAAAACTGACGAGGACGCCATCGCCTGCGCCAAGGAACACGACATCGACCTGCCGGAAGTCCCCACCAAGGGGGCGATTCTGGCGGAGTTTTTCGACGCCTATGTGGAGGACAAGCTGATTCAGCCCACCTTTATCTATGACTACCCGGTAGAAATCAGCCCTCTGGCCAAGCGCAAGCCCACCGACCCGGCCTTTACCGAGCGGTTTGAGTACTTCATCAACGCCACGGAGTTCGGCAACGCTTTCTCCGAGCTGAACGACCCCATCGACCAGCGGGAGCGTTTTGAGCGGCAGGTGGCCGAGCGCAAGGCGCTGGACCCGGACAGCAAGGCGCAGGTGGATTACGACTTCATCAACGCCCTGGAGTACGGGATGCCTCCCACGGGTGGTCTGGGCTTCGGCGTGGACCGGTTGGTGATGCTGCTGACTGACAGCGCGAGTATAAGGGATGTGCTGTTGTTCCCGACGATGAAGCCCATCGACTAGTAAAACCACGACATATTGTGCTTGACTCACGTTAATTTTGCTATATGTTGTGTCATATTTCTGGTGTCATCCCCGCGTTGACAGCAATTTTACAACAAAATCTTGAAGAATAACGTATCATCGTGAAGCGTTGTAAATTTAGGGCGAAACTGCATAAGGGTCAGGCAAGACCTGTGAGCACTTCTTGGAGTTATCTAAGGAGTGCTCTTTTTTTGTCTGGGAAGTCAGCTTCTGTCTGGCAGTCAAGTCAAAATCAGAGGACGCATGAAGTACAGATTGAGCCTGTCGAAAAACAACAGGTTCTCAACCAAAATCACGGATTTTGGTCGAAAATGTGGCCCCGGCAGTGCACTTCGTCGCCGCAAGCTCCGTATCGTTCCCTTCCGCGCAAGCGCGAAAGGTCTCTCTCTGCGGCTGCGGCTCCTCTCCCAGCCAAACCCGCTTTGCTGGGCTTTGGCCGGGTTCCCCGTGTGCACGTTTGGGGCCGCCCTGTGTGCTTTTGCCGGTACAGGAGGTGAATTGCCCCGAAGGGGCAAGAGAGGCCACCCTGGGGTGCGCCCGGCTAAAAGCACGGATTTCACTTTATTTTGTTGCACTTAATTAGCTGGAAATGACTTTTTTGACAACATGATAGATTAACTCAAACTATTTTTATACTCCGTTCCCCATGCCTCCATAGCGTTAAGGATAGGCTTCATTGACTCCCCTAATTCGCTGAGAGAATACTCTACCCTCGGCGGAACCTCAGCATAAACGGTACGAATCACAATCCCATCCTCCTCCATAGAGCGCAGGCTGTCCGTCAACACTTTCTGGCTGATTCCTTCCAGGTCACGCCGCAGCTCATTGAACCGCCAGGGACGTATCAGCAGATTTCGTAAAATCAGGAGTTTCCACTTGCTCCCGATCAGAGAAACTGTTGTCGCAACAGGGCAATCAGGCAACTCGTCTTTTGTTTTCATAAAGGGCACCTCACATTCTATTTTCTTCCAACATCAGATTCGAATGTTACACTCAAATTATAGTGCAGCACGCCATCAAAATCAATAGACAGAATAGGGGTTTTAATAGATAACCCATGGAACCCCATAGGTTACCTTTTTGTGACTATGTAATAAAAAGGTGCATACTTGTTTTCAGAATTGGCACCGATATAATAAAATTACAGAGAGCAAAACGGCTCCTGAATACAAATACGGAGGTAATCAACAATGGCACTTTCCAATCTGTTCGGATGGAACAACAAAATGTTTGCTGCCGCTTCCTGTGGTACGGCCTGCGGAGCATCGGACAAGCCGGAAGAAAAGCCCGCTGCCTGTGGCTCTGCTTGTGGTGCAGCCGATAAACCGGCTGAAACTCCTGCCGCTTGCGGTTCTGCTTGTGGTGCGGCTGACAAGCCTGCCGAAACTCCTGCCGCTTGCGGTTCTGCTTGTGGTGCAGCCGATAAGCCGACTGAGGCTCCCGCTGCCTGCGGTTCTGCTTGCGGTGCGTCCGACAAGTAATTAACCGTCCGATCACAAACGCCTGGTGGATCGGCGCCCGATCAGGCTGTCGGTTCATCAGGCACCTGCGAAACAATATCCGTTTATCGGATTTTATGATAGAATCCCAAAGGAGACCCTGCTCTATGAAACAGTATTTTTCTTTTCAATGGCATATTACAGACGAATGCGATCAGCGGTGCAAGCACTGCTACATCTTCTCCGAAAACGTCTGCAAAAAGCTGGATGCTATGAACTGGGAGCAGATGCAGGACACGTTTTACAACTGTCTGGACTTCTGCGAGGTGTATCACCGTCTGCCGTATTTTTATATCACCGGCGGCGATCCCATCCTTCACCCGGACTTCTGGAAGCTGCTGGGGCTGATGAAAGAGCATGGCATTCCCTTTACCATTCTCGGCAATCCGTTTCATCTGACGGATGAGGTGTGCCGCCGTCTGAAAGAGGACGGCTGCCAGAAGTACCAGCTCTCCATTGACGGAATGCGGGAAACGCACGACTGGTTCCGCAAGCCAGGCTCCTTTGACATTACGCTGGAAAAGATTGGCTACATCAACCGGGCAGGCATCCGCAGCGTGATCATGACCACCGTTTCCGGCACAAACATTGATGAAGTACTTGACATCATTGACGCAGTGGTTGCGGCTGGGGCGAATGTGTTCGCCTTTGCCCGCTACTGCCCGACATCAGAGGAAAAGGATACCGGCATCGAACCGCTCCGTTATCGGAAACTGCTGGCGGACTGCGACAGGAAATTCAAAGAATATGAAGCCGCCGGGTGTCAGACCTGGTTCAATAAGAAAGACCACCTCTGGACGCTCTACGAATACGAAACGGGCGCGTTCAAAATCCCTGAAACCGTGGAGGAGGGGATGATTTACGGAGGCTGCAACTGCGGCAACTGTCACCTGACCATCCTGCCCACTGGGGATGTGTACGCCTGCCGCCGAGTTCAGAACAGCAAGGTCGGCAACGTATTTGATGACCGTCTGGCAGATGTCTGGGTCTGCGAGATGGAGCGTTACCGGGAATATACGAAGTTTGAGAAATGCTCCAAATGTGAGCTGCTGGCATTCTGCCGAGGCTGTCCCGCTGTAGCCAGTGGGAAGGACGGGAACTTCTACACCGCTGACCCGCAGTGCTGGCATGAACTATCAGAAAAGGAGGCTATCTGAAAATGGGTGAACTGATGGAAACGATCATGCACCGCAGAGCGATTCGCCGCTTTGACACAAGGCAGATCGAAGAAGCGGCATTGCAGGAAATTTTACAGGCAGGCCTGTACGCTCCCAGCGCCGGAGGAAAGCAGGGGGTGATTCTTGTCGTCTGCCAGGACAAAGAGGTCAACGAACGGCTGGGACGCATCAAGCGGGCCAACTCCAATCCGCATATGGCCACTGCCACAAGCTATGTTTCAAAGGAGCAGCCCAGCATCGCGGACGACCCGAATATCAAAAACGCTTTTTATGATGCGCCCACGGTCATCACCATGTTTGCGCCGAAGAACTTCCTCTTTTCTGCGGAGGACTGTGCGGTAGCTGCCGAAAACATGATGCTTGTGGCGGATTCGCTGGGGATCGGCTCCTGCTATCTTGGCCAGGGCTGGCCGGCGTTTGCCGACCCATATGGACAGGAAATCCTGAAAAAATGGAACATCCGCACGGATTATTATGCGGTCATGCAGCTCCTTCTCGGTTATCCCCGTGAGGGCGACCCTCATCCCACAGGAAAGCCACGCAAAAATGACCGTGTATTGCGGTTTTAGATGGGGGCTTAAGTACGCACGCCAACCTCACTACCCTAAAAGAGCGGCCATCTCGTCCCCAGATTTGCAGGTATGAAGAGGAATTGATTAAAAAGGTACAAAACATTTGACATAATCCCCTATAAGGTATAAAAGCCAGGAAGCCCAGGCACTCAGCAATGAGCGCTTGGGCTTCCTGTTATTACCGGCAAAGCATGGCGAACAAATGTGCAGCAAAATCCTGCATGGGGGAATGGACCGGACGGGGAGGCAA
>JAJPXR010000046.1 GCA_021205375.1 Clostridiales bacterium | reverse complement strand
CTATTTTTGCGGGTTATTTTTCTCTGCCCCAACTCTTGACATAGAACCTTTTTTTTATCATAGCGGTTATCCCTTTGAATCCGACTTATCAGTAATTCCGGCAGAAACCCTTCCACCATGCTTCGCATGGTCCCCCTCCGCCGTCAAGCGGCACTTCCGGGGCTTTGCCCCTCCCTGCCCTTTCAGGGGCGGCGAGAGGGGTGGTCGCTTACGGAAGGATATTTGTTAAAGGGAAGGTATTCTCTATTTGATTCATTTCATCTCAAAATACACTTACATCAAACAAAAATTGCAAACAAAACGGCAAGCACTTTCCCCCCCTTGCCTCCCCTGAAAGGGGAGGTGGCGCGGCGCAAGCCGCGACGGAGGGGTTTCCAGCGCATGGCTGCGCAAACGGGATACCCAGATTGCAATTTACTTATCCTTTTTGTCCGCCTTCGCCTTTGGGCTGGACATAGCATGGGCTACCAGCAAAATCAGCCCGCCGCCGATGAGCCAGACCGTCCCCGAAGCGATGCGGGAGGTGGAGGCGGAGACCACCATGGCCAGGGCGTCCCCGGCGAGAACACCTCCGGCGTAGGCCATAACGATGCTGACCACGCCGAACCCTACAGCGCCCAGGCCCCGCAGCAGCACCACCGCCCCCATCAGCCGCAGGGCGTTGCGCAGCCGCCGGACCATTTTCTCCAGGCCGCTGATGCGCTCCACCAGCTCCAGCGCCTGTTCCTCCGACAGCGGCGCGCCCTTTTCCTCGTCCTCCCGGCCCTGGATCAGCTCCGCCACGGTGATGCCCAGCGCCTGACACAGGGCGGGGACGATGCTGTAATCGGGCATGGTCCAGCCGTTCTCTCACTTGGAAATGGTCTTGTTAGAGACCCCCAACTGTTGGGCCAACTGCTCCTGGGTCAGGTTCAATCCCTTCCGCCGCTGGCGGAGAAAGGCCCCGGTATTCATCTGCTCCATGTGTGTCCTCCCTTTCTTTGTTTCGGATGCTACAAAAAGAATAGCAGATTCCGCGGGAAAAGGCCATCCCTCTGGGGGAGAATTTGGGGGAAGTTTGTAAAAAAGCTGCCTGACACCTCGGCCAGACAGCTTTTTTGAGTTTACTTGTTGCGGCGGGTCAGATGATTTTCTCCGCCTGCAACGCCTCGTAGACCCGGCGGGTGTTCTGCCCGTCGTGGAACTCGTTGATTTCGTTGTACCGCCGCTCGTATTCCTCGTTGCGGAACTGATTCAGATGAACGACGCCATCTTTCAGCCCGGCGGCCAGCACCTTGTTCAGCTCCTTGATGCGGAAGCACCGGGGGCCGATATACTCGTCCGCTTTGGGGATCAGCTCGCCGATATACTCCTCATACTCTTTCAGGTCCGGCTGGAAGAACACCACGCCGCCGCCCTGATAGAAGGAGTTCCAGCAGACGGAGGAGTAGTCGGTGATGAGCAGCTTGGACTCCTTGAGCACCTCGGAGATGGGCCGAGTCCACACCAGGTCGTGGAGGCTGGTGGTCATCAGCAGGTCGTGGGCACGGGGATGGGCGACGATGTTGATTTGAGAACGGTCCACGTAGTTCAGCAGCAGGTTGTACACCTGGAGGGTGTAGCGGTAATAGGTGGAGTCCTCGTAGTTGTCCAACGACTCCTCATAGGGCTTCCACGTCAGCATAATGGTGATTTTATCGGGGGACGCCTGGGTGATGTGCTTGTAAGCGCAGTTGTCGAACATCAGCATACCGGTTTTCAGAATAAAGTCCGGGCTGATGTGGAAGGTATCCGCCCCCCCCTGTTTTTCCTTCTAACTGCTCACTACAACGTACTTGGCCTCACCTGCATGGCCTTTCAGGTAGGTGGAATGTTTTCCCTGCCGCTTCATATAGGTGATGCCGTGCTGGAGAAACACCAGCGGATGCCGGACGCAGGTCCAGCGGATATAGCGGTTGTTGGAGTTGAGGAGGCTGATATGGATCGGCGACTCCGGGGCGATAAAATAATTCACGTTGTAGAGCAGCCAGTAATATTTCAACGAGAACTTCCGCACCACGCAGGGGTCGTCCTTGATGCGCTGGTAATCCGGCGAGTTCCCGTCGATGACGAAATAGCACCGGGTCCGCTGGCTGGAGGTACAGAGGCGGCACAGCTCATAAGTGCCCTCCTCCGCCTTTTCCGCATACTTTTCGTAGAACAGGGCGACCTTTTTCCGGAAGGGCAGACGGTTCAGCAGCCGCCCCGCGTGGAACATCGCCGCGGATACCGGCTTGGATTCCATCAACCGGAACCGGCGGGTGTACTCGATGGGATACATATGGCGCTTAAAGACCACAAAGTTGCCGGAAAAATTGCGCCGCACATGCAGAGCCATATCCTGGTCATACACCGACGCCACCGGCACCCAGGCTTCCCGGATGCTGTGCTTCATGCCGAAGCGCTTCCACGCGATGGGCTTCTCCGAAATGTTATAGGAGGCCAGCACGTCATCCACCTTGATCACCAGCCTTACCCCGTTGCCTTCCAGATGAACAGGGCTGTTCTCCCCTGCGCTGTAGTCGGACAGGGTGCTGATGGGGATGGTGAAGGAAGTCCGATATTTTCCGCGTCGAATGGTGGTGTTCCCGGTGACATGCTTTTCCTGCACCAGAGAACAGTTTTCGCCTCTGGCATCCGAGACGGCCAGGTAGGTCTCCCCAATCTCCAGGTGGTATGGGTTTTCGATTTTCGCCCACATCTCAAACACCAGATTTGTTTTGGTGAAGCGGACCTTTTTCACGCTGTACACCAGCCGGACCAGTGAATGACAGACCTGCTCCTTTGTGCCCAGAACGGTGAAGAGCCGGTTGGTGTGGGAGAAAATACCGACCCAAAGCGGCTCGTCCATGGAGTACTCCTCCAGCGGTCCCATGTGTTCCGGCGCGTCCTCCTCTTTCCACAGGCGAACGCCGAACACAGTCTGGACCTGCTTCATGGTTTCGATATCCTGGCTCCGCTCGTTCTGCTGTGCGGTCTGTGCCTGCTCCAAAGCGAAGCGCTGCTCGTCTTTCGTCAGTTCACGGAACAGATAAAGCCGCTCGCTTTCCTCTGGGGTGAGTTTGATGGGCAGCGTGTAGCGCTTTCCCATCGGAAAACTGCCCAGCGCGGCGATGCAATAGTTGTTCAGACATTCTTTGCGTTCCTCAAACGATGCTTTTAAAGAACCACCGCTCCACGCCGAACGACGGGATGCGCAGATGATTCCGTTGACAAGCGTCACATTCAGCGCCATTCCATTACCTCCTAAGATCGACCGCGTCCCCTGATCGCAGGCCCTGACTCTATGATGACCACGTCCCGACACAGTATGTCCGGCTCCACACACAGGAAAACCGTTTGACAGCAGAAAAACAGAAGGGGGTAGAACCATTACTCCCTTCCCCGTGTCAGGCATCGTGTCTCTTTCATTTTTATAAAGCCCGATTTTGGGCTGTTTTTGTACTTCTTCCACATTATATGGCTTTTTCAGTGCGCTGTCAACCGTTATCCGCGAAATTACCAAAAGAGGCGGTTGATGCGCCTTTTTGTGACAGGGACGGAGGCCCTTTTCTGCGTTTTTTTCACAAAAAACAGATGGTTTTCTATGCGCAAAATTCACAATTTTTTGCGCACCTCTGATTTTCCGTTTGAAATTCCTTGCCTGTAAATGCTAAAATAGTATCAAAAAAGGAGGGAAATTCCACATGAAACGCATTAAACAAGCCTGTTTGTTACAAACCATTCATTTTCAGGTCAGAGACGCCGCGCTCTCCAACGACCCGGCGGGGGATGTCCGCACCGAGCTGGAGAACTACAAGGCCCAACTGAAACGCAGCGGCACCCAGTACCGCATCGTCTCCGAGGAGGTCCAGCCCGACCAGTCCATCATCATCCGCATCCGCAAACAGTACAACAGTTACGACACCGGCAACTATCTGGACGAATAAACCGCACATGTGGCAGTTGTCGCAGCGTGCAAAAGAAAAACCAGCTACTCTTCGGAGCGGCTGGTTTTTTGGTTCTATAATAAATGTTGGGGTCAGGTAAAGCACCTGGCCCCAAATT
>JAJPXR010000015.1 GCA_021205375.1 Clostridiales bacterium | reverse complement strand
CTGCTTCATCTGGGCGGTTACGGTCGGCGGATTCATTGCTATAAAAAATTCCATTTTGTACCTCCACGGAAAACGTTTTAAATTTCGGAAATCCCGCGTGTTCCGTTTCGCCGTGGGGAAAGGCGGTGCTTCAGCGCCTTTCCCACACGCGGAACATGACGGAACGGAATGTCCTTTTATAAAGCCTATTTCCGTTCAAGGAAAAGCGGTCGATTTTTGGCTTTTCTTCCGAGAACGGAAAACGGGAAATTATCCGCTTTTCCCTTTATCATCAATCCTGCCGACGATACCGTTCTTGCACCAGAACACGTCCTTCATTTCTTTCAGACGGTCGCGCACACAGCGTTCCGTGATGCCGATGTATTCCGCCATCGCAGTCACTGTGACCGGCGGGTCGATCATGCAGGCATCGTATGCGTTCAGGATAGAGTCCTTACGTTCGTCAGCAGTGGTGTATTTGCTGCTCTTCTGGAGATTGGCCTGCGGACTGCCTTCGGCACCGCATTTCGCCAAATCCCCTGTGGTGTCCAGCTTGTGGAGCGGGTATTCAAACCAGAAGTTCACCGGCTGGATGTTCTCAAACTCTCTAAGACTGGACTCCAGTCTCCATGCCGTGGCGTTGCCGTCGCGGATGTTATTCTTCAAATCATCGGTCAGCTCCAGCTGGATCATGTCAAGCTGCGCGTCCGGGTCTCTTGCAAATACACCAGAGCCGCTCGCCCTGTCCATTGCTTTTTTGGCACCCTGGGCGCCCTTGGAGTGGTGGTGGCAGTAGATTGCCGCGCAGCCCGTCTCCGTACAAATCCTGTCAAACTGATTGCAGAACGCGCCCATCTCGGAGGCATTGTTTTCGTCGCCGGTGATAACTTTGTAAATTGGGTCAATCACGACAGCATCAAAGTTCCTGCCGCTGACCTTGCGGATGAGCTTTGGGACGAGTTCGTTCAGTGGGACGGCGTGTCCGCGCAGATTCCAGATTTCGATGTCGTCCATGTGCTTCGGGTCCATGCCCATCGCCTCATAAATCTTCATGAAGCGCATGATGCAGGAGGAGGGGTCGATTTCCAGATTTACATAGAGGACACGGCCTTTCCTGCACTGGAAGCCCAGCCATTTGGAGCCTTCGGAGATTGCAATGCAAAGCTCCATCAACAGAAAGCTCTTACCGGCTTTGGAACTGCCGGAAATCAGCATCTTGTGTCCGCAGCGGAGGATGCCGTAAACCAGCTCCTCCGGTAGCGTCGGCGGGTTGTCTTTGTAATCCGCGAGGTTTACAATGCCGGGCAGGTCATCGGACACACCCTCCGCGTAATCCAGCCAGTCTGCCCAGGACTTCCTGCCGATGTTGGTGGCTACGAGGTACTGGCGGTTTCCGTTCCTGGTCACACCCGGCATTCTGGAGAGGCGGGAAGGATTCTTGTTCTGAGTATCCACCTGCACCCCGTGTTTATTGAGAAAGTCATACAGGTACTCCACGCGCTGCCGGTATTCGGTGAGGTCATGGGCATCCACATGAACAATGGCATGGAGTGATTTGCCGCCGCTGTGTACCAGGCAGGCAATCGGCAACTCCATCTTTAAGTAAGCCGCATACTGCTCATCCACGGAGAGGGTGTCGCTCTCGACCAGCGCGTACTGGAATCGGGTTACGTTGTCGTTCTTTACGCCGGAACCATCCACGGGATTAAATCTTATCCAAGCCCCGGCGTCCGGCTTATAGTCCCCCAGCACTGCGCCGAGGTCATTCGGATGCTTTCGGATTCCTGCAATAAGCTGTTCTGCTGAGCGGTCGAAGTTCCCTTTGCTGGGTACCCACTTGCCATCCTCGTCCTGCCAGACATCATTGGTGACGTAGGCCACCTTGTCGTCAGGCTTGAACAGCGTCTGGAGATACTGAATCAGTTCCTTGCCCGGTTCCCACACCTGCGGCATTGTGACCTTTGGTGCTGGAGGGGCGGGTGATTCGTCACCGTCAGCCTCGATTTCCGCATCCCAGTCCAGAGCGGCATCGGCACCATAATATTGCCAGCCGCGGTCCATTGCCATCTGGACGACGGTGCCGCCTTTGACACCGTCGCCTCGGAAACTCCGCCACTTGCGCTCACACTCACCGGGATGGTAGCGTGAGTCCTGCTTGCTCCAGTCATCCCAGACCGAGCAGTCATAGCCCTCGGCTTTGAGAGCCATCCCGACGTTAATCCACTCCGTATAGGAGAGGTCAGCGACGGGAATACTCCCAAGAGCCTCAATTACCTTAGATTCCATAAGCACCTCCCGGTCTGTATGTCTTCGGCAGGATACCCTTCGGTATCCGCCAGTTATTTGCTGCCAGCCTGGAAATCATGTCGTTGGCCTGCTCAAAGGTCCATTCGCCCACATGACGGAAACCGCGCTGTTCCAGGCAGCGTATCTGCTTTGGTGTCGACAGACCTTCCTGCTGTCTGCGGATGAGCCGGTCGATGAGGAGCTTTGCCTTGCCCATGTTCTCCACGGTCTCCGGGTGGATGCCGCGCTTCTCCAGGAAAGCAAGCTGTTTTTCGGATGCCGGACCCAGCTCCCATGCGAAGGTCGGCACATAATTGATTAAGTCTTCTGCTGCAATCGAGAGGGCATATTGGAGCGGGTCAACGAGCCTGCGCTTACGCAGCCGCATCTCCTCCAACTGCTTGGCAAGGGCAGCCTCACGCTCAGCCAGGATGTCGCGCTCCGCCTTTTCTTCGGCTTCCACGATGTCTACGGCACCGGCGGCATCCTTTAAGGATTCGTCCATCTTTTTGGCTATGGCATTGTCTTTGCTGATAAGCGCAGACGGCCTGCACAGGTCATGGCGTTCGGTGAGCCACAAAAAATCCAACAGCAGCAGGTCCTTCTTGCCCGGTGAGAGCCGCATACCGCGTCCGACCATCTGCTGATACAGCCCGCGCACCTTAGTGGGGCGGAGTACGATGACGCAATCAACGGACGGGCTGTCCCAGCCCTCGGTCAGCAACATCGAGTTACAAAGAACGTCGAACTTACCGGCGTCGAAGTCCTCCAGAATCTGCTTACGGTCGTTGCTGTTCCCATTCACCTCGGCGGCACGGAATCCGTAGCTGCGAAGAATAGCACAGAGCTTCTGGGAGGTCGCAATCAAATGAAGGAACACGACAGTCTTCCTGCCCTTGCAGTAGTGGAGCATCTCCTGGGCAATCTGATCGAGGTACGGTTCCAGCGCGTTTCCAATCTCGCCGGATGCGAAATCGCCGTTTGATACACCTACATCTGAAATATCCAGTTCCAGCGGAACCATCTGCGCCTTGACGGGGCAGAGATATCCTTCGCGCACCGCCTGTGACATCGTGTATTCATAAGCACGGCTATCAAAATACTCGCCGAGGTTCTTCATGTCGCCCCTGTCGGGAGTGGCAGTCATTCCGAGAACCTTGGCACCGTCAAAGTGGTTCAATACATTCTGATATGAACTGGACAGGGCGTGATGCGCCTCATCCACGATAATTGTCTGAAAGTAGTCATGAGGAAACTGCGCGAGGCGTTTCTCCTGACAGAGTGATTGTACCGAGCCGACTGTGACGGGGATATAGCTCCCAAGGCTGGAGCTTTCGGCTTTCTCTAAAACAGTGGGGATGCCGAAAGCGTCCATCAGCTTGTCGGATGCCTGTTCCAGCAGTTCGCCGCGATGGGCGAGGATCAGAACACGCTCCCCATCGTTTACACAGTCGTTGGCAACAGCGCCAAAAATCACAGTCTTGCCTGTGCCGGTGGCGGCCACCGTAAGAGTCTTACGGTGACCTGCCTGCCACTCTGCCCGGATGGCCTGTCTGGCTTCCTCCTGATAAGGTCTAAGGTCAACCATTTTGCCATCCCTCCAATCTTAGTTAAACGGCAGCTCGTCATCGTCGCCGCTGATTTCCATCCACTCGCTCTCTGCGGGAAAGTTCTTCTCATCGTAGTCGTAGAACTTATCCACATCGTTCGCCTGCCTCTCCTCGCCGTCCTTCATATAGCTGCGGGGCTTGAAGTGCGCATAGCCGCGGGAGCCGACCACCTTGTTCCAATCCATCACCAGCCG
>JAJPXR010000010.1 GCA_021205375.1 Clostridiales bacterium | reverse complement strand
GTGCTTTACCTGACCCCAACATTTATTATAGAACCAAATGTTATCGTAGACGACCTCGCCGGTCTGTTCAAAGCACAGCGCCACGCTGGTCGCGCCACGCTGCTGGTAGAGTTGTTCCAGCTCCGCCTCCAGCGCAGCCACCTGGTCCCCGGCCTCGTCGTCCACGGCGGTGTCAACGTCGATTTCTTCCAGCGGTGCGCTCTCATCCGCCTCCAGGTCGTCCGCCTCCAGACTGCTTTCCGCCTCCTGGCTGCTTTCCGTCTCCTGGACGCCGCTGCCGCTCAGTTCGTTCATCATCTTTGGGTAATCGAACAGAAACAGGTAGCCTGCCAGAGCCGCCGCCAGCAGACAAAGCGCTACCTTTCCATACAGTTTCATCTGCTCATCCTTCTCTCTATCCCAGGGCCTCCATAAAAATCTTCTCGCTCTGCCAGAGGATGTCCTCACACCGCTCCGCCAGCCTTCCCGCTTGCAGCTCGTGCAACGCCAGGCCCAGGTTTGGCGGACGGCGGTCCATGTTGTGGCAATCGGACCCCATCACCTGTATCACATCGCCCTTCAGCAGCTTTTTGGCCAGCCTGCGGGTGTGAGCGTCCAGATAGGCCTCTCCGTTCATTTGAATCAGCACATCCATCTCCAACAGCTTGGCCATGGTCTTGCTGTCCTGCATTTTCCAATACCGCTCCACATGGGCGATGATCGGGATGACCCCCTGCGCCCGCCGCAGGGCCTGCACGTCCCGCAGCACACTGGGTTCCCACCGGGAAAAGGGCAGCTCCAGCAGCAGATAACGGGACTTTCCCATACACAGCGACTGTAGCCGCTCCTCATAAATCAGGCCGGAGTGATAGGCCACCTCCGCCCCCAGGCACACCTTCGGGACCGGCTCGCGCACCTGGCTCAACGCCTCTTGCAGCATTTCGTAGGAACGCTGACGACGGCTCAAAAACTGCTCCACGGGTTCTCTCGGGTAGTAGTGGGAGGTCGCTGCCATTCCAACGACGCCCTGCTCCCTGCTCAGGCGCAGCATCTGAATCGATTCGTCCGCGCTTCGGCTCCCGTCGTCCATTTTCGGCAGGATGTGGCTGTGCAGGTCGTAATAGCCGCACTCATTGACCATAGCTGCCATAGCCATAATTGCCCTTGTAGTATTTGCTCCCGCCCACGGATGCATTGGCGTAGATAAAGCCGATCACGTTGGCGTTCGCCAGTTGAAGCTGAGTCATCATAGATTTAATTGCCCGGTACTGGGACTGCCCATGTTTGACCACCAACAAGAACCCATCCAGATACTTCGCCAGAATGGCTCCGTCCGCCACCGTCGTCACCGGCGGCAGATCGATCAGGACATAGTCGTATTCTTCGCGGAGCCGCACCAGCAGCTCCTGCATCTGCTCCGATTCCAGCAGCCGGGTGGGGTCCGGCGGGATGGTCCCGGCGGGCAAAACATCGATTCCGAACTGTTTTACGCTCTGAACTGCTTCTTCCAAGGTGCTGTTGCCGACAAGCACATTGCTCAATCCAGGCTGGCCCACCAACCCGAGCTTGGTCGCCACAGTGGGAAGGCGCATATCGCAGTCCACCAGCAGGACACGTTTCCCGATTTGGCCGAAGGACAGCGCAAGGTTCACGGTGTTCATGCTCTTGCCCTCGCTCTGCATGGAGCTGGTGACGCCGATGCACCTGGCTTTCCCGCCGGGCAGTGAGAAAATGACGTTGGTACGCAGCGCCTTATACGCTTCCTGAACGGAAAAGGGGCTGTTCTCTGTCAGCAGATATTCGTCCGCGCCGCTCACTTGGCGCTTCTTTTTGTTTGTCCGAAGATTCATTTGTTTTTCACCAGCTTCCCGCCAACGCCCGACTGTGCCTCTGTTCTGTGTCCATAGCTCCCATAGTGAGAGGTATACTTATCCGCAGAGGCCAAATCGGGGATCACGCCAATCACCGCAACATTAAACCGCTTCTCCAGGGTCTCCTCTTCCTTCACGGTGTCGTCCAGCAGCTCCAACAGGAGGATCACGACCGCCGCCAGGAAAGCGCAAAGCACACCGCCGACCGCAGCGTTTATTAAGTAGTTAGGCTCATAAATTTCGTCAGGCAGGACCGGCATGTCAATGATCTGCACCGAGCTGCCCTCTACGATCTCTGTCACATAAACCGGCATCATCGCCGCGATGGACTCCGCCAGCGCCAGAGCGTCCTCTGCCGAATCCATCGTTACGTTGACCTCGATGATCTCCGTGTCGTCCACCACATCTGTCGTGACCCACTCACACATATCATCGTAGGTGTAATCCGCTCCGATTTGCTCTGCCGACGCCAGCAACATGGTGCGGCTGGTCAGGATGTGGGTATATGTGTAGACCAGGGACTGCGCCGCGTTCAGGTCGGAAGTGGACACCGTCGTCGTCCCTTCATCGCTGGACTTGTTATTGACATAGGCTGTAAAAGTCGCCCGATAGGTGGGCTGGATGAATGTTTTTGTCCCCAGGTACGCCAGGGAACACCCCAGCAATGCCGCCAGCACAATGATCCATGCCCGTTCCCACAGCGCCTTTAAAAGCTGTGTCACATCAATAACAATTTCATCTTCCTCTGCCATCTTTTGTTCTTCGGCCATATCCTCGACTCCTTTTCTCTTTCTTTGAGCCATTTTCGGTCTCAGTCACATTGCTGCGCTCAACCGCTCATCCCGAAGCCTGGAGGACCCCCCCCAACAATACGGTCGAGCTTATTTGCGCATGAATACTTGTATTATACCATACTCCTCTTGGATTTCAATTGGAAAATGCAAGAAAATTGAAATCATAAGCTGTGAAGGACTGTGCAAAAGGCCCACTTCCCACACTTTTCCTCTTGTTTGTAAAAAAACCTTCATAGCGCAATGCAGAGCAGGAAAATCGGGCGAAGCATAAAAACGATTTGCCAAATCTTCGCTCCCATGCTATGATACTATTTGCGCGGCGAAGGCCGCACGATTTCAGAAAGTCAGCAAAAAGGTGGCCGAACAGCTATGATCTACACTGTGCCCTTTAATCCTGCCATAGATTATGTCGTCCATCTGGAAGGCGGGCTGCGGCCAGGCAGCCTCAACCGCAGCGCCGCTGAGGAATACCAATTCGGCGGCAAAGGCGTCAATGTCTCCAACGTGCTGAAAACCCTGGGATATGACACCGTAGCGCTGGGTTTTGTGGCCGGATTCCTGGGCGACGGCCTGGAGCAGGGCCTGCGGGATATGGGGCTGACCACCCGCTTCGTCCACGTGGCCCAGGGCATGACCCGCATCAACGTCAAGGTCAAAGCAGAGGAGGAAACAGAGATCAACGGCATGGGCCCTGTCATCACTGCCGACGATATGGCACAACTCTATGCGCAATTGGACGACATACAGCCCGGAGATATGCTGGTGCTCTCCGGCTCCATTCCCAAGTGCCTGCCCGACATCACTTACGCGGAGATCCTGGCCCACATGGAGGGCCGCGGCGTGCAAATCGTGGTGGACGCCGCGGGGGAGCTGCTGTCCACCGTCCTCCGATATCGTCCTTTCCTCATCAAACCCAACCACCACGAGCTGGGCGACCTTTTCGGCAGGGAGCTGCACAGCGACGTCGAAATTGTCGCCTGCGCCAAGGCGCTCCAGGAGCGAGGCGGAAGAAACGTCCTGGTTTCCCTGGCCGGGAACGGTGCGCTGCTGCTGGATGAGGCCGGCGGCTGTCACCGCATCCACTGTCCCAGCGGGACAGTGCGCAACAGCGTGGGCGCGGGTGACGCGATGGTGGCCGGTTTCCTGGCCGGCTGGCTGGAGCAGGGCGACTACGACTATGCCCTCCGGCTGGGGACCGCCGCCGGCAGCGCCACCGCCTTTTCCCTGGGATTGGCCACACGGGAGGACATCGAACGGCTGCTATGATCTCTGCTGCCGCACGTTTTTTCATCCCTCCCATTGTCCGTCCCCCAATCTATTTCACGGTGTAGATTCATATTTTTTTCAAAAACCGTTCCCATTTTCTTCACCATTCGACAGCGGTTCCTGCTATAATAAGGTTCTATAATAAATGTTGGGGTCAGGTAAAGCACCTGGCCCCAAATTCATA
>JAJPXR010000087.1 GCA_021205375.1 Clostridiales bacterium | reverse complement strand
AATTTGGGGCCAGGTGCTTTACCTGACCCCAACATTTATTATAGAACCAAAAAACACCCTCTGATGTAGTTTGTTCCATCAGAGGGCGTCATTTTGTGTTGAAAATGTGTTTATCCCGTCAGTTCACGGTGTATTTCAGCGGTCTCCCCTCCGCCAGGGCGCGCATGTTGTCCCACACCAGCCTGTGGCCCTTCTGGAAGGTCTGGACGGTGACGCCGCCCACGTGGGGGGTCAGCGTGACCTTGTATTTGTATTCCTCCGGCAGGGTCAGCAGGGGGTTGTCCGCAGGCACCGGCTCCGGGGAGAGCACGTCGGCCCCCAGCGCCCCCAGCCGTCCTTCGATGAGGGCGGCGCGGACGGCCTCCTGGTCGATGACCTCGCCGCGAGCGGTGTTGATGAGGATGGCGGTGGGCTTCATCAGGGCCAGGGTGTCCGCGTTGATAAGGTGGGTGGTCTCCGGCGTGACGGGACAGTGGAGGCTGACGATGTCGCAGGTGGACAGCAGCTCCTCCTGGGAGACATACCGGACGTGCAGCTCTGCCTCCTGCTCCGGGGAGAGCTGGTGGCGGTTGTGGTAACAGACCTCAGCGCCGAAGGCGTGGAGCAGCCGGGCGGTCTGGCGACCAATGGCCCCCAGGCCGATGATGCCCACCCGCTGGGAACTCAGCTCGTTCAGCCCGTCCAGGATGAACTGGGTCTTGGCCTGGATCTGTTTGCCTGCGTAGAGCAGGGTCTCCCCCTCCCGGAACCGGCGGAGGGTAGCCAGCATCAGCAAAATGGTCTGCTCGGCCACGGCGGTGTCGTTGATGGCCACGCAGCGGCAGACGGCCACGCCGTGGGCGGCGGCGGCCTGGATGTCGATGGAGTTGTACGCTACGCCCTCGGAGTGGATGAGCTTCAGGTTGGGCATGGCGGCAATGACGGCGGCGCTGACCGGCTGAATGGCGTCCACAAAGAGGGCGTCATAGTCGGTGCCGAAGGACAAAATGCCCTCGTCGGTGGGCTGCGCCCCGGCAAAGACCAGCTCGAAGTCGGCGGGCAGGGTGGAAAGGTCGTAGAACCGACGGACCCGGTCCTCGTTGGTGAGAATGAGAATTTTCATGGCAGCTCCTGTATAAAGGTAAGTTATAAAGGTTGGGTATCCCTTTGTATCGGACTTGTTGTGCTTCCAAGGGAAAACCCCTCCGCCACCGCCAAAGGCGGCGGCCCTCCTCCCCTTTCAGGGGAGGCAAGGGGGATAGTGTTTATCATCTGAGGTTGCTTTTATTCGATAGAGTTTGGATTTTCGGCAGAGAATCCCTCTTTCCGGCTGCGAACCACCTGTTCAATACCAACAGGTTAATTGCACATTGCACATTGCTGATTGCAAATTGTCAATACCGATACGTCCGCAGCCCCCGGTTCACCCGGTCGAAGATCGCGTCCGCTTTGGGCTGGTAATTGCTCAGCAAAATGTCCGCCTCCAGGTTCAACTGGTTGGCCCGGTTCCGGTCCTGCATGGCCTTGGTGTTGATGAACACGTTCAGGCTGGCGGCCTGGAGCGCCGCTTTGCACAGCACGGCGGCACAGCCCGCGTCGGACACCGCCATGACGCTGCCCTTTTCGGCGTATTCCTCGATCAAATCCAGCGCGTCGCAGCAGCGCATCATAATCTTCATGGGGATGGCGCAGGCGTCCTCCAGCGCAGCCTCCATCACCTGGGCCTTATGCGCCGCTTCCTCCGGGGTGGATTTGGGCAGACCGTAGGCTCTGGAGAGGGGGGCGAACGCCTCTGCGTCCGCCGTGACCAGTTCCTCCAGCTCCCAGCGAAGGTCCTCAGCCTTTACGTTGAGCCGTTGGATGTCCTCCTCGACGGCGGCGTACTTCTTCTTGCCGGTGGTCAGATTGCCCACCATGTTGCCCAGGGCCACGCCCAAGGCCCCCACCAGAGCGGCAGCTCCGCCGCCGCCGGGGGTCGGCGCTTTGCCCGCCAGTTCCGTCAGAAACTGATTGCAGGATTTTTCTGTCATCTGTTCCATGTGTAAACCTCTCTCTCCGTGATGAACCCGTCCAGCCGCAGGTCGTGGGCCTCCACAGCGGCCCGCTCCACCTGCTGGCACTGGAAGGCCACCCCCAGCTTCACTGCCCGGACGCACCGGGCCAGGTAGCGGTCATAGTAGCCCTTGCCCATGCCCACCCGCCGGCAGTCCGGGTCGAAGGCGGTGCAGGGGACCAGCACCAAATCCAGTTCCTCCGGCGGCACCACCAGCGAGCGTTCCAGCACTGGGGCGCGGATGCCGTAGGCCCCCGTCTCCCAGCCCTCTGGCCCCTGGGGGACCGCCGCCGCCATCTGACACTCCGGCAGGCACACCGGCCAGGCCAGCCGCTTGCCCGCCGCCGCCGGGAGCAGCGGGTCTAAGCTGACCTCCGCCCGGAACGCCGCATAGAGCAGCACCGTCTCCGCCCGCTGGAAAGCCTCCAGCCCGGCGATTTTTTCGCAGATGCGGCGGCTGTAGTCCTCCCGCTGTTCGGCAGAGAGGGCGTTTCGCGCCCGGATGCCCTGCTTTCGCTGGGTCTGTTTTTCGGATAAAATCATTTGTGCGTCCAACAGCGCCGTTCCTCCTCCGCTTTTTTCACATTTATTCTAACAGCAATCGGGAAAAATGCAAGTCGTTTGTCACATCTTCTTCTTGAGAAAAAGGCGGAAATCTGGTATATTACTGAGAGCAATCGTACAAACTGTCTTTTTGGAGGGAAAAACTATGTACCAGGAAATGCAGGACTCCATCGGTCTCATCCAGTCCGTTGACCCGGAAGTTGCCCAAGCCATGGGCCGGGAGCTGAACCGTCAGCGGGAAAACATTGAGCTGATCGCCAGCGAAAACATCGTCTCCCCCGCTGTCATGGCGGCCATGGGCAGCGTCCTCACCAATAAATACGCCGAGGGTCTCCCCGGCAAGCGTTATTACGGCGGCTGCATGTACGTGGACCAGGTGGAAAACATCGCCATCGAACGGGCCTGCAAGCTGTTCGGCGCGAAATACGCCAACGTCCAGCCCCACTCCGGCGCACAGGCAAACCTGGCCGTCTACTTCGCCCTGCTGGACGTGGGCGACACCGTCATGGGCATGGACCTGTCTCAGGGCGGCCACCTGACCCACGGCTCCCCGGTGAATATGTCCGGCAAAAACTACAACTTCGTCTCCTACGGCGTGGACGACAACGGCTTCATCGACTACAACGAGGTTGCCAAGGCGGTGAAGAAGGTGCGGCCCAAGCTGGTCGTGGCGGGCGCGTCCGCCTATCCCCGCGCCATCGACTTTGAAAAGCTGGCGGACATCGCCCACGGCTACGGCGCTTACCTGATGGTGGACATGGCCCACATCGCCGGTCTGGTGGCGGGCGGCGTCCATCAGAACCCCGTCCCCTACGCCGATGTCGTCACCACCACCACCCACAAGACCCTGCGCGGTCCCCGTGGCGGCCTGATTTTGACCAACAACGAGTACCTGGCCAAGCGCATCAACTCTGCCGTGTTCCCCGGCACCCAGGGCGGCCCGCTGGAGCACATCATCGCCGCCAAAGCCGTGTGCTTCGGGGAGGCACTGAAGCCCTCCTTCAAGGAGTACGCCCAGAAAATCGTGGAGAACGCCCAGGCTCTGGCCGAGGGCCTGACCGCCCGGGGCGTCAAGCTGGTCTCCGGCGGCACCGACAACCACCTGCTGCTGGTGGACCTGAAAGACGAGGATGTCACCGGCAAGGAGCTGGAGGCCCGGCTGGACAGCGTCCACATCACCGCCAACAAGAACACCGTCCCCGGCGAGAAGCGCAGCCCCTTCGTCACCTCCGGCGTCCGGCTGGGCACCCCCGCCGCCACCACCCGGGGCATGGGCGTGGCTGAGATGAAGATCATCGCCGACTGCATCGCCGACTGCATCTTCTGCTACGAAGAGGAGAAGGACGATATTTCTGAGCGCGTCCTGGCCCTGACCAAGCAGTTCCCGCTGTACGAGTAAGCAGCCTTTTCTGTTGATTCCTCTGAACCGGCCTTTTGGCTGGTTTCAGCCGGTAAACCCCTCCACCATGCTTCGCATGGTCCCCCTCCCCTTTCAGGGGAGGCGAGAG
>JAJPXR010000078.1 GCA_021205375.1 Clostridiales bacterium | reverse complement strand
CGCCGCCCCTGAAAGGGGAGGGGGACCATGCGAAGCATGGTGGAGGGGTTTTCCCGCACGGAAACCCAACGCGGCCGATGCAAAAAGAACACAGTTTCAGTTCAAATTGAAAAACGCCAAAGGCAACCATAGAGAAGGAGCAGATGCAATATGGCAATGAAAGAGCAACTGGCGAAAATCAAGGAGGAGGCTCTCGCCGCCATCCAGGACACCAGCGCCGCTGGAAATCTGGACGCGGTCCGGGTCAAGTACCTGGGCAAAAAGGGCGAGCTGACCGCCGTCCTCAAGCAGATGGGCAAGCTGCCCGCCGAGGAGCGCCCCGCCATCGGCCAGATCGCCAACGAGGTCCGCGCCACCCTGACCGACGCCATCGCCGCCCAGAACAAGGTGCTGGCCGAGGCCGCCCTGAACGCGAAGCTGGCCGCCGAGACGGTGGACGTGACCATCCCCGGCAAAAAGACCGACTTGGGCCACAAGCACCCCATCACCCTGGTCATCGACCAGATGAAGGACATCTTCACGGGCATGGGCTTCCAGGTGGCCGAGGGGCCGGAAATTGAGCTGGCCGCCTACAACTTCACCAAGCTGAACACCGAGGAAGGCCACCCTGGACGGGAGTGGACCGACACCTTTTATATCACCGCGGGCAAGGACGACCCCAAGAACGACGCCGTCCTGCTGCGCTCCCAGACCTCTCCCATGCAGATCCGCGTGATGGAGGCCCAGAAGCCCCCCATCCGCATCATCGCCCCTGGCCGCGTCTACCGCAAGGACGAGGCTGACGCCACCCACTCCCCCATGTTCCACCAGATCGAGGGCATGGTGGTGGACAAGGGCGTCACCATGGCCGACCTGAAAGGCACCCTCAACGAGGTGGTCAAGAGTCTCTACGGTGAGGAGGCCAAGACCCGGTTCCGCCCCCACCACTTCCCCTTCACCGAGCCGTCCTGCGAGGTGGACGTCCAGTGCTTCGCCTGCAAGGGCAAGGGCTGCCCCGTCTGCAAGGGCGAGGGCTGGATCGAGGTGCTGGGCGCCGGCATGATCCACCCGAAGGTGCTGGAGGGCTGCGGCATCGACCCGGACGTCTACTCCGGCTGGGCCTTCGGCATGGGCGTGGAGCGCCTTGCCATGATGCGCTATGGCATCAACAATCTGAAGCTGTGCTTTGAGAACGATGTCCGCTTCCTGGAGCAGTTCTGAGAGAGGAGAGGAATACCATGATTTTATCCAGAAAATGGCTGAATGAATTTGTGGACGGGGTGTCCGTGGCGGAGGTCAGCGACAGGGCCTTCTCCGAGGCCATGACCCTGTCCGGCTCCAAGGTGGAGACCGTTGAGGACCACGCCGCCCAGTTTAAGAACGTGGTGGTGGGCAAAATCCTGTCCATGGAGAAGCACCCCAACTCCGACCATATGTGGGTCGTCCAGATGGACGTGGGGGAGGCGGAGCCTGTCCAGATCTGCACCGGCGCGTGGAACATCCATGTGGGCGACCTGGTGCCGGTGGCCCGGCACAACGCCCTGCTCCCCGGCGGCGTGAAGATCACCAAGGGCAAGCTGCGGGGTGTCCTCTCCAACGGAATGCTCTGCTCCCTGGCGGAGCTGGGGGTGGACACCCGCGACTTCCCCTACGCCACCATTCAGGCTGCCGCCATTCTGGGGGATTACCACGTCCTCCCCGGCGAAAAGCCATCCATCCCGGAGGACGTGCAGCCCGGCCTGCGCATCTACGGCAAGGTGTACACCGCGAAGGTCCTCTCCTGTGAAACCGTGGCCTATTCCACCTACAAACTCAACGTGGACTGGGGCAAGGGTGAGAAGGAAGTCACCACCAACTGCGCCAACATCCACACCGGCGACATGATTTGTGTGGACACCAAAACCCTCCAGGTGCTGACCCTGGCGGGCCTCCACGCCCAGCAGAAGGAGTTCCCCAACTGCATTGAGGACGGCATCTTCATTCTGGACGAGGACTGCAAGCCCGGCGACGACATCCCCACCGTGCTGGGGCTGGACGACCATGTGGTGGAGTACGAAATTACCCCCAACCGCCCGGACTGCCTGGGCGTCATCGGTCTGGCGCGGGAAGCCGCCGTCACCTTCGGCAAGGAGCTGAAGCTCCACGAGCCGGAGGTCAAAGGCTGCGGCGACTCCATTCTGGACTACGCCGACGTGGACATTCTGGACGGCGACCTCTGCCCCCGGTACTGCGGGCGGCTGGTGCGCAACGTGAAGATTGGCCCCTCCCCCAAGTGGATGCGGGAGCGGCTGCGGGCCTCCGGCGTGCGCCCCATCAACAACATCGTGGATATCACCAACTATGTCATGCTGGAGTACGGCCAGCCCATGCACTCCTTTGACTTCGCCTGTGTGGAGGGCCACCACATCAACATCCGCCGGGCCTATCCCGGCGAGGAAATGACCACTCTGGACGGCAAGCCCCATCAGCTCAACGAGTCCATGCTGGTCATCGCCGACGAGAAAAAACCCATCTGCGTGGCGGGCGTCATGGGCGGCGAGAACTCCGAAATTACCGACGGCACCACCGACGTGTTCTTCGAGTCCGCCAACTTCAACGGCGTCTCCGTCCGCAAGACCGCCCTGGCGCTGGGGATGCGTACCGAAGCCTCTGGCCGCTACGAGAAGGGCCTGGATCCCATGAACACCCTGCCCGCCGTGCAGCGGGCCTGCGAGCTGGTGGAGCTGCTGGGCTGCGGCGAAGTGGTGGACGGCGTCATCGACGTGGTGGCTCAGGACTTCGTGCCCACCCTGGTCAAGCTGGAGCCGGACAAGGTCAACGGCCTGCTGGGGACCGCCTTCTCCAGGGAGGAAATGCTCAACATCCTGCTGCAACTGGGCTTCCAGCTCACCGAGGATGACACCCTTGTGGTCCCCTCCTGGCGGGGCGACGTGTCCCACTACTCCGACATCGCGGAGGAAGTGGCCCGGTTCACCGGCTACGACAACCTGCCCACCACCCTGATGCGGGGCGAGACCACCCGGGGCGGTCTGACCCCCAAGCAGATGGCGGAGGACCTGGCCGGTTCCACCTGCCGGGGACAGGGTTTCAACGAGATCATGACCTACTCCTTCATCTCCCCCTCCTACTACGACAAAATCCGTCTGCCCAAGGACTCCCCCCTGCGGAACTCCATCCGCATCCTGAACCCCCTGGGCGAGGACACCTCCATCATGCGCACCACCGCCCTGCCCTCCATGCTGGAGACGCTGGCCCGGAACTATAGCCACCACAACGCCGTGGCCCGGCTCTACGAGCTGGCCCGGGTCTACTTCCCAACCGACGGCGACCTGGCCGACGAGCGGCAGGTGCTGTCCCTGGGCTGCTACGGCCCGCTGATGGACTTCTTCAAGTTCAAGGGCTGCGTGGAGACCATTTTTGACGCCTTCGGCATCAAAAAGGTCCAGTACACCGCCAAGACCGACGACCCCTCCTATCACCCTGGCCGCTGCGCCGCGCTGACCATCGACGGGAAGGAAATTGGCGTCATGGGCCAGATCCACCCGCTGGTCTGCAAGCACTACAACATGGCCGAGGTGCCGGTCTACACCGCGCAAATCAGCTTCGCCGCCATTCTGGAGGCCCGGCCCCAGACCATCGTCTATCAGCCTCTGCCCAAGTTCCCCGCCGTGGAGCGGGACATCGCCGTGGTCTGCGACCAGAACGTCCCCGTGGCGGCGCTGGAGAACTGCATCCGCAAGAGCGGCAAGGGCCTGGTGCGAGACATCAAACTGTTCGACATCTACACCGGCAGCCCCATCCCCGCCGACAAGAAGAGCGTGGCTTTCTCCCTGAAGCTGCGCCACGACGACCGCACCCTCACCGACGCCGAGGCCGACGAGGACGTGAAGGCGGTGCTGGCCGCGCTGGAGAGCGAGCTGGGCGCCGTCCTGCGGTAAATCAAATAGTCCACTTTTCTTCCCCCGGCGTGGCAAAAACGCCGGGGGAAGGTTGATTTTGTGTGAAAAATGGCGATTTTCTTCTGAAAATCACTTCTTTTGAAGCAAAAAGCAACCAGCGGATGAGCACTATCACCCTTGCCTCCCCTGAAAGGGCAGGGAGGGGCAAAGCCCCGGAAGTGCCGCTTGACG
>JAJPXR010000233.1 GCA_021205375.1 Clostridiales bacterium | reverse complement strand
AGCAAGGCAGCTGTTCAAATTATTATAGAAGGGATTTGGATACAATGGCAAAGCACAGAAAAGACTATGAAGGTACGATACGGAAGAAATCTCCGAACTGCTGGGAGGTTCGTATTTCCGGCGCGATTGATTTCGCAACGGGAAAACCTGTTCGTATCATCCGGTATGCACCTACGGAAAAAGAGGCAATACAGCTTCTGCATCAATTACAGCACGCTATGGAAAACAACAACTATCACGCAAGCCAGATTACCCTCGGTGAATGGCTGGATCTCTGGCTGGAAACCTATATGAAGACCACGCTCAAACGCTCCACCTATAACAGCTATGCAAGTTACGCGAAGAATCACTTTAAGCCCGCACTGGGTTCCATCCGTCTGGAGGATTTGACCACGAGAACCCTTCAGCAGTTCTACAACTACAAGATTGAAACAGAACACCTTGCCCCCAAGACCATCCGAAACCTGAATCTGTACCTGCACAAGGCGCTTTCTCAAGCACAGCGGGAAGGACTTATCTCCTTTAATCCAGCAGGTGGCGTGAATATTCCCCATACTGCACGGCCTAAAATCGTTGTCTTAACAAGAGACCAGCAATACCTGCTGATTCGCGCCAGCTATCAGCACCGCTACGGTGTGTTCATCCGGCTGGATCTGATGACCGGTCTGCGGTTGGGAGAACTGCTGGGTCTCCGTTGGGTAGACATCGACTTCCGGGCCAGTATTCTACACGTCAATCAGACCTTAAACCGCTTGCAAATCCCCAACCTTCCCGATAACTACGACGGACCTCGCACGGAAATTGTAATCCAGGCACCTAAAAGTGAAAACTCCGCTCGTGCGGTTCCTCTTCTGCCGCAGGCTATCCAAGATTTAATGCGCTGGCGCAAGGTTCAGGAGGCAGATAAGCAGAATGCAGGTGACCTGTATCACGACAGCGGGTTTATCGTTACCAACCCATTGGGCGGCTTCATTGAACCCCGTACTTTCAAGGACTATTATAACCAGATTCTGAAACTTGCCTGCCTCCCCCATGTGACGTTCCACGCGCTCCGCCACACCTTCGCCACCAGAGCGGTGGAGCAGGGGATGGATGAAAAGACGTTATCCACGATTCTTGGCCATGCCTCAACTTCTTTCACGATGGATACCTATACCCATGTCCTGGATGATCACAAGCAGGAAGAAATGAAATTGATGGAAGGCCTCTTTGACCCCACACAGTTTACAAACCAAGTCTCCTCTTATCCAGTTTTAGTCACAGCAACACCAGCGGGCTATTTGTTTTCGCCACCTGATTTTCCTGAAATACATCTAACCGCTTCTACTGTCGAGGATGGAATCCACCAAGTCACAGCTCGTCTTCACGAGGAGCTGGCAACAAACTTCTTTCCGCCAAATGCAAGCCAGTTGACTGAAATTGAACTTGCTCCAGGCCAATTTGTGGTGCAGTGTGTGCTGTAAGGACGTAAGGGCATTTTGAACTTTTTTACCCCGAAATAGGAAGCTATTCCGGGGTAAATGCCCTTTGTTGGGCCATATCTGGGCCATGAGTTTTTTATTTTTTAGAACTTTTTAAGGGTATTACAGGCGAAATTCTCTATTAATTCAGCTATATTTGCAACATCTCAAAATATCCCAAATCCTGGTTGGGCCGTATTTGGGCCGTGATTTGTACTATTTACCAAATTATCCCTCTCAAATCACGTCAAAAAGTAAAGAAAAAGTTCTGAAACTATCAGATTTCAGAACTTTTTATGGTTGCGGGGGCCGGATTTGAACCAACGACCTCCGGGTTATGAGCCCGACGAGCTACCGAACTGCTCTACCCCGCGATATTGAATTGGTGCCGGAGACCGGGATCGAACCGGCACGGGATTGCTCCCACGGGATTTTAAGTCCCGGGCGTCTACCAATTCCGCCACTCCGGCACGCCGCGATCTCTCGTGTGCTTGTTTATAATACCACCGGGGGCAAGGATTGTCAAGCAAAACTTTTTTGGAAATTTCGACAACTTTAGCACGTTTTAACGCGCATCGTTTTGACGACACACTGTCCTTGCACCTTGTATTCGCTCCGCGGCGTCCGAATACACCAGCCGCATCTTGCATTGGGAACGCTCTTGCCGAACGGTCAAACCCGTGGTAGAATAGAGCGAAACTGACCAGACGAGGAGAGATTCCTTTGAACATCGGCCCCATTACACTTCCCAACCCGCTGATTCTGGCTCCCATGGCGGGGGTCACCGACCTGGCCTTCCGCACCATCTGCCGGGAACTGGGGGCAGGCTATACCGTTACAGAGATGATCTCCGCCAAGGCTCTGTGTTTTCAGGACAAAAAAACTTTGCGCCTGATGGAACTGGGGCCAGAGGAGCATCCGGCGGCGGTACAGCTTTTCGGCAGCGACATCGACTGCATGGCGCAGGCAGCGGCCAAGGTCATGCGCCTGGCCCAACCGGACTGCATCGACATCAACATGGGCTGTCCGGTACCCAAGGTGGCAAACAACGGGGACGGCTCCGCCCTGATGAAGGACCCGGAAAAGGCAATGTCCATTGTGGAGGCAGTCCGCCGGGAGGCCGGGGTGCCTGTCACCGTCAAGACCCGGAAGGGCTGGGACAAGGGCAGCGTCAACGCCGTGGAATTTGCCCAGGCGATGGAAGCAGCAGGCGCGGAGGCCATCACCATTCACGGGCGCACCAAAACCCAGATGTATTCCGGCCGGGCGGACTGGGACATCATCCGCCAGGTGAAACAGGCGGTGTCCATCCCGGTCATCGCCAACGGCGATATCTTCGAACCGGAGGACGCCGCCCACATTCTCCGCTACACCGGCGCGGACGGGGCCATGATCGGCCGAGGAGCCTTCGGCAATCCCTGGCTGTTCCAGCGGGGCCTGGCCGCCATTCGGGGGGAGGAGATCCCACCGCTGCCGCCCCTCCGGGAGCGCATGGCGGTGGCCCTGCGCCAAATGGAGCTGGCCCGGGACCAGAAGGGGGAGAAGATCGCCTGCCTGGAGGCCCGGAAGCAGTACGCCTGGTATCTGCGGGGGGTGGCCCATTCCGGCTACTGGAAAGGGGAAATCAGCCACATCTCCACCATGGAGGACATCTACCGCATCACCGAGGGCATCCAGCGGGAGCTGCGATAAAATCCGCACCCATCCCATAAACACAAAAGGCGGGGACAGGTTTCCTCTTCGGGGGCTGTCCTCGCCTTTTTGTCCTGTTTTCCGCGCTTACTGCGCCCCGGCCTGCTCCTTTGCCAAAGTCTCCGCGATGGCATTGGTCAGTTCGTCGCCCAGCACCTCCTGCACATAGAGCTGGAGAATGCGGGTGATCTGCTCCATCTCCAAATGGGTGGTGTTGATGACCAGGTCATAGTGGTCCAACCGGTCCCACTTCATGTCGGAGTAGAAGTTGTAGTAGCTGGCTTGGGACCGGTCCATCTTCTTGATGTAGTTGAACGCATTTTGTTCGTTCAGCTTCAGCAGGTCCATAATGCGGTGGGCGCGGACCGCCGGCTCCGCCTGGACAAAGATGTCCACTGTCCGGGTGTAATCCCGGAGGATGTAGTCCGCGCAGCGGCCCACGATCACCGCCGGACGGGTGTCCGCGATGCTGCGGATCACCGACGAGGTGGCGGAAAAGAGCTGGTCGCTGACAGGGACGTTGTAAGTACTTCCCGCGCCCAGGCGATTGATGGCGTAGATGAAGCTGTTGGCCGCGTTGGTATTTTCCGCCCGCTCAAAGAGCTTGGGGTCGAAGTGGCTCTCCTTGGCCGCCATTTCCAGCAGTTCGTCGTCATAAAAAGGGATTCCCAGCGCCTTACCCAGCTCTCTGGCCACAATGCGGCCCCAACTGCCGTATTGACGGGTGATCGTGATGATTGGATACGTTTTTCCCATAACAGACACACCTTTCTTTTGCAGCCACCATGCAGGCATAGAAAACCCGGCCCAGCCCGCGTCCACCGCGCCTCCCTGGTGCTGCACATTCTCTCTGTATGTATTATCTCAAAAATGCACAAAATAGTCAAGTGCTTTTTAAAAGTTCTCATCGTTTTCGACAAACGCTCTCTGTACCGCCGGGATTTCTCCCGCTCCGCCTGTTGTCAGCCTCTGTGATGTGTGCTATACTTTGGGAAGATTCAACGTTTTATATTATAGACCAAAATGAGGAGGGATTCGCTGTGCAGACGATCAAGGCGGTACTGATGGTGCCGATCCA
>JAJPXR010000065.1 GCA_021205375.1 Clostridiales bacterium | reverse complement strand
GATTGCTATTTTGTTAAGATAACGAATTTTACTGACTTTTCAGATACGCCCTAGTGTTATGATATCATACTTTTCCGTTGAAATCAACCTTTACAATGCGTTCAGCGGGAACCCCCTCTCACTTCACCAAATACACCCCGTCCGTCTGGGCCTCCACCGCGGCGGAGAAATAGGCTTTCATGGCCCGCACCAGATACCCGGTGTCCCGGACGCCGCCGGTCTCATAGGGGGAGTGCATGGCGAGCTGGGCCAGACCGATGTCCACGGTGTTCAGGGAGACATGCTGGTTGGCAAGATTGCCCAGGGTGGAGCCGCCGGGGATATCCGAGCGGTTGCAGTAGGTCTGCCAGGGCACCCCCGCCCGGTCGCAGATGGTTTTGAAGATGGCCTCGGAGACCCCGTCGGTGGTGTACTTCTGGTTGGCGTTGTACTTGATGACCACGCCCTCGTTGAGATAGGGCCGGTTGGTGGGGTCGGCCTTCTCCGGGTGGTTGGGGTGGACGGCGTGGCCGTTGTCCGCGCTGACGAGAAAGCTGTTAGTCAACACCTGTCGAAGGGCGCTGCCGCTGCGCCCGGTGGATTCCCAAATGCGCCCGATGGTGTCCTCCAGCAACGTGGAGAGCGCCCCCTGCTTGGTGCCGCTGCCGACCTCCTCGTTGTCAAAGACGGCGCAGAGGGTGACGCGGTCCTCCTGGTCCTCCGCCTGCAAAAAGCCCTGGGTCAGCGCCCAGGCGCATTGCAGGTCGTCCAGGGAGCGGGTGGAGACGAACTCGTTCTCCGCGCCCCAGATGGTCCCCGGCATCCGGTTGTAGAGGAACAGGTCGGTCCCCAGAATGTCCTCCGGCTCTGCCCCGGCAGAGGCCGCCACCAAGGGCAACAGCGCCCCGGCGGCGTCCTTGCCGCCGAACAGGGGCAGCATGTCCACCTGGGCGTTGTAGGAGGTCCCCTCGTTGACCCCACGGTTCATGTGAATGGCCAGGTTGGGGATGAGGGCCACGTCCCGCTTCAGGTCCACCAGCCGGGACACCAGTGCGTCACCCTCCCGGACCACCACCCTCCCGGCGATGGACAGGGGCCGGTCCAGCCAGGGCGCGCACAGCATCCCGCCGTACTTCTCCACGTTGAGCTTGACGTAGTGGTTTTCCACCACCATCTCCCCGTTGGCCTTGATTTTGAACACGGGACAGTCGCTGTGGGCGGCGGCCATCTGGAAGCCTCGGATGGGCTTCACCGGCATACGGAACGCCAGCAGTGAGGAGCTGTTGCGGGTGACGTAATACCGTCCGCCGGGCTGGAGGTCCCAGGGCTTGGCCTCGTTCAGAGGAGTGTAGCCGGCCAGCAGGCTTTTCAGGCTGCGGACGGCGTGGTAGGCCGTGGGACTTTGCTCGATGAACCGGAGCAGGGCTTTTGTGGTGTCAAGTTCGGTGTCCATGTTGGTATCCTTCCTTTTCAAGAAAAACAGGTTTTATGATATTTTCCCGCACAATGCGACAACAGGGGAGCGAGTTTCCGCTCCCCTGTATGTTTTGTTACCGTCTCCGGTTGTAGTCCCGGAAGAACTTGTCGTGGATGGTCTGCACCGCCCGGTCCGCGTCCATCTCGTCCACCAGGACGGAGACCTTGATCTCGGAGGTGGAGATCATGTTGATGTTGATACCCGCGTCGTACAGGGCCTCGAACATCTTGGCGGCCACGCCGGGGCTGCCGATCATACCCGCGCCCACGATGGAGACCTTAGCCACGTGGTCGTTGATCTCCAGGCTTTCATAGTTCAGGGTGTCCTTACGCTCCTCCAGCAGGGCTTTTGCCTGCTCCAGGTCGCCGCGGCTGACCGTGAAAGAGATGTCCTTCTGGTCGTCCCGGCCAATGGACTGGAGGATGATGTCCACGTTGATCTTCCGGTTGGACAGCAGGGAGAAGATGCGGAAGGCCACGCCCGGCTCGTTCTTCAAGCCCACCAGGGCCAGGCGAGCAATGTCTTTGTCCTTAGCGACTCCGCTGACATGAGAGTTTTCCATCTTTTTCACGACCTCTTTGACTTTAGTTCCGGGGTTGCCGGTGAAGCTGGACAGCACTTCCAGCCTGACGTTATAGCGCTTCGCCATTTCCACGCTGCGGTTGTGCAGCACCTTTGCGCCCAAGGTTGCCAGCTCCAGCATCTCATCGTAGGTGATCTCGTCCAGCTTGCGGGCACCCTCCACCTTGTTGGGGTCGGCGGTGTACACGCCGTCCACGTCGGTGTAGATCTGGCACAAGTCCGCCTGTAACGCAGCGGCCAGGGCCACGGCGGAGGTATCGCTGCCGCCACGCCCCAGGGTGGTGATGTCGTCCCGGCGGTTGATGCCCTGGAACCCGGTGAAAATGACGATTTTATGCTGGTCCAGCTCCATACGGATGCGCTCGGTCTCGATTTTGGAGATGCGGGCGTCGCCGTAGGTGGTGTTGGTCTTAAAGCCCACCTGCCAGGCGTTCAGGGAAACCACAGGGAATCCCATCCCCTGGATGCACATGGCGGCCAGGGCCACGGACTGCTGCTCGCCGGTGGAGAGCAACTGGTCCAGCTCCCGCTTGCTGGCCTTGGGATTGTACTCCTTGGCCAGGGCCAGCAAATGGTCGGTGGTTTTACCCTGGGCGGAGAGGACCACGACTACGTCGTTGCCCTGGCGGTAGGTGTCGGTGATAATTTTGGCGACGTGACGCACCCGTTCCGGGCCGCCCACCGAAGTGCCGCCAAATTTTTGCACGATCAATGCCATTTTTACAAATGACCCCCTAAATTCTCAACTTGCTATAAAGGAAAAAGGGATGCAACAGGACCGCCCCAGGTCCTCATTTGGACGCAGACGATCCCCCTGCGGCCTCCCTTGACCTTCCTCTCTTATGGTATGCCCACCCTTAATGGTTGGGCAATCGCTCACAGCACCCGGTACAGGGCCTTGACCTCCATGCCGGAAGTCATGTTCTTCACCTGGGGCAGCGTCATCGCCTCGTCGGTGATGAAGGCGCACTCGCCGTCGGCGGCGTCGCCGTTGCGCAGACGCTTGGTGCCTTCCACAGCGAAATCCCCTGCGGTGCGGACATACCAGCGGTTGGGCACCTCGTCGATGGAGTAGACGGTGTTGGGGCCGCCCTCCTCCCAGGAGATGACCTTCTTGCCCTTGTTGCGGACGATGTCCATGACGTCGGCCACCACAGCGGAAGCGGTGGGCAGCTTGCCTGCGCCGCGGCCGTAGAACATCACGTCGCCGATGGAGTCGCCGGTGACCTGGATGGCGTTGAACACGTCCTCCACGTTAGCCAGGGGGGAGTCGTCGGCCACCAGATGGGGGGCCACGTAAGCGCAGACCTTGCCGTCGGATTCCCGGCGGATGGAGCGGCCCAGCAGCTTGATCTTATAGCCGCCGGAGCGGGCGTAGGCCACGTCGGACAGGGTGATGTTGGTGATGCCCTCGGTGGGGACCTGGTCGGGGTAGATGTGCCGCCCGAAGCCCAGAGAGGACAGGATGCAGATCTTCCGGCAGGCGTCGGTGCCCTCGATGTCGGCGGCGGGGTTGCGCTCGGCGTAGCCGTTGGCCTGGGCCTCTTTCAGCGCCTCCTCGAAGGACAGTCCCGCCCGGATCATCCGGGTCAGGATGTAGTTGGTGGTGCCGTTGAGGATGCCCACCACCTCTTGCAGCTCGTTGGCCGCCAGGCAGCTTGTCATGGGCCGCAGGATGGGGATACCGCCGCCCACGGACGCCTCAAAGAGGTAGGAACAGCCGTGCTCCTTGGCGATCTTCAGCAGCTCGCAGCCGTGGGTGGCCACCAGTTCCTTGTTGGAGGTGACGACGCTCTTGCCCGCGGTCAGGGCGCGCTTGGTGCAGTCATAGGGGAAATCCACGCCGCCCATGGTCTCCACCACGATCTGGACCTCCGGGTCGTTCTCAATGACGGAGAAATCCCGGATGACCCGGTCGGCATAGGGGCTGTCGGGGAAATCCCGCAGATCCAGAATGTATTTCAGGTTCACCTCATTGGCCACCCGCTCGGAAATGTGTTGGCCGTTTTTATAGATGATCTCGCCGACGCCGCTGCCAACGACGCCGTAACCCAAAATCGCAATGTTTACCATAAGGACACCTCTCTAAGATTCATTACTATTCTTACTGCCCGGCAGGGCCGGACAGAAATTAACTTATTCTCCTGCCAGAAACCCCTCCACCATGCTTCGCATGGTCCCCCTCCGCCGTCAAGCGGCACT
>JAJPXR010000208.1 GCA_021205375.1 Clostridiales bacterium | reverse complement strand
CCATGCTTCGCATGGTCCCCCTCCCCTTTCAGGGGAGGCAAGGGGGAGAGTGCTTGTCATTTAGTTTGTTTTTTCAAAAAGAACGCAAATTCTGGAATGATATTGGCTCAATAGAGAACAGCTTCTCCTTGTCGAATCTCCTTCCGCAACCGACCACACCTCTCGCCTCCCCTGAAAGGGGAGGAGGGCCGCCGCCTTCAGGCGGTGGCGGAGGGGTTTCACACAGCAAATAGAAAGGAACCCACCCTATGAAAACAAAATTTGACGTGACCGGGATGTCCTGCGCCGCTTGCCAGGCCCACGTCCAGAAGGCGGTGGAGGCCCTGGACGGGGCAGACCAGGTCAACGTGAACCTGCTCTCCGGCAGCATGACGGTGGAGCTGGACCCCTCCAAGCTCACCGCCGCCCAGGTCTGCCAGGCGGTGGCCCAGGCGGGCTATGGGGCCACCCCCGTGGGGCAGAAGTCCCGCCCCCAGGACGACGCCGCCCGGAAAAAAGAGGCCCAGGAGAAGGAGCAGCGCTGGATGAGGACCCGGCTGACGGTCTCCATCATTTTCCTCATCCCCCTGTTTTACCTGTGCATGGGGCATATGTTCGGCGCGCCGCTGCCCTCCATCCTCAAGGGGGTGGAGAACTCCATGATCTACTGCCTGGCGCAGTTGGTGCTGGTGCTGCCCATCCTCTATGTGAACGACAAATACTTCAAGAACGGCTTCACCACCCTGGCCCACCGCGCCCCCAACATGGATTCCCTCATCGCCGTGGGCGCCACCGCCTCGCTGGTCTACTCCCTCTACGCCATGTTCGTGGTGGCCTGGGCGCTGGGCCACGGGGACATGGAGCTGGCGGAAGAATACCACATGAACCACCTCTATCTGGAGTCAGTGGGCATGATTTTGACGCTGGTGACGGTGGGCAAGTACCTGGAGACCCGCTCCAAGGGGCAGACCGGCGCGGCCATTGAGAAGCTGATGGACCTGGCCCCCAAGACCGCCTCCGTCCTCCGGGACGGGGTGGAAGTCACCCTTCCCGTGGAGGAGGTGCAGGTGGGCGACCTGGTGGTGGTGCGCCCCGGCCAGGCCGTACCCGTGGACGGTCAGGTGGTGGAGGGCAGCTCCTCCGTGGACGAGAGCGCCCTGACCGGCGAATCCATCCCCGTGGAAAAGTTCCCCGGTGACAAGGTTTCCGGGGCCACCATCAACAAAAACGGCACCTTTACCCTCCGGGCCACCCGCGTGGGGGAGGACACCACTCTTTCGCAGATCATCCGGCTGGTGGAGGACGCCTCCTCCTCCAAGGCCCCCATCGCTAAGCTGGCGGACAAGGTCGCCGGGGTGTTCGTGCCGGTGGTGCTGTGCATCGCGCTGGTGACGTTTATCGTGTGGATGCTCCTCACCGGCGCCGTGACACGGGCCATCAGCGCGGGCGTGGCGGTGCTGGTCATCTCCTGCCCCTGCGCGCTGGGTCTGGCGACCCCCGTGGCCATCATGGTGGGCACCGGCAAGGGCGCGGAGCTGGGGGTGCTGTTCAAGTCCGCCGAGGCGCTGGAGACGCTGCACAGCGTCAACGCCGTGGTGCTGGACAAGACCGGCACCATCACCCAGGGCAGGCCCCAGGTCACCGACCTGCTGCCGGTCCAGGGCGTCACCCAAACCCGCCTGCTGACCCTGGCCGCCAGCCTGGAATCCGCCTCGGAACACCCGCTGGCAGAGGCCATCGTCACCGCCGCCAGAGAGCAGCGCCTCGACCCGCTGCCGGTGGAGGGCTTCGAGGCCGTCCCCGGCGAGGGCCTCCGGGCCACCATCTCCGGCAAACGCTGCTGCGCAGGCAACCTGCGGCTGATGGAGGAATCCGGCGTGGCCGTTCCCCCGGAGGTGGCCGACCAACTGGCCGACCAGGGCAAGACCCCCCTGTTCTTCGCGGAGGAAACCCACCTGCTGGGCCTCATCGCCGTGGCGGACGTGGCGAAGCCCACCAGCCGGGAGGCCATCGCCGCCTTTCAGGAGATGGGCATTGACGTGGTCATGCTCACCGGCGACAACCGCCGCACCGCCGAGGCCATTGGCCGGGAGCTGGGCGTGACCCAGGTGGTGGCGGAGGTGCTGCCCCAGGAGAAGGAGCGGGTCATCTCCGACCTGCAACAGCAGGGCAAAAAGGTGGCAATGGTGGGCGACGGCATCAACGACGCCCCCGCCCTGACAAGGGCCGACGTGGGCCTCGCCATTGGCGCGGGCACCGACGTGGCTATCGAGTCGGCGGACGTGGTGCTCATCCGCTCCGACCTGCTGGACGCCGTCACCGCTATGGAGCTGAGCCGGGCCACCATCCGCAACATCCGGCAAGATTTGTTCTGGGCCTTGTGCTACAACTGCGTGGGTATCCCCCTGGCCGCCGGGGTGTTCTACCCCCTGTTGGGCTGGCAGCTCAACCCCATCTTCGGCGCGGCCGCCATGAGCCTCTCCTCCGTCTCGGTGGTGAGCAACGCCCTGCGGCTGCGGCTGTTCCAGCCCCGCCACAAGGCCCCCGATCCCGTCCAAACCCCTTCGGAATCCATGGAGGGTTTGAGTTTAAGTGCTGAAAGTGCTGATCCTGATGAGAAAGGAGGGAGTTCCATGACCAAAACCCTGACCGTCGAGGGCATGATGTGCGTCCACTGCCAGGCCCGCGTCGAAAAGGCCCTGGCCGAGGTCCCCGGCGTCACCGCCGCCGTGGTGAACCTGGAGGCCAAGACCGCCACCGTCACCGCCGACGAGACCGTCACCGACGAGGCGCTGACCGCCGCCGTCACCAACGCGGGCTATGAAGTGAAGTCCGTGGGCTGAGCCTACACAACGACAGCGCCGCCGCAGGCCCTTTTGAGGGTCCCTGCGGCGGCGTGTTTTGTTTCCTGTTTGTGCTTGTTCAGGAGGGTTTCCCGTTATAGAGCAGAGCGGCCACGTCTTTGATCTCATCCTTCGAGAGCAGAAGCCCGGATTTACAGCCATAAGCCCCTATCTGATAGAAATTTCCCTGAGAAATCATCTCCAGCACTGGTGCGGTATAATAAACCATAGCCTCCGGACAGTCACAACTGGAGAAATCAATGAAGAGGGAAAATAGAGTCCCCTCCTCCAATATAACGGCATCCGTAAGGGGCTGGTACTCGGTTTCTTCAAATTCCAGTGTCTCATCATCCCCGTCAACAGCGGAAGCGGGGTGCTGCGCAAGGGAAACCGCATACCCTTCATATCCGGGGACGGTCACTTCCGTCAACTGGAGGGTCGCTGTAGCCTCTAGCGTGATTGAATACGCCGCTGGATATCCTTTGGTGTTACGCCCTACCGTGACAGCAGTCACACTGCGGACAGAAAACACCTCTGGTACATCGTATATGGAGGTTTCCATCTGGTTCAGCGTAACGGAGCCAAATTCGGTATAGGTATTACTGCCCTCCGTCCCTATCAGCGTAAGTGTATCCAGCACCGCAGTATTCGTTGTAAGTGTCGGGATTCCCTGGAGATACCAGAGGGTATATCCTCCGCCTGTAGAGGATTTCGTAAGCGTGAAATCCTCTGCCAAAATCTTCTCCGTTCCAAAAGAGACGGCAACAATGTCATCGGATAGAGCGGTACTTCCGCTGAGAAGGGCGATGTTCAGGCTATCTCGGTTTTCGTTTTCTTCGGGAAAGCAGTTGACCGCTCCGTAAACTGGGAAAATCTTTGTTTCCACACTTTGATGGCTGGCACATCCTGTAGAAAGAATGAGCACCATCGCCACACTCAGGCAGGCAATTCTTTTTCTGTTTCGTTTCATCCGTACAGCCCTCGTCACTTGTAAACAACTTGAATATAGATGTCGCTCGGCACATATGAATAGCCCGACCCGACCTTTGTTTCCACCTTAGAAATTCCAGAGTTTGCAACGTGGTAGAGGTCACCTTTATACTTTTTCTTCTCCTGGTAAAAAGCTAATCTGCTGAACTTGCTGGAATCTGCTTCAATGGTGACTTCCACAGAAATCGATTTTGTAAAGCTCGTCGTGTATTTCCCAGTCGCCTTTATTTTAGACAATGTAAAAATACCACTTGTGGCCTCGACAGACAAACTACTCGTTGCCGAATGAGTACCTTCCAAATTATACTTGCTTGTTTTGACCCACACGTCAGTAAGATAGGACAAGCGGCTTTTTACTTTTTTAACATAGCTTGAATTTTTAATGATATAGTAATAATTAACGACAGTGCTATCAGAAGCAGGGGCAGCAT
>JAJPXR010000022.1 GCA_021205375.1 Clostridiales bacterium | reverse complement strand
TAGCAAAGGCTTTTTTAGACCAGGCTAATACAAATGATAAAAGCTATGCGTGGGCAAAAAGTGCTTCTTGTTTTTCAGGGAAGGAGCCCAGCTTCAAAAAAATTGAAAAAATAGTTTCTTCGGAACAACGATGGAAAGAGTGTTATGATATAGCCTGTTGGGTTGCTCATGGGTCGCCCCAAGGAACACTGGGTCGCCTTGGGATGATGCCTACGGGATCTAATGTTATAAATGTAGGCCGCACTGATTATGGGATAGATTTTGCTGCAATTAACGCATCGTCTTTATTCGCATTAATTTCAATTACCTTTTTGGGATTGTTTCATAATGAGGCGTCAATCAGAAACTCGCGGTTTTTGTCGTTATGGGCTAAAGCCGTCAGAGAGAATTATGAAGAAGTTGCGAGGAAGGCATTTAATCCAGATAAAGATGGAAGGTATCATATAAAGGTCAATGGGACTGAAAGGTGACGGATAATGAGTATAGATGTTACAACTGAGAAACGCTTTGAGGAAGACATTGAAACTTTCTTTTTGTCTCCCGATGGTGGATATACCAAAGGTGCGGACACCTACGATCCCAGGATGGGCTTCTATGTGCATACCCTCATCGACTTTGTGCAGCGCACCCAGCCGAAAGAATGGGCACGGTTTGCCAACCAGAACAAGGTGGAGCCGGAGCGAAAATTCTGCTTGGCGCTGGACGCTGCCTGCGAGAGCATGGGGCTGATCACTGTTCTGCGCCACGGCTTCAAGCACCGGGGCATCACATTTCACATCTGCTATTTCAAACCGGAGTCTGGTCTGAACCAAACTGCGGCGGCGCAATATGCCGCCAATGTGACGGAGGTATACCGTCAATGGCACTACTCCGCCGACAACAACTCCGTGGATATGGTGCTGGTGCTGAACGGCATCCCCATATTTGCTTTTGAGCTGAAAAACCAGTACACTGGACAGACCGCAGACAACGCCCGTCGCCAGTGGATGTATGACCGAGACCCCAGGGAGATTTGCTTCCAGTTTGACCGGCGTATCCTGGCCTATTTCTGCGTTGACCATACGGACGTGTGGATGACAACCAAGCTGGCGGGCAAGGACACGTATTTCCTGCCCTTCAATCAGGGCAGCAACGGCGCCGGAAACGATGGCGGCAAGGGCAATCCGCCGAATCCCAATGGTTATCCCACCGCTTATCTGTGGGAAGAAGTCTTCCAGAAGGACAGCATGATGGACATTCTCCAAAAGTTTATCCACTTGCAGGTCAAGGAGGAAAAGAAGCAGACGAAGGACGGCGGCGAAAAAGTTGTCCGCAAAAAGTCGCTGATATTCCCCCGGTATCATCAACTGGACGTGGTGCGCAAGCTGATTGCCGACGTTAGAGCCAATGGCGCAGGCCATAACTATCTGGTGCAGCACAGCGCCGGTTCCGGCAAGTCCAACTCGATCGCATGGACGGCGTACCGTCTGGCATCTCTCCACGATGAGGACAACAAGGCTATTTTCAGCAGCGTCATTGTGGTCACAGACCGCACGGTGCTGGACGCCCAGCTACAGGAAACCATCTCCGGCTTCGACCACACCATTGGCGCAGTGGAGACCATCGGGGAGAACAAAAACTCGAAGGATTTGCGGGACGCCATCAACAACGGTGTGCGCATCATCGTGACCACCCTGCAAAAATTCCCGGTCATTTACACCGAGGTGGATAAGGCCAACGGCAGGAATTATGCCATCATCGTGGACGAGGCTCACTCCTCCCAGACTGGCAACTCCGCTTTGAAGCTAAAGGCAGCCCTTGCAGACACAGAGGACGCCCTGCGGGAATATGCCGAGATGGAGGGCAAAGCCGAGGAGGAGCTTGACCCGGACGATAAGCTGATGAGAGAAATGGTCGTGCATGGCAAGCATAAAAATCTGTCCTTCTTCGCCTTTACCGCCACCCCCAAGGACAAAACGCTGGAGCTGTTTGGTACGGAATATGAGGACGGCAGCTTCCACCCCTTCCACATTTATTCCATGCGACAGGCCATTGAGGAAGGATTTATTCTGGATGTACTCCAGAATTATATGACTTATGATACTTGTTTCAAAATTGCCAAGACCATTCCGGATAATCCGGATGTTCCATCCAGCCGAGCGGCAAAGCTGATCCGAAAATATCAGGAGCTTCACCCCTACAATATCAGCCAGAAGTCGCAGATCATTGTGGAGACCTTTCTGGAAACCACCAGTCAGAAAATCGGCGGCAAAGGGAAAATGATGGTGATCACGTCCTCCCGCCTGGCGGCGGTGCGCTATTTTCATGAGGTGAAGCGATATATACGAGAGAAAAAATATAGCAACATTGATGTATTGGTGGCGTTCTCTGGTGCTGTTCCTGATGGGGACGAGGAGTATACCGAACCGAAGCTAAACGTCCGTGCAGACGGCAGCCACATCAGCGAGGAGCAAACCAAGGCGGAATTCCATGATAATTTCAACGTGTTGATCGTAGCCGAGAAGTATCAGACCGGCTTTGACGAGCCTCTACTCCATACCATGATCGTGGACAAAAAGCTGAAGGGCGTCAAGGCGGTGCAGACCCTTTCCCGCCTCAATCGCACCTGCCCTGGGAAGACGGACACCTTCGTCTTGGACTTTGTAAACAAGCAGGAGGATATTTTAGAGGCATTCCAGCCCTTCTACCAGGAGACTTACTTACAGCAGGAGGTCAATGTCGATCTGATTTATCAAACGCAGAAAGAGCTTCGTGGATTTGCTATTTACAGTGAAGATGACATTACTGCGTTCTCCAAGGTCTATTTTGCCAAGGGCAGCCAAAGTAACAACATGGGCAAGATGACCAGCGTTCTGCTCCCTGTTGCCTCCCGCTACAACCAAAAGAACGAGGAGGAAAAATATCAGTTCCGTCGGCAACTTCGCAGTCTGATCAAGTGGTACAGCTATATCTCACAGGTTGTGCGGATGTTTGATAAGGAGTTACATCAGGAGTTTGTGTTTTGTTCCTATCTACTCAAATTGCTTCCCCCCTCTGTTGGAGAGCCAATCGATTTGGAGGGCAAGCTCAAGCTGGAATTTTATAAGCTTCAAAAAACCTTTGACGGAGCCATCGCCCTTCAACCGGATACAAAGGGTGTCTATGAGCCTGCTAAATTGAAAGGAGCTATGGGGCTGGAACAAGACGAGCCGCTGGATGAGATCATTCAGAAAATCAACGAGAGATACAAGGGGAACTTCACAGATGGAGATAGAGTTCTTCTAACAGCACTCAAGGCAAAGTTGATGAGCGACAAGAAGCTGACAAGCATTGCCAAAACCAGCGACCCACAGATATTCACCGAGAGCATTTTCCCAAAAGCGTTTGGAGACGCTGCAATGGAAAGCTACGCCGAAAGCCAGGATACATACACAACTCTGTTTGAAGATCAGGTGAAATATAATGCTATCATGGCAGCACTGGCAGAGGTCATTTACCGAGAAATGCGGAAACAGAAATAGCTGATTTCTAAACAGGGGGTGTAAGAATGGCAAAGAACACATATGGTTATTCCTGTTTTCACGGACAAAGCATTTCTATGTTGATGTGGAGATAACTATAACAGCATCTAAGAGTACAGAGGAGAATATGGCATGAATGGAACAGAAATTGCGACGTTTATCCAAAATAATTTGAGTACGCTTGTTTCGCCCGTAACTACACTTGCTGGAGCCGTAATTACTGCTATTTTTTTAAGAAGAAATACAGCAACAAAAACAGCGAGTGAAGAGTTTGAGAAAATTAAGGCAGGGCGATTAGAAGAAGTTACTAAGGAATTGTTGGATTCGGGAAGTATGACATATACGGAATATTATAAAATGAACAATTTCCTGGAAATAGCAAAAAAGGCAGACGAAATTCATCATAAAATGCCAAAGGAAGAACAGTCTGAACCGTATAATTTTGACTGGTTTATGAGATTTTATGAGGCTACTGGGACAGTAAGTGATGAGGAAATGCAAAATATGTGGGCAAAAATTCTTGCTGGAGAAGTCTGCAAACAAGGCTCATATTCGCTGAGAACATTAGAAGCCCTAAGAAATTTATCTAAACCAGAGGCTGCCCTATTTCAAAACATTTGCCGCCACAGCCTTGAAATTGATGGGAAGATATTTCTCCCTCACTATGATGAATACCTAAGTGCTGTCTGCATAAGCTATGAAGATTTAATGAAAATGGAAGAATGCGGGTTGATTAGCTCAGATGGTTCTATCA
>JAJPXR010000090.1 GCA_021205375.1 Clostridiales bacterium | reverse complement strand
TCTATTATAGCATATTTCGGGGGATGCGTGAGATTTAATCAGAGGTTCCTTAGCTATTAGCCGTTAGCTGTTAGCTTGGCTGGTGCTTGCGGTTTCGTCAGCGCTTTTGCCAAGCCGTCCACTAGAAACCCCTCCACCACCGCCTAAAGGCGGCGGCCCTCCTCCGCCGTCAAGCGGCACTTCCGGGGCTTCGCCCCTCCCTGCCCTTTCAGGGGAGGCAAGAGGGGTGGTCATTTACCCAAAAACGACAGAATAAACCGCTGGAAACAGGCATTTCGTCCGTTTCCAGCGGTTTTCAGTCATTTATTGGCAAAGCAAACGCTCACCGGGGCAGCCGCACCATATCCGGCGTGATGTCCGCCAGCGTAGCAGCGCCGCACATCTGCATGGTGTCCTCCAGCTCTCCGGCCAGCTTCTGGATGTACGCCAGGACGCCCTCCTGGTCGCCGCCATAGACAGCGGTGACGAAGGGCCGGGCAATCAGCACCGCGTCCGCGCCCAGAGCCAGGGCCTTGAACACGTCCACGCCGGTGCGGATGCCGCCGTCTACCAGCACCTTCACGCCGGAGCCCCGCAGGGCCTCCACGATCTCCGGCAGCACCTCGGCGGTGGCGGGACACTGGTCCAGCACCCGGCCCCCGTGGTTGGAGACCACGATGCCGGCGGCTCCTGCCTCTTTCGCTTTCAGCGCGCCCTTGACGGTCATAATGCCCTTGACTACGAAGGGTTTCCCGGCGGCCTCCACCACCTCCTGCAGCTCGTCCACGCTCTTGGAACCGGCGGGCGGGGTCAGCCCCTTCAGGAAGGGCAGACCGGCGGCGTCCACGTCCATAGCCACCGCGAAGGAGTTGGACTGGGCCACCAGCGCCATTTTCTCCCGGATGGTGTCGATGTTCCAGGGCTTCACCGTGGGAACAGCCATGCCGCCGTTGGCGGCGATGGCGGCGGTGGCGGCCACCATCACGTTGGGGTCGCTGCCGTCCCCGGTGAAGGCGGCGATGCCGCCCTTGGCGCAGGCGGCCACCAGCGCGTCGTTATAGGTCACGTCGGAGTATTTGTCGCTGTAGTGGAGCTGCACCGCTCCCACCGGTCCCGCGAAGAAGGGATAGCGGAAAGTCTGCCCGAACAGCTCCAGGCTGGTGTCGATGGGCCGGTTTTCGCAGAGGGTGTCCATATTCACCCGAATCTCCTGCCATTTGTCGTAGTTGCGGATGGCGACGTCACCCACCCCCTTGGCGCCGGGGCCGGGAACGGTATTTTTGCAGGCCCTGCCGTTGCAGACGGGGCAGGCGTGGCACTTTTCGCCGATGCACAGCCGGGCGGCGGCCTGCGCTTCCTGATAAGTCATAGGTATATCCTCCCTTGTTGCCATAGCGGAGGGCGGCGGGCCGCCCTCGCATTATTTTACCTATTATACCGCGGGAGGGCAAAAGGCGCAAGGGGGCGTTGTCCATCTTTCCCTTGACAGCGGGCCGCGTTGGGCCTATAATTCCTATAAAACAACTGGGTATATTCCAGCAAAACAGCGCCGCCGGGGAGAACCCCCGGCAAAAGGAGGTCCGCGCCATGAAAAGCACACTGATTCGGGACACCACCAAGGAGGAACGCAGAGAAATTATCCGCAAGTCGCTGGACTGCGGCAGCGGCGGCTGTGAGAACTGTTCCTCCTGCTGTCTGGGCGGCGGCGACCCCTGGGAGATGTACCGGCCCTACATCGAAGGGGAAAAGGAGATCGCGGAGATCAACGCCGCATACGTCGCCAACTTTCTGCACGGACGGTAAGGAGCCTCCGGCACGGCAGAGGCTCCTTGAGGCGGTTCATTTTTGCGTCCGCCGCAGCGTCCCGGCAACCACCAGCGCGGCGAACAGGCTCCCCGTCAGCAGCACGATAAAGGTGATGTCTCTCGCCGGGGTGAAGGTGGTGAATCGTCCGCCCGTCACGCAGAGAAAGCTCAGCAGGAAACACGCGGTCAGCTCGAACAGCCAGAAGAAAACCTTCCCGGCCCGGACCTTTTGCAGCGCGGCCCACAGCCCCAGCAGCACCACCGCCGCCGCGAGGCCGGTCAGCAGGCCGGGGGTCAGGTCGGTGGCCTCGGTTGCCATGTAGCTGCCGCTGCGCAGCCGCACAGAATCCTTTTTCCAAATCAGTTGGTCGCCGTAGGTCGGGTGGTAGAGGAAGATGCGGTCTGCGTAGAAGAGCGGCTCCCCGGTCTGTTGCCGGAGCAGTCGGCCCAGGGGCGTATACCACAGCAGCAGCCCCACGTTTTCCTCGTAGAGGTCGCGCTCCGGGTCCTCCGCCTCCTCCACCAGCTCAAAGGTGGTGATTTCCCGGTAGCCGGTGACCTGGGGGTCGAAGGAGACGGCCACCAGGTTGGAGTCCTCGTTGGCAGTCACCGTCACCAGGTCGGTGTCGCTCAGGTAAATGGGACGGGTCAGCCAGGAGAACCCGGCCAGCAGCGCGGACAGGGTCAGCGCCGCCGCCAGCAGGGGTGCGCCCCAGCGGTGGGCCTTGCCAACGTGCTTCTTTGGCGCTGCGGACGGCGGCGTTTCGCTCTGACCCCTGCGCTTCGGCAGAAGCGTCCAGACAGCCAGCAGCGCGGCGTAAATCGCCAGTGCGGTCAGCAGAATCAGCGCGAAATCCCACTGCATTTGATAGGTGCGCCCGTCCGTTCCCATAATGCACAGGTGGGCCAGCACATAGGCCACCGGCAGCCAGAACAGGGTGTGGAACACCCGCCCGGCCCGCTTCTTCCGCAGCAGCAGCCAGAAAACGCCCAGCACCGCCGCCGCTGCCGCCGCGATGAGCGCGTAGTAGTTCAGCGCCAGCCGGGGCATCAGCCCCGCGAAGGAGACCGGCCCCTCCGGGATCGCCCCTTCCCAGGTCTCCACCGGGTAGTAAGCGGCGTCGCCGCCCAGCGGGGTGACGAGATAAAAGTAATCGGTGTCCGCGTCCAGCAGGAGGCCCTGCTGCTCAATGCCCTGTAAGCTCTTGCCCAGCAGCCGGTCCAGGGGGGTGTACCAAATCATCACCAGGGCGAGGTTTTTTCCCGCCTCCGTCTGGACAGTCTCCAGCCGGTAGCCGGTGACGGAGTCGTCGAAGGTCACGCAGTAGCGGCCATCCGCCAGCTCCTCCACCTGAACCAGCGTGTCCGCGTTGCCCTGATAGCCCAGGTAGACCGGCTTGGTCAGGTGTGCCAGCACCACCAGCGCAATCACCAGCACCAGCGCCGCCGCCAGCAGCACACTGGCCCGGCGGCGGATTTGGAGGGTGTTCCGCACCTGTCGCAGGGGAACGGTGTCCTCCGGCAGCGGGGGCGGAGCCTGCTTCATGTCCTCCAGCGCGGCCCGGCAGGTGGGACAGTCCGCCAGATGTTCCTCCACCAGTTCGTTGGTGGCCGGTGTGGTCAGGCCCTCGGCGTAGAGGGGGAGCAGGTCGCCCATCACTTCACAATTCAGCTTCATGTCGATTCCTCCAGTTGGGCTTGCAGCTTTCTGCGCGCCCGGTGATAGGTCACACAGGCCCAGTTCTCGCTCTTGCCGAACAGGGCGCCGATCTGCCGGAAGCTCAGCTCCCCCAGCGCCCGCAGCAGAAACACCTCTTTGTAAGGCTCCGCCATCCGGTGCAGCAGGGCATAGGCCCGCTCCGCCTCGTCGGTGGTCAGGGCGTCGCCCTCCGGGTTCCCGTCGGCGTTGGGCTCCGGCAGGTCCTCCAGGCTGACGCTCTCCTTCCGGCGGCGCAGCTCGGAGTAATAGCAGCGCTTGGCGATCTGGCACAGCCAGACCCGCACGTCGCAGTCTCCCCGGAAGCGGCCAAAGGCGTTCATCGCCTTGAGGAAGGTCTCGCTGGTCAGGTCCTCTGCCAGGGCCTGGTCGCCGGTGAGCTTGCGCAGGTAGCGGTACACGTCCTGAAAGTAGACGCGATAGACGGCGTCAAAGGTATCCATGGGCCTGTTCACCTCCCTCGTGGTTTTTTGCCTTCCCTTTGCTTATAAGACGCGGAAAACGAAGAAATCTGACAGGGGATTTTGAGAAAAATTTTCGGTGTGGCTCCTATAACAGAAAAAATTGCGCAAAAAACAGAAGTGACCCGGCGATTCAACCTCTCGCCAGGTCACTTCTGTTCTGATTTGAAATCGAGTACCATTGGTCTGTACCTCACTTACTTCAGTTTTGGGGATTTAATTGTACATTGGACCGTACCTCCTGCGTTATTTGGGTTCTATGTCAAGAGTTGGGGCAGAGAAAAATAACCCTCAAAAATAGTGAAG
>JAJPXR010000156.1 GCA_021205375.1 Clostridiales bacterium | reverse complement strand
GTGCCGTCCAGGTAGCGGTATTTGGCCCGCTCCCGGCCAAAGAGCAGGCTCTCCCCCAGCCGCAGCAGGTTGACCTCTTTGGGGATGCCGCCCCGGAACATCAAGTCGAGGGTAGCGGAGTTGCCGCCGCTGATGCAGGGGGTGGCGTGAATTTCCTCCGCCACCTGGGTCAGCAGGGTCAGTTTTTCCGTGTCCGGCTGGATGAAGGAGAAGCAGGTCAGGTTGGTGCCCACGCCGTACAGCTCCAGCTCCGGCGTCTGCCGGGCGTAGTCTGCGGCGGCGCGGATTTCGTCCATAGAGAGGAACCCCTCCCGGATGTCCCCCAGGTCGTACATCAGCACCACTTTGTGGGTCTTGTGCAGAGCGCGGCAGGCCCGCGCCAGGGCTTTCAGCGTGTCCAGCTCGGAGTTCAGCGACACATCCGCCCAGCGCACCACGTCCTCCGCCTCGGAACACATGGGCATCCGAATCAGCCACTTTTCACAGGGCATCCAGGCCAGCTTTTTCAGGTTGGCCACGCGGGAGTCCCCAATGCGGGAAATGCCGTTGTCGATATAGATTTTGGCGATTTCCGGGTCGCCGCACACCACCTTGGTGATGCCGGTGATCTCTATTCCATATTGCCCGCAGTAAGACACCATCTGGCGCACATTTGCCGCTATTTTTTCGTGGTCGATCGTCAGCAGCGGATACATCGCAGCCTTCCTCCTTCGCAGTATAAAACCCTAGAAAACGCAAAAAAAAGAGACCCTGTTTGCACAGAGCCTCTTCGCTTCGTTGGGATTATTATAGCAGAACGGGCGGAAAAATGCAAGACGGAAAACAAAATCTTTCAAAAATATTCTGCGGACTTGCGGCATTGGCGCGGTTATCCTTATAAATATTCATTTATACCCGTATATTCCGCATAATTATACAGTATTTATGAATATTGAACAGTTTACAGAAAAAATTTTTGAATGATTATGCAAAATTGTGCTTGCAATCTTCGGGGAACCGTGTTAGTATTTATCACGATGAACGGCAGGACCGTTCCCACCCAGTTTTTTTGAAGGAGACGTTCAATCATGGCTGAAGTCAAAAAAGTAGTTCTCGCCTATTCCGGCGGTTTGGATACATCTATCATCATTCCCTGGCTGAAAGAAAATTATAACGACCCCGAAATCATCGCCGTGTCCGGCAATGTGGGCCAGGCCGACGAGCTGGAGGGCCTGGAGGAAAAGGCGCTGAAAACCGGCGCTTCCAAGCTCATCGTGGCCGACCTGACCGACGAGATGGTCAACGATGTCATCATCCCCTCCGTCAAGGCCGGAGCCAAGTACGAGACCTATCTGCTGGGCACCGCCTTTGCCCGTCCTGTCATCGGCAAGGCCCTGGCGAAGATCGCGCTGGAAGAGGGCGCGGACGCCATCTGCCACGGCTGTACCGGCAAGGGCAACGACCAGGTCCGGTTCGAGCTGGCCATCAAGCGCTTCGCCCCCGGCATGAAGATCATCGCCCCCTGGCGTGAGTGGGACATCAAGAGCCGTGACGAGGAAATCGACTACGCCGAGGCCCACAACGTCCCCCTGAAGATCAACCGGGAGACCAACTACTCCAAGGACAAGAACCTGTGGCACCTGTCCCACGAGGGCCTGGACTTGGAGAACCCCGCCAACGAGCCGGATTACGACAAGCCCGGCTTCCTGGAGATGGGCATCTCCCCCATCCAGGCGCCGGACAAGCCCACCTACATCACCCTGGACTTCGAGCAGGGCGCGCCTGTCGCCATCAACGGCGAAAAGAAGAGTGCCACCGACATCATCCGGGACCTGAACGTCTACGGCGGTCAGAACGGCATCGGCATCATCGACATCGTGGAGAACCGTCTGGTGGGCATGAAGGACCGGGGTGTCTACGAGACCCCGGGCGGCACCATCCTGTATGCGGCTCATGACCTGCTGGAGACCCTCTGCGTGGACAAGGACACCATGCACGAGAAGCAGAAGCTGGCGGTGGACTTCGCTGACCTGGTTTACAACGGCAAGTGGTACTCCCCCTTGCGGGAAGCCCTCTCCGCCTTCGTGGACAAGACTCAGGAGTTCGTCACCGGCACCGTCAAGCTCAAGCTGTACAAGGGCAACATCATCCCCGCCGGCATGACCTCCCCCTACTCCCTGTACTCCGAGGATTTGGCCACCTTCGACGAGTCCGACTACGACCAGAAGGACTCCGCCGGGTTCATCAACCTGTGGGGCCTGCCCACCAAGGTCCAGGCGCTGCGGGAGATGGGCAAGCTGAAATAAGTTTCCCAATTCAGCATCTTTACCTGGGAAAGAACCTTTCTGATTTGGAATTGCCGCACTTTCCCAAGTGCGGCAATTTTTCCTAGCTATTTTCCGTTTACCTTTCCCTTTGTCTAGCTTGTAGGTAAAACCCCTCCGTCGCGGCTTGCGCCGCGCCACCTCCCCTTTCAGGGGAGGCAAGAGGCGTGGTCAGTTGCTGAACGCTTGTTATTTGTGGAAAACTTGCAGTATGCTGGGCAAAATCGCTGTACAAACATCAAGCACTATCCCCCCTCGCCTCCCCTGAAAGGGGAGGGGGACCATGCGAAGCATGGTGGAGGGGTTTCTAGCAAATGGCTGAAAACCCGGCCATTGCTCATTGCAAATTGCTCATTGAAAAAAGTCTCCCACCTGTGGGAAGGAGTGACCGCTTATGAAGCTCTGGGCCGGACGGTTCCAGAAGGAAACCAACACCTTAGTCAACGACTTTAACGCCTCCATCGGCTTTGACGCCCGCCTCTATCAGCAGGACATCACCGGCTCCATCGCCCATGCCACCATGCTGGGGGAGCAGGGCATCATCTCCCAGGAGGACGCCGCCGAAATCATCAACGGCCTGAAAGCGATTCTGGCCGACATCGAGGCGGGCGAGGTGGAGTTCTCGTTGGACAACGAGGACATCCACATGAACATTGAGACCATCCTGACCCAGCGCATCGGCGACGCGGGCAAGCGGCTCCACACGGGCCGCAGCCGCAACGACCAGGTTGCGGTAGACTTCCGCCTGTTCGTCAAGGAGGAGATCCCCGTCATCATCGGCCAGATCCTGGACCTGGAGAAAGTCCTCATCCGCAAGGCGGAGGAAAACCTGACCACCGTCATGCCCGGCTACACCCACCTCCAGCGGGCACAGCCCACCACCTTCGCCCACTATATGATGGCTTATGCCAACATGCTCCGCCGGGACGTGACCCGCTTCGAGGACTGCCTGGAGCGGATGGACGAGTGCCCCCTGGGGGCCGGCGCGCTGGCCACCTCCACCTATCCCGTGGACCGGGAGCGCACCGCCCAACTGTTGGGCTTCAAAAAGCCCACTGACAACTCCCTGGACTCCGTCTCTGACCGGGATTACGCCATTGAGTTCCTGTCCGCCTGTTCCATGCTGATGATGCACCTGTCCCGGTTCTCCGAGGAGGTCATCCTGTGGTGCAGTTGGGAGTTCAAGTTCGTGGACCTGGACGACGCCTATTCCACCGGTTCCTCCATCATGCCCCAGAAGAAGAACCCCGACGTGGCCGAGCTGGTGCGGGGCAAGACGGGCCGTGTCTACGGCGACCTGGTCTCTCTGCTGACGGTGATGAAGGGCCTGCCCCTGGCCTACAACAAGGACATGCAGGAGGACAAGGAGCCGGTGTTCGACGCCATCGACACCGTGGAGATGTGCGTGCCGGTGTTCGCCGCCATGCTGGACACCCTGACCGTCCGGCCTAAGAACATGTCCAAAGCGGCGGCGGGCGGTTTTATCAACGCCACCGACTGCGCCGACTACCTGACCAAGCGCGGGATGCCCTTCCGGGAAGCCTACATGATCGTGGGCCGGCTGGTGAATATGTGCATCAAGTCCGGCGAGACGCTGGAGACCCTGACCCTCCGGGACTTCCGGGCCATCTCCGAGCTGTTCGACTCCGACATCTACGAGGCGCTGGAGCTGAAACGCTGCGTCCACGAGCGCAAGGTGCTGGGTGGCCCGTCTGCTGAGGACGTGACCCGGCAAATCAACGCCATCAAGGACTTCGTGGCCCAGCACACCCCGGAACAGACGGAAGGATAACAGAATCGCTTCTGACAGCAGGGCGAGTGGAAACACTTGCCCTTCTCTGTTTTTCATTTGCAAGTAGCAATGTGCAATGCTGAGTAAAATCGCTGACCCAATAGCAAGTACTATCCCCTCTTGCCGCACCTGAAAGGGGAGGAGGGCCGCCGCATTTAGGCGGTGGCGGAGGGGTTT
>JAJPXR010000187.1 GCA_021205375.1 Clostridiales bacterium | reverse complement strand
ACCATCTGAGAGGTTGGGGTAAAAAAACGTGCCGGTGGCACGTTTTTTTAGTCCAATGAGATAAACAGCCCCGCTTCCGAAGAAGCGGGGCTGCACCTTGCTCGGAGAGCAAGTGTAAATCTAGGAGACTAGACGATTAGCCCAGCTCGGAGAAGTACTTGATGGTACGAACCATCTGAGAGGTGTAGGAGTTCTCGTTGTCATACCAGGAGACGACCTGAACCTCAGAGGTGCCGTTGCCCAGATCCAGAACCATGGTCTGAGTGGCATCGAACAGGGAGCCGTAACGCATACCGACGATGTCGGAGGAGACGATCTCATCGGTGTTGTAGCCGAAGGACTCGGTGGCCTCAGCCTTCATCTGAGCGTTGATGTCTTCCTTGGAGGGGGTGCCCTCGACGACAGCGGTCAGGATGGTGGTGGAGCCGGTGGGGGTGGGAACGCGCTGAGCAGCGCCGATCAGCTTGCCGTTCAGCTCGGGGATGACCAGGCCGATGGCCTTGGCAGCGCCGGTGCTGTTGGGAACGATGTTGCAAGCGGCAGCGCGGGAGCGGCGCAGGTCACCCTTACGCTGGGGGCCGTCCAGAGTCATCTGGTCGCCGGTGTAAGCGTGGATGGTGCACATAATGCCAGCCTTGATGGGGGCGCAGTCGTTCAGAGCCTTCGCCATGGGAGCCAGGCAGTTGGTGGTGCAGGAAGCGGCGGAGATGATGGTGTCCTCGGGCTTCAGGGTAGTGTGGTTGACGTTGTAGACGATGGTGGGCAGGTCGTTGCCAGCGGGGGCAGAGATGACGACCTTGCGGGCGCCGGCGTCGATATGAGCCTGGGCCTTAGCCTTGCTGGTGTAGAAACCGGTGCACTCCAGAACCACGTCAACACCCAGCTCGCCCCAGGGCAGCTCGGCGGCGTTGGCCTTGGCATAGATGGTGATCTCCTTACCATCAACGATGATGGAGTTGTCGGTGGCGGAAACGGTGTCGGCCAGAGCATACTTGCCCTGAGTGGAGTCATACTTCAGCAGATGAGCCAGCATCTTGGGGGAAGTCAGGTCGTTGATGGCGACAACTTCGTAACCCTCAGCGCCGAACATCTGACGGAAGGCCAGACGACCAATGCGGCCGAAACCGTTAATTGCAACTTTAACTGCCATGATAAAATTACCTCCTGAAATTTTGGTAAACAAGGATTTACGCCTATTATTTTACCCCATTGTCAAACATTTGACAAGCCCTTTTTTTGCTTTTGTTCGAAAACGCGTCAAATCGGTTTTAGGGAGAAAATGGTTCTCAAATGAGAGGATTTTTGGGTAAATTGGGACAAAATGCAGACGTGTTGAGGCGGAAAGCCCCCGGAAGCGGACAAAAACAAAGAGAAAATTTTTTGTGAAGAGATAATCAAATCTGGAATTTGTCGAGAATTATTCCTCTTTCTCTCCCACAATTTGGATATGCACCTCGTCCAGTTGCTTCTGCTCTACCGGGGAGGGGCTGCCCATCATCACGTCCTGGGCGTTTTTGTTCATGGGGAAGGGGATGATCTCCCGGATGGAGTCCTCTCCGGCCAGCAGCATGACCATGCGGTCCACGCCGGGGGCGATGCCCGCGTGAGGGGGCGCGCCGTAGCAGAAAGCGTTGTACATGGCGGGGAACTTGGCCTTGACGTCGTCCTCGCCCAGGCGGACCATCTCAAAGGCTTTGACCATGATCTCCGGGTCGTGGTTCCGCACCGCGCCGGAGGACAGCTCCACGCCGTTGCAAACCAGGTCGTACTGGTCGGCGGTGATGTCCAAGGGGTCGATCTCGCCCCGCTCCGCTTTCAGCAGCGTTTCCAACCCGCCGTTGGGCATGGAGAAGGGGTTGTGGCAGAACTCCAACTGACCGGACTCCTCGCCAATTTCGTACATGGGGAAGTCCACGATCCAGCAGAACTCGTACTTTTCCGGGTCCATGTGGTCGGGGCAGGCGGCACCCAGCTTGCTGCGCAGCACACCGGCGGTCTTTTGGGCGTCGGTCAGCTTGCCAGCGGTGAAGCCCACGAAGCAGCCGGGGGTCAGCCCCAGCTTCTCGGTCAGGGCGGCGGTGCTGTCCTTCAGGAACTTGGAGACGCCGCCGGTGAGCTGGCCCTTGTCATCCACCTTGCACCAGTAGACCTTGCCGCCGGACTGGACCTCCACCTCGGCGCACAGCTTGTCGATGGCTTTCCGGGCCAGCTTGCAGCCGGAGACCACCACGGCCTTGACGCTCTGGCCCTGGAAGGGACCAAAGGCGGTGGCGGAGCAAATCTCCGTGGCGTCCTGTACCTCCAGGTCGATGCGCAGGTCGGGCTTGTCGGTACCGTAGTGCTCCATGGCCTCCAAGAAGGGGATGCGGCGGAAGGGGGCGGCGGAGGCGGTGTTGTAGACGCCGTACTTGGCGAAGATGGGGGGCAGCACCCGCTCCAACACAGCGAACACGTCGTCCTGGGTGGCAAAAGCCATCTCCATGTCCAACTGGTAGAACTCACCGGGGGAACGGTCGCCGCGGGCGTCCTCGTCCCGGAAGCAGGGGGCGATTTGGAAGTATTTGTCGAAGCCGGAGGTCATCAGCAACTGCTTGAACTGCTGGGGAGCCTGGGGCAGGGCGTAGAACTTACCGGGGTGCTTCCGGGAGGGCACCAGATAGTCCCGCGCGCCCTCCGGGGAAGATGCGGTCAGGATGGGGGTGGTGATCTCCAAAAAGCCCTCTGCGGTCATGGCCTGGCGCAGAGCGGAGACTACGTTGCAGCGCAGGACGATGTTGTTCTTCACCGCCGGGTTGCGCAGGTCCAGATAGCGGTATTTCAGCCGGATGCTCTCGTCAGCTTCACGGCTGCGGTTGATCTCGAAGGGCAGCTCGTTGTAGCGGCAGCGGCCCAGCACTTTGATCTCGCTGGGGACCACTTCGATTTCGCCGGTAGGGATCTTCTTGTTTTTGCTCTCCCGGATGCGGACGGTGCCGGTGACGGAGAGGGTGCTCTCCTTGTTCAGGGGCTTGACGGTGGACATCATCTCCGCCGTCTCGATGACCACCTGGGTGGTGCCGTAGAAGTCCCGGAGGATGAGGAAGGCAAAGTTGTTGCCCACCTCGCGGACGTTTTCCATCCACCCGCAGAGGGTGACGGTCTTGCCTGCGTCGGCGGCGCGGAGCTCGCCGCAGGTGTGGGTGCGGGATTGAACCATAGTTTGTTACCTCGCTTTTGTTGAGAGTAGGATTTATGAGTTAGTCATCGCTGAAAAAGTCGGAATCCAGCTTTTTGACAGAATACGTTTGAGAGACAGAGACGCCAATGTCGTATTCGATCATCAGCTTAGTCAATGTTTCGCCATCCACTAAGACAATGTGCTGACGTTCGGCAGATTGTTTCGCGCCGTTGGAGAATTGAGCGGTGGTGATAAACAGCCCTCTGGACGCGCCTTCATCCCGCAGCGCTCCGGAAAATCGTTGGATTTCTGGGCGGTTGACGGTGGTATCGGGGTTCCAGCGCTTGGCCTGAATATAGATTTGACTGAACCCCAGCTTGTCCTCTTTGATGATGCCGTCGATGCCGCCGTCGCCGGTGCTTCTGGTGACGATACCGGCGTCTTCAAAGGGGCCGCCATAACCCATTTTCAACAATAGTTGCACCACTAAACGCTCAAAGAAGTCGGGAGTTTGGGCCATAATTTCGTCCATCAGTTCATCGGCCAAGGCGCTGTTGATTTTTTGGAAGGCGGTTTTGATGGTATCCTGGGGAGTGGAATCATCTGCGGCGGTTTGTGTCTGTTCTGGTGAGGGAACGTCTGTATTACTGCTTGTTCTGTTCAGATAACCAGCAAACGATGGATAACGCAAGAGCTAATTATTGTCAATCAAAACATCAGCAGATTGCTGTAATTTCTTTCCTTCTAACGTAATTTCGTATTTTCCTCTGGACACCCGTGAAATCAGACCGGCTTTGTGCAGATAAGTTCCTGCCCAACCTACACGGTCCGCAAATACTGTTTTCTTTCCACTCGGTAAGAGCTGCTGTAAGTCCTCCGCAGGCATATTTCTGGCGATGCTGATTCTCTTTCTGATTTCAGAAAGGGAATGTGTCTCTCCATCTGCCAGCGCATCTAAAAAATCACGGTAAAGTTCATCGTACTTTGGAATAGCCACGAACGTTCCTCCTCTCTGCTCTCGATTTTTCTCTTGTTATAACCCCGGTTCTCCCGGTCTCCGTCCCGGCCCGTGGGGTCTGGGCGGATGAGGCCGCGGTGGGGGCGGAGGAGGCGGAACTGGTCT
>JAJPXR010000135.1 GCA_021205375.1 Clostridiales bacterium | reverse complement strand
AGGGTCAGCCCCTCCCCCCGGACCCCCACCACCAGCCGCCCGCCGCTGATGCTGATCTCCTCCGGGCCGTAAGACAGGATGCCCCGGTGATTTTCCATCCGAAGTTCCCGTTTGCCCACCAGCTCGATGAGGGGCGCCCCCGCCACAACATCCGCCGGAAGTTCTAACGCCTCCGCCGCGGCGTCCATAAAATCCCAACGCTCTTTTTTTGCCATTCGCCGTCACTTCCCGCCTCCAGCCTATGCCGGAGGGGGCAAAAGGTTGCCTGTCCGCCGCCCTTCCGGTTGGAATTTTTCTTTTTCAGGGCCGTTTGTGCAAAACGTAGAATTTTGCGTACCGCACGATGTAGTGGGGTCAAATTTTCTACACCACAACATATTGATTTTCGCCCAAAAATCTGCTATGCTGAGAATCACTCACCGGCGCAGTCTGTCGGCCGCAAGCGCCGGTCGTCCACCGCTCACAAACAGAAGGCCAAACCGGGCGCACAACCCTTTTCCCCCGCCGCAGCGGGGAAAAGGGGGCTTGTGCTTGAAACCCCTCCGTCGCGGCTTACGCCGCGCCACCTCCCCTTTTCAGGGGAGGCAAGGAGGCGAGTGCTTGTCGTTTGCTTTGCGTTTTTCAAAGAGGAAGCGTTTTAGAGTAAGAGTATATTTACTGAATTGTGAGACCCTTATCCTTAACGAATTACCATTCCGTAACTGACCACCCCCTCGCCTCCCCTGAAAGGGGAGGGGGACCATGCGCAGCATGGTGGAGGGGTTTCCGTTTGCATCCCACCAAGGCTGATTCAAAGAAATCGCTCATTTCTCAATTTCGCCCATTTCGCATAAACCCCTGCGCACACCCCAAGGAGGAAGGAACATGAAAGTTATCAAGCGAGACGGCTCCACCGTCGATTTCGACCGCACAAAGATCATTGTCGCCGTCCAGAAGGCCAACGCCGCCGTCTCCCCGGAGGACCGCATCACCAACGCGGAGATCGAGTCCATCGCGGACTACGTGGCCGCAGTAGACCGGCCCCGGCTGCTGGTGGAGGACATCCAGGACATGGTGGAAAACCAACTGGTCAAAATCGGCACCTATCCCTTGACTAAAGCCTATATCATCTACCGCTATCAGCGCTCCCTGGCCCGGAAGCAGAACACCACTGACAACGACATCCTCAAGCTGCTGGAGGGCACCAACAAGGAGATGGCGGAGGAGAACTCCAACAAGGACACCAGCGTGGCCTCCACCCAGCGGGACTACATCGCCGGCATCGTCAGCCGGGACCTGACCCGCCGCGTCCTCCTGCCGGAGAAGATCGCCAAGGCCCACGACGAGGGCGTCCTCCACTTCCACGACGCGGACTATTTCGTGCAGCCCATCTTCAACTGCTGCCTCATCAACATCGGCGATATGCTGGACAACGGCACCATGATGAACGGCAAGCTCATCGAAAGCCCCAAGAGCTTCCAGGTGGCCTGCACCGTCACCACCCAGATCATCGCCTGCGTCGCCTCCAACCAGTACGGCGGCCAGAGCGTGGACGTCAGTCACCTGGGCAAGTACCTGCGCCGCAGCCGGGACAAGTTCCGCAAGAAGATCATGAACGCCGTGGGCGGCGATTTGCCCTCCGACGTGCTGGAGCGGCTGGTGGACGAGCGGGTGCGCACCGAGCTGTCCAACGGCGTGCAGACCATCCAGTACCAGATCAACACCCTGATGACCACCAACGGCCAGTCCCCCTTCGTCACCCTGTTCCTCTACATCCGGGACAACGACCCCTATGAAGAGGAAAACGCCATGATCATCGAGGAGATCCTCCGCCAGCGGCTGGAGGGCATCAAGAACGAGAGCGGCGTCTACGTCACCCCCGCCTTCCCCAAGCTGGTCTACGTGCTGGACGAGAACAACAACCTCTCCGGCGGCAAGTACGACTACCTGACCCACCTGGCCGTCCGCTGCTCCGCCAAGCGGATGTACCCCGACTACATCTCCGCCAAGAAGATGCGGGAGAACTACGAGGGCAACGTGTTCTCCCCCATGGGCTGCCGCTCCTTCCTGGCCCCCTGGAAGAACGACAAGGGCGAGTACCAGTTCGAGGGCCGCTTCAACCAGGGCGTGGTGTCCATCAACCTGCCCCAGGTGGGCCTGGAGGTCCGGGGCAATATGGACAAGTTCTGGCCGGAGTTCGACCGGCGGCTGGAGCTGTGCAAGGAGGCACTGATGTGCCGCCACAACGCCCTGAAGAACGTCACCTCCGATTCCAGCCCCATCCACTGGCAGTACGGCGCCATCGCCCGGCTGGGCAAGGGCGAATCCATCAAGGACCTGCTCTATGGCGGCTACTCCTCCATCTCCCTGGGCTACATCGGCCTGTATGAGCTGACCTACCTGATGACCGGCCACAGCCACACCTCCGGCGAGGGCCACGACTTCGCCCTCCAGGTCATGCACCACCTGAAGGACACCGTTGACCGGTGGAAGGCCGAGACCAACATCGGTTTCGCCCTCTATGGCACCCCCGCCGAGAGCCTGTGCTACCGCTTCGCGGAGATCGACCGCAAGCGCTACGGTACCGTGAAGAACGTCACCGACAAGGGCTATTACACCAACTCCTACCACGTGGACGTGCGGGAGCCAATCGACGCCTTCTCCAAGTTCCAGTTGGAGGCCGAGTTCCAGGCCATCTCCCTGGGCGGCTGCATCAGCTACGTGGAGGTGCCCAACATGCGCCACAACCTGACCGCCCTGGAGGACGTGGTGCGCTTCATCTACGACAACATCCAGTACGCCGAGTTCAACACCAAGAGCGACTACTGCCAGGTGTGCGGCTACGACGGGGAAATGACCATCAACGACAAGCTGGAGTGGGAGTGCCCCTGCTGCGGCAACCGGGACCACCACAAGATGAACGTGGTGCGCCGGACCTGCGGCTACCTGGGAGAGAACTTCTGGAACGTGGGCAAGACCAAGGAGATCAAGGCCAGAGTGCTGCACCTGTGATTCAATGTGCAATTCTGTGAAGGATTCGGTCATTGTGAATTGCTCAACATCATACAGCTTTCCCACGAAGCACAGACATTCCCTGACCGACCACCCCTCTTGCCTCCCCTGAAAGGGGAGGAGGGCCGCCGCCGTTAGGCGGTGGCGGAGGGGTTTCTACCGCAAACCCGCTGCAACGGAACACGCTTCATTGCTCATTGGAAGAGGGGAGACCTTTATGAACTACGCCGCCATCAAAACCCACGACATCGCCAACGGCCCCGGTGTGCGGGTCTCCCTCTTCGTGTCCGGCTGTACCCACCACTGCGAGGGCTGCTTCAACCCGGAGACCTGGGATTTCCACTACGGCCAGCCCTACACCGCCGAGACGGAGCAGGAGATTTTGGACGCCTGTGACAAGCCCTACATCCGGGGGCTGTCCCTGCTGGGGGGCGAGCCTTTCGAACCGGCCAACCAGAAAGCGCTGCTGCCCCTGCTGCGCCAGTTCCGGGAGCGTTTCCCGGACAAAACCGTGTGGTGCTACTCCGGCTACAACTACGAGCTGGATATGCTCACCGGCCAGTTGGGAGATTGGGCCGTCACCAAGGAAATGCTCAGCCTCCTGGACGTGCTGGTGGACGGAGAATTTGTCCTGGACCAGAAGGACCTGAACCTCCGGTTCCGGGGCAGCGCCAACCAGCGCATCATCGACGTGCCCCGGAGTTTGGAGCATGACCAGGTGCTGTGGTGGGACGGCAGCGGGCAACCGTGATTCAATGCGCAATTTGCAATGTGCAATGTGCAATGACGCGGGCCAGGCCGCAGCGCAAAAAAATGATAGAAAATAATTTTCACCCGCAGGAGAGCGAAACCTCCTGCGGGTGCTTTTTTTGTGCGACAAACGGGCGGCATGGCAAAATGCGTCGTTTTCTGTTGCGTTTCGTCAAAAAGTATGGTATCCTGTCGGTGGGGAATCTTCTGTTAATCAGAGGTTCCCTAGGGCGTTGCCCAATACGGTGCGGTTGGCCCCCTTGGAGTCCCCGCCAAAGCCCAGCGAAGCGGGTTTGGTGGGGAGAGGAGGAGCAACGGAATGAGTGAGCTTTCGGCTTTAGCCGGAAGCGAAGGATATGGAGTCTGCTCCGACGAGGGGCAGCTTCTTTTTGCCCCTGTTCTCAAAGGAAGGGGGGCTGCCCAATGACTGCGACAGAAATTTTTATGTTTTGTCAATTTATTGTCGGCATGTGTGAATTATTTCTGATAATTTACTACAATAACAAAAAGAAGTAACCGCCCCAGCCTTCCCAAGCGGACG
>JAJPXR010000021.1 GCA_021205375.1 Clostridiales bacterium | reverse complement strand
CTCCACCATGCTTCGCATGGTCCCCCTCCCCTTTCAGGGGAGGCAAGAGGGGACAGTGCTTGACGTCTGGTGTCAGTATTGCCCGACAGATGTGGAATTTTCAGTAGAAATGCCCTCTTTCTGGCCACTCATCACTAGCCACTGGCCACTCAAAAAACGCGGATGATTCAAAGGGAAACCCAAACGGATTCACCGTCTCTATTTGGACATTGTTTTCTAGCTCTGCCAGGGGTCGGCGCAAGTCGGCTCCTGCTTTGCCCTTGTGCAACCGTACCCACTACCAGTTATTAGCGAAAGGAAGGCATGTAACATGAAAATCTTCTTCGTAGCCTCGGAGGTCGCCCCCTTCATCAAGACCGGCGGCTTGGCTGACGTGGCCGCCTCTCTGCCGCCCGCGCTGGCCGCTATGGACAACGACGTTCGCGTCATCCTGCCTCTGTACGCCGGCATCGGCGACCAGTGGCGCAGCCAGATGACCTTCGTCAAGTACTTCTACTTCCGTCTGGGCTGGCGCTCCTCCTACTGCGGCCTGTTCCAGTTGGACCGCGGCGGCGTGACCTACTACTTCGTGGACAACGAGACTTACTTCAAGCGCAACGGCCTCTATGGTCACTATGACGACGGCGAGCGCTTCGCCTACTTCTCCAAGGCCTGCGTGGAGGTCCCCGCTCAGATCGACTGGGCCCCCGACATCATCCACGCCAACGACTGGGAGACCGCCCTGGTGCCCATCTACCTGAACGACAGCAAGAAGGTCGTTCCCCAGTTGGCCAACGCCAAGAGCGTCTACACCATCCACAACATCGAGTATCAGGGCCGCTTTGGCCGCTCCATCATGGAGGACGTGTTCGGTCTGGACTCCAGCCACTTCAATGAGAAGCTGCTGAGCTACTACGGCGACGTGAACCTGATGAAGGGCGCCATCTACGCCTCCGATTACGTGACCACCGTCTCCCCCACCTACGCCAACGAGCTGCAATACAGCTTCTACGCCCACGGGCTGGAGGGCGTCGTCACCGACAACTATTACAAGATGACCGGTATCCTGAACGGACTGGACATGGTCGCCAACGACCCCGCCACCGATACCATCATCGCTACCAACTACTCCGCCGACGACCTCTCCGGCAAGGCCGAATGCAAGGCCGCTCTCCAGAAGGAGCTGGGCCTCAACGTCGATCCCGACGTGCCCATCATCGCCTGCATCTCCCGTCTGGTGGGTCACAAGGGCTACGATTTGATCACCAACGTCTTCCACCGCATCATGGAGCAGAACGTGCAGTTCGTGGTGCTGGGCACCGGCGAGTGGGGCTTCGAGGAGTTCTTCCGCAACGCCGCCAAGCAGTATCCCGGCCGGGTCTCCGCCAACATCAAGTACGCCGCCGCCCTGTCCACCAAGATCTATGCCGGCGCGGACATCATGCTCATGCCCTCCGTGGCAGAACCTTGCGGCCTGACCCAGATGTTTGCCATGCGGTTCGGCACCGTCCCCGTGGTCCGTCTCACCGGCGGCCTCAAGGACTCCGTCCCCTCCTACAACCCTGAGACCGGCGAGGGCCTGGGCTTCACCTTCGGCAACATCAACGCCGACGATATGCTCAACGCCATCAACCGTGCCGTCGACCTGTACTTCTCCGACAAGGACGCCTGGACCGCCCTGATGAAGCGCGGCATGACCACCGACTTTAGCTGGGATAAGTCCGCCAAGGAGTATATGTCCATTTACGAGAAGATCAGCGCCGAATAAACCTTTCCGGCAGTTCTGTTTACACAACATCGACGAGAAACCCCTCCACCATGCTTCGCATGGTCCCCCTCCCCTTTCAGGGCAGGGAGCGTAGCGGAAGTGCCGCTTGACGGCGGAGGCGAGAGGGGTGGTTGGTTGCGAAAGGATGATTATTAAAGGGAAAGACGCTTTATTGAGCCGATTTCGCTTCAAAACTTGCCTCTTTGAGCAAAAAAGCGAAAACCCATCAACAAGCAGTTGCACCCTTGCCTCCCCTGAAAGGGGAGGTGGCACGGCTTTAGCCGTGACGGAGGGGTTTCCCCCGCAATCACCGACAAGCCTGGTGCAAAAGGATGCCCAAAACCCTCGATTTGCCGAAATAACTGTAATTTTCCACAAGGGAGCGTCGAAAAGGCGCTCCCTTTTTCTGCGCTTCGGGGACGGCTTTTGGCGGCACAAAGATTGACAGAACACTCACCTCATGTTAAAATGGCGTGTAGCGGCCCCATTTGGGCCGAAACGCAAACAAATTGTGAACTTACCTTCTGTTAAGTGTAAATTTGGAGGAATTTTTTATGCGTGAATATTCCAAATATGAGCTTTGCGCCCTGATCGAGGGCAAGCTGCGCCGCAACTTTGGCCGCACCATCAAAGAGGCGTCCAAGGTGCATATGTTCAAGGCCTGCGCCATGGTGGTGCGGGACATCATGTCCGCCAACCACATCGACACCAAAGAGGTCACCCGGAAGAACAGCGCCCGTGAGGTCCATTACCTCTCCATGGAGTTCCTGGTGGGCCGCTCCATGATGAAAAACGCCTACAACCTGGGCATCCTGGACGAGCTGAAAGACGCCATCGACGAGATGGGCTTCGACCACGCCGAGATCTTCGAGCTGGAGCCGGACGCCGGTCTGGGCAACGGCGGCCTGGGCCGTCTGGCCGCCTGCTATATGGACTCCATGGCCACCCTGAACATCCCCGCCACCGGCTATTCCATCTGCTACCAGCTCGGCATCTTCAAGCAGAAGATCGTGGACGGCAAGCAGATCGAGCTGTCCGACGACTGGCTGGACATGGGCGACGCCTGGCTGGTCCCCAAGCGGGATGAAGTCGAGACCGTCCGCTTCGGCGGCACCGTGGTCCAGTCCGTGGACGACCTGGGCCACTTCAAGGTGGACTATATCGGCGGCACCGAGGTCATGGCCGTGCCCATGGATATGAACATCGCCGGTTACGGCACCGACCACGTCAACACCCTGCGCCTGTGGGACGCCAAGTCTCCCGCCCCGGTGGATATGTCCTACTATTCCTCCGGCGACTACCTCAAGGCCGTGGAGAGCGCCGCCAACGCCGAGGTCATCGCCAAGGTGCTCTATCCCGCCGACAACCACTATGAGGGCAAGAGCCTGCGCCTCAAGCAGCAGTACTTCTTCGTCTCCGCCACCGTCCAGTCCATCGTGCGCAAGCACCTGGCCCAGTACGGCACCCTGTCCAACTTCGCGGAGAAGCACGTCATTCAGATCAACGACACCCATCCCACCCTGGTCATCCCCGAACTGATGCGCATCCTGATGGACGAGCATTACTTCGGCTGGGACGAGGCCTGGGACATCGTCTGCAAGACCGTGGCCTACACCAACCACACCGTCCTGGCCGAGGCCCTGGAGCATTGGCCCCAGGCTCTGGTGGAGTCCCTGGTGCCCCGCTGCTGGCAGATCATCTGCGAGATCAACGAGCGCTATCTGCACCGGGTCCGGGATTTCTTCCACGGCGACGAGAACAAGGCCCAGGAGCTGGCCATCGTCTGGGACGGCGACGTCCGCATGGCCAACCTGTGCGTAGCCACCTGCTTCGCCGTCAACGGCGTGGCCGCTCTGCACTCCCAGATTTTGAAGGACGACGTGTTCCACACCGCCTGGCTGCGCACCCCCAAGAAGTTCACCAACGTCACCAACGGCGTGGACCACCGCCGCTGGCTGGCCGAGATCAACCCGGAGCTGCACAACCTCATCTGCGAGATCAACGGCAGCGACAGCTATCTGCTCCACCCCGACGACCTGGAGAACATCCTCAAGGCCAAGGACGACGCCTCCACCCTGGACCGCCTGTCCAAGATCAAGACCGCCAACAAGACAGCCTTCGCCAATTATGTCAAGCAGGATTACGGCATCATCCTGAACACCGACGCCATCTTCGATGTGCAGTCCAAGCGCCTGCACGAGTACAAGCGCCAGTTGCTCAACGTGATGAACATCATCCACCTCTATCAGGAGATCCAGGACGGCAAGACCATCCGGCCTCACACCTTCCTCTTCGCCGCCAAAGCCGCGCCCGGCTACTATATGGCCAAGCGCATCATCGAGCTGATCAACTCCCTGGCCTACACCGTCAACAACGACCCCCGCTGCAAGGACCAGCTCCAGGTGTTCTTCCTGGAGAACTACCGTGTCTCCCTGGCGGAGAAGATGATGCCCGCCACCGAGATCTCCCAGCAGATCTCCACCGCCGGCAAGGAAGCCTCCGGCACCGGCAACATGAAGTTCATGATGAACGGCGCCCTGACCATTGGCA
>JAJPXR010000070.1 GCA_021205375.1 Clostridiales bacterium | reverse complement strand
AGGCGGCGGCCCTCCTCCCCTTTCAGGGGAGGCAAGAGGGGATAGTGCTTGTCGTCTGGTGTCGGTTTTGTCCCATAAATATTGGATTTTTAGCAGAAACGCCTACTTTCTAGCCACTAATCACCAGCCACTAAACTAGGCCGCTTCAAGGGGATGACTAATAAAAGAGAGTCTCCTTTACTGCCCGGCCAGCACGCCCCACAAAATTTTTGCGCCGATGACCGCCAGGGCCAGACCGCCTCCCGCGTTGGCCCACCGCTGGACCCGCTGCCCGATCTGTTTCCCAAGCAAACTCCCCAGCAGCGACAGAACGAAGGCCACCGCGCCGATGACTGCGGCAGATTTCCACAGCCCCACCTCCAGAAAGGCCACCGACACCCCCACCGCCAGGGCGTCCAGACTGGTGGCCAGGGCCAGCGCCGCCACAGCGGGGGTGGTCAGGGCATAGACCGGCGGCTCTCCCGCCACCGGCGCCAGCGCGTCCAGCAGCATCCGCCCTCCTAAGTACGTCAGTAGGCCAAAGGTCACCATGCCGCCGATGAGACGGCAGTGTTCGTTCAGCTCACCCCCGGCCATGCCGCCCAGCAGGGTCATTCCAAACTGGAACCCTCCGAACCACAGCCCCAGCCGCACCCCGTCCCGGCGGCGGAAGCCGGGGGAGGACAGGCCGCAGCAGACAGAGGCGGCGGCGGCGTCCACCGCCAGGCTCAGCGCAATCAGACATACGGAAACCACAGCATCACCTCATGGGAGGATATGCGGCGGGGACAAGGGGTATGCCTTCGGCAGCTTTTAGCTGTTGGCTTTTAGCTGTTAGCTGGGAAACCCCTCCACCATGCTTCGCATGGTCCCCCTCCCCTTTCAGGGGAGGCAAGCGGGGTGGTCAGTTGCCGAAGGGTGGTTCTCTATAAAAACTGGTACTATGCCACCGATAGACAAGCTAACAGCTCAAAAAAAAGACAGGAGAGGCGCAAAAATCCCCCCCTGTCCCATGTTTTACTGCAAATAAGTTTTCAGCCGGTTGATGTTGTCCTCCTCCGCCTGGATCGCGGTCTGAGCCAGCTCCCTGGCCTGCTGCTGAGCCTGCTGCCCGGCGGGGTCGTCCAGCGGGTCGGCGGGGGTGTAGCTGTTCAGCACCTTGGTCAGGTTGACGATGCCCATGCTGCTGCCCTGGATCATCAGCTCCGCCAGGTGGCTGGTCTCCTTATTGCAGAGGGTCTTGCCCTGGACGCAGGCCCAGAGCATGGACTGCTGCCCGCTGCCCAGGTCTTTGGGGCAGTCCCCCAGGGCTTTCATCTGCTTCTCCGCGTTGGCGGCGGTCTGCCTGTACTGTTCCTGCTGGGTCTGTAAGTCGGAGCGGAAACGGGGGTTGTCCACCTTGGGCAGCAGGTAGCGGATGGCGTCCGCGCCCATGGCCGCGCCCTGGTAAACCTCCTGCAAAAGAGCGGATTCGTTGGTCAGTTCCATAGTAATGCCTCCATTGTGCGCACTGCGGCGGGTTTGAGGATAGGTTGCGCCAAACCCGGCGTTTTATTCCCGCACGCCGTTTTTTCGTGGTTGCAATTTCGCGGGAAATCGGATATGATACCCATGGTAAGTGTTTTTCATCAGCATAGTACAAGTTTTCCATAGGGAACTATTTTCTGAAAACTGACCACCCCTCTTGCCGCCCCTGAAAGGGCAGGGAGCGAAGCGGAAGTGCCGCTTGACGGCGGAGGGGGACCATGCGAAGCATGGTGGAGGGGTTTTCTATCGCAACCGGGCAAAAGAAGCGCATAAACCGCAGGAGGACTATATTATGGATCAATACTGGCTGGAAGTCTCCATCGACACCGCCCCTGGCTGCCTGGACGAGCTGGCGGCCTACCTGACCGCCTGCGGCATCGTGGGTCTGGTACTGGAGGACGAAAACGACCTGGCGGACTTCCAGGACGAGCGCCGCCCCTTCTGGGACGAGGTGGACGAGAGCCTGGTAGAGAGCCGCCGGGGGGTCAGCCGGGTCAAGTTCTACGTCACCCAGGACGAAGAGGGGCAGTACCGGCTGGACGAAGTCACCGCCGGGCTGGAGGACTTCCGCGCCCGCGTGGGCCGGGACGCCGGTACGCTGGCGGTGTCCACCGTCTCCCTGCGGGAGGAGGACTGGTCCAACAACTGGAAGAAGTATTATCAGCCCTTCCCGGTGGGGGAGCGGCTGTATGTGGTCCCCGAATGGATGCGGGGAGAGCCGGTCCCGGAGGGCCGCACCCCCATTTACCTGAACCCCGGCCTGATTTTCGGCACCGGAAGCCACGGCACCACCCGCCTGTGCCTGGAGGCTGTGGAAAAGTTTGTGGAAACTGATGAAAACGTTTTGGATTTGGGGACGGGAAGCGGCATTTTGGCCATTGCCGCCCTGTATCTGGGGGCAAAAAGCGCGGTGGGCTGCGACATCGACCCCAAGGCCGCCCGCGTCGCGGCGGAAAACGCCGCCTACAACGGCATCGGGCCGGAGACCTTCCGGGTGTACACCGGCGACGTGGTGGGGAACGCCGCCCTGCGCCGGTCTCTGGCCGGGAAATACGACCTGGTGCTGGCCAACATCATCGCCGACGTCATCATCCCCCTGGCCGGGGTGGTGGGGGACTTTTTGAAGGAGGACGGCATCTTTCTGACCTCCGGCATCATCGAGCACCGGGCCGAGGACGTGGCCCGTGCGCTGACGGAAAATGGCTTCGTCATCGCGGAGACCCACCGGCGGGAGGGCTGGGTGGCCTACGTCTGCCGGAAGGGGTAAAACTTCTATCGAACAAAAGAACAGCTTTTCAGGCTTTATTGCGCTGAAAAGCTGTTCTTATGTCATTTTGGCCTTTTACGGTTCCTCTTTGATTTCCATGTGGTCCAGCGCATATTGAAGCGCCATACTAATCAATTCGTTTCGTGAACGGTTCGTTTTTGCCGATAACTCATTGTATTTTTCCTGCAATTTTTTGTCTATCCGTATCGTCATGGTCACGGATTTATCTTCCTTTGGGGTTATGATGAACTTTTCCATAGCGTAAAACCCTCCACTGTGCTTAACTACATTATAGAGTGCAACACGTCATCAAATCTATAACACAAAATAATGTGACTAATCACTTTACATTTGTGTTACACAGTGCTATAATGTTATACATGTAGGGAGGTGCTTTTATGAAAAAGAAAGAGAAAAAGGCCAAAAACGGTGTCAAAAAACCGCTCTACAAAAAATGGTGGTTTTGGGTAATTGTCGTTGTTATCCTGGTTGTTGCTTTTGGCGGGAGTAGTTCCAGTAGTGAGGACCAATCAGACAATACAGAGAGTTCCGCCGTTGAAGCGGTTTCGTCTGTGGAGGAAAACGCAACTGCTGCAGAATCAACAGCCGATGAGGAAAATTCGGTTGCCGAAGAATCGACATCCAGCGCAGAGAGCGAGACCGTCGAAACCACTACCTCCAGCGAAGAAAACGAAGCAGAGGAAGAAAACACAGAAAGCCATATTTATGACGATGCGACCATTAGAAACGTGATGAATGGATACCGCACCGAAAAACTCGGCGAATATTCCATCGTTTACATCTCTTCTGACGAGGCGACAGTAGAAAACCTGACTGATTGGTATTATAACTATGTGACGGTAAATGACTATAATTGGTGCATGATCCGCTACACGGACAGCGATGAAAATAAGGGAGCGTATGCCATTACTGGCATGGTCGAAAAAGATGTTTTCTTTGAGCAGGACGAATACGGAGATTATTCTATGGGGGATTCTTCTCAGGAAACTCTTTATCTCCCCCAAGATGGCACTCTGGTTGATTACAACGATTAAAACAGATTCACATTTGACTTGAAAAAATGCGACCTCGTTTTGTCCAACGGGGCCGCATTTTGTCTATTTTTTCGTTGGGTGGTGCTTCTCCACTTGATACCCCTTCCAAAATCCGCTACAATAGAACCATCAAAACACCCCCAAAGGAGGCTCCCGCCATGCACCAACCGGAAGAACGCTATATGACCGCGGCCCTGTCCCTGGCGCGGGAGGCCGCCGCCCACGGGGACATCCCGGTGGGCTGCGTGGTGGTGCGGGACGGTGAGATCGTTGGCCAGGGCTGCAACCGCCGGGAGCTGCTGGGGGACGCCACCGCCCACGCGGAGGTGGAGGCCATCCGGGACGCCTGCCGCCGCCTGGGGAGCTGGCGGCTGAGCGGCTGCGCCCTCTATGTGACGCTGGAACCCTGCCCCATGTGCGCCGGGGCCATCATCAACGCCCGGCTGGACGCGGTGGTCTACGGCGCGGCCAACCCCAA
>JAJPXR010000044.1 GCA_021205375.1 Clostridiales bacterium | reverse complement strand
GGCAACCAGGAGATCCGAACCGTCATCCGCAAGCTGTACGGCGCCCGCGTCGCCCGCTCCGCCACCATCCTCTACGGCGGCTCCATGAACGACCAGAACGCCGAAGAGCTGCTGGCCCAGCCCGACGTGGACGGCGGTCTGATCGGCGGCGCCTCCCTGGTCCCCACCAAGCTGACCACCATCATCAACGCCGCCAACCAGGAGTAATTCTGTCCGAGCGGTAACGTACTGCCCGGCGGTTCCTCCGTCGGGCAGCGTTTGTCCAACTGGGGTGAGACCCGGCCCAATAACGCGGGTATTTTCGAGGGGCGGGGCGCTGCGCCGCGCCCACTGAATGGAAAAGAGGCTATCAATGAAAACTCCCACTACTCTGATCATTATGGACGGCTTCGGCCTGACCGACTACACCGAGGGCAACGCCGTCTACCATGCCCAGAAACCCAACCTGGACAAAATTTTCGCGGAGAATCCCCACAGCCGCCTGTCCGCCTCCGGCCTGGACGTGGGCCTGCCCGACGGACAGATGGGCAACTCCGAGGTGGGTCACACCAACATCGGCGCAGGCCGCGTGGTGTTCCAGGACCTGCCCAAAATCACCAAGGCCATCAACGAGGGGACCTTCTTCGAGAATCCTGTCTATGTGAAGGCCATGACCGCCGCCCGTGATGCCGGCACCGCCGTTCACATCTACGGCCTGATGTCCGACGGCGGCGTTCACTCCCACATCACCCACATCCAGGCCGCCGTCAAGATGGCCCACGACCTGGGCTGCAAGAAGATCTTCGTCCACTGCTTCATGGATGGCCGTGACGTGCCCCCCACCTCCGGCAAGGGCTATGTGGCCCAGATGAAGGAGACCTGCGACCAGTACGGCGCGAAGATCGCCACCATCTCCGGGCGTTACTACGCCATGGACCGTGACACCAACTGGGACCGCGTGGAGCGCTCCTACAAGGCCATGGTCTACGGCGAGAGCGAGCAGCGCTTCATCGACGACCCCGTGGGCGCGATGCAGGCCAGCTATGACGCGGGCGTCACCGACGAGTTCGTCATCCCCGTCATCACCGCCGAGAACGCGGAAATCGGCGAGGGCGACAGCATCATCTTCATGAACTTCCGCCCCGACCGCGCCCGCGAGATCACCCGCACCTTCGTGGACCCCGATTTCTCCGGCTTCGAGCGCAAGAAGGGCTTCTTCCACGTCAACTATGTCTGCACCACCTCCTATGACGCCACCATGCCCAACGTGGAGATCGCCTATCCCAAGGAGCATCTGAACAACATCTTTGGCGAGTATATCTCCAACCTGGGCCTGACCCAGCTCCGCATCGCCGAGACCGAGAAGTATGCCCATGTTACCTTCTTCTTCAACGGCGGCGTGGAGCAGGTGTTCCCCGGCGAGGACCGCTGCCTCATCGCCTCCCCCAAGGTGGCCACCTACGACCTGAAGCCGGAGATGTCCGCCTATGAGGTCTGCGACAACTGCGTGGAGCGCATCCTCTCCGGCAAGTATGACGTCATCATCCTGAACTACGCCAACTGCGACATGGTCGGTCATACCGGCGTCTACGAGGCCGCTCGCCTGGCCGTGGAGACCGTGGACAAGTGCGTGGCCCGCGTGGTGGAAGCCACCGCCAAGATGGGCGGCGTCTCCCTCATCACCGCCGACCACGGCAACGCCGAGCGGATGCTCCAGCCCGACGGCGTGAAGCCCTACACCGCCCACACCACCAACCTGGTCCCCTTCTGCATCGTCGGTGCCGACGTGAAGCTGCGGGACGGCCGCCTGGCCGACATCTGCCCCACCATGCTGGACCTGATGGGTTTGGAGAAGCCCGCAGAGATGGATGGCGAGAGTTTGATTTGCAAGTAATGGTTGCCTGAATCCTTTATAACAACAGCAACCCCGTCCGAACGCGAAACGTTCGGACGGGGTTTTGCTGTTTGAAATTGGATTTCTGATTATTTCATTGAAGCAGTTTTGCACCCAAAACCCCTCCGCCACCGCCAAAAGGCGGCGGCCCTCCTCCCCTTTCAGGGCAGGGAGCGAAGCGGAAGTGCCGCTTGACGGCGGAGGCAAGAGGGGTGGCCGGTTGTCGAACTAACAGCTAAAAGCTAAAAGCTCATAGCTGTTAGCGCAGCTAACCCTTATACAAGAGCCACACGAACCCATAAGGCGGCAGATTCCACTCGCCTGTGATGTCCACCTCTGCTCCGGTAATCAGGTCGGTGTGGGGGCCGTAGGCCTCCAGGTGAGCGGTCTGGTGGTACTCGGAGAAGTTGTACACCGCCGTGAAGATCTGGCCGTTCAGTTGGCGCTTCATGCCCAGCAGGGCCTGGTCGCCGGCCCAGAAGGTCCAGACCTCCGCCTCGGTGCGGAACACCGGATTGTTCCGGCGGATGGCCTCCAGATGGGCCAATCCCTGGAACTGCTTGCCCTGGCGGGTGGCAGGGTCGGTGCGGCGCTCTGCCAAATCCCACTGGAAGTTGCCCCGGTGGATGTACCGGCTGTCGTCGGCCTTTTGGGGGTCGTCGTGATAGGTGTAGTCGTTGAGCTGGCCCACCTCGTCCCCGGCGTAGAGGATGGGCAGACCGGTCTGGCCCAGCAGAAAGGCGTGGAGCATCAGGTCGTAGTCGGTGGCCAGCTCCAGGGCGGCGGTGTCATGCTCCTGCTCCGCCTTTTCCACCCCCAGCAGAGAGGCGGTGGTGCCGCAGAGCCGGGCATCCCCCAGCCGGGGGTCGTCGTTGTACAGCTCCCCGCGAGAGAAGGAGCCGGGGAATTTGCCGGTGAAGAAGTCGTTGAGGTACTTCTTGTGGGGGACCTCCTGCTGGCCCAGGTTCCAGGCCAGCCAGGGGTAATCCAGCCCCCAGCCAATGTCGTCGTGGCAGCGGAGATAGTTCAAAAACAGGTACTCCTTGGGCAGGCTGTTCACCTGGTCCATCTGGTGGCGCAGCAGGCGAGTGTCCCGGGTGGCCACGGTGCTCCACATGGTACACATGGTGGTGGCGTTGTAGAGCATATGACACTCCGGCTTCTCCACGGTGCCGAAGTAGGGGGCCAGCTTCTCCGGGGCCATGACCACCTCGCCCAACAGGATGACGCCGGGGCAGACGATCTCGCAGATCATCCGGCACATCCGCACGATGGTGTGCAGCTTGGGCTGGTTGCGGCAGTCGGTGCCCAGTTCCTTCCAGATATACGGCACCGCGTCCACCCGCACCACGTCGATGCCCCGGTTAGCCAGGTAGAGCATATTGTCCGCCATATCGTTGAACACCGCCGGGTTGCGGTAATTCAAATCCCACTGGTAGGGGTAAAACGAGGTCAGGACGATTTTCCCGCAGTCCTCCAGCCAGGTGAAGTTGCCCGGCGCGGTGGTGGGGAACACCTGGGGGACGTGCTTCTCGTACTCGTTGGGGATGTCCCAGGTGTCGTAGAAGAAGTACCGGGCCTGATACTCCGGGTCCCCGGCACGGGCTTTTTTGGCCCACTCGTGGTCCTCGCTGGTGTGGTTCATCACGAAGTCCATGCAGCAGGAGATACCCCGGCTGTGGCAGTCGGCGGTCAGCTCCTCCAGGTCCTCCATGGTGCCCAGCTCCGGCTTGATTTTGCGGAAATTCGCCACAGCATAGCCGCCGTCGCTGCGCCCGTCCACCGTGTCCAGCAGGGGCATGAAGTGCAGGTAGTTGACGTTGCACTCCTGAATATAGTCCAGTTTCTCCCGGACGCCCTGGAGGGTCCCGGCGAAGGGCTTCACGTAGAGGCACATCCCCAACAGCTCGTTGGACTTGTACCAGCCGGGGTCCTGCTCCCGCTGGTCGTCCAGGGCTTTCAGGCCGTCCCGCCGGTCCCGGCTGGCCTGCTCCATCTTGCTCAGCAGGTCCCGGAACGCTGCGTCCCGGTTGGGGGCATGTTCGTAGAGTTCATAGTAGAGCCACCGCAGCTCGTCCAGGTGGCGATTCAGGCGCGCCTGGTAATCCGACATAGTGTTTCCTCCTTTTTCGAGCTATTAGCTGTTGGCTTTTAGCTCTTAGTATTTGATACTGACGGCTCGTCTCTTATTTCTCAGTTCCGTTAAGCGATATGCAGCTAACAGCTAATAGCTAAAAGCTAACAGCTCAATCACTGCTTCGCCAGCAGCTCCAGCACTTCCTCTCTGGTGGGGACGCTGGAAATGCCGCCAAACCGGGTGGCGGAGAGGGACGCGGTGGCGCAGGCCAGCCGGACAATCTCGGTCAGCTCATCCTTGCCCAGGTCACCGGGGGCGGCGGAGGCCCGCAGCACCTCCCGGACGGCGGTGCCGCCGAAGATGTCGCCCGCGCCGGTGGTGTCCACCACCTTGATGCCGCTGACCTTCCCTGCGGTGCCGCAGCAGGTCTTGTTGGCGAAGTGGCAGCCGTCCGGCCCCAGAGTAGCGAAAACAAGCTGGATGCCGAACTCGCAGAGCAGCTTCTGTGCGCCCTCTTCCGGGGTGCAGCCAAAGAGGAACTCGATTTCGTTGTCGGAGATTTTCACTACATCGCACTGCTCCAGGCCCCAGAGGATCTGCTTCTTGGCCTCCTCCAGGTCGTCCCACAGCGGCTCCCGCAGGTTGGGGTCGAAGGTGATGAGCTTGCCCTTGCTCTTGGCATAGGCCACGGCCTTCTGGGTGCAGGTGCGGGCCGGTTCCCCGGTCAGGGAGAGGGTGCCGAAGTGGAAGGCGTTGGCCTCGTCGATGAGGGACAGGTCCAGCTCCTCAAAGTGCAGTTGGGTGTCCGCGCCGGGCTTCCGGGCAAAGGAGAACTCCCGGTCGCCGGTCTCGTCCAGAGTGACGAAAGCCAGGGTGGTGAAATAATCGGGGTCTTTCAGGATGCCGCGGGCCTCGATGCCCGCCTCCCGGACGGTGTTGGTCAGCAGCTTGCCAAAGGCGTCGTCGCCCACCTTGCCCAGGAAAGCGGTCTTGCCTCCCAGCATGTTGATGGCGGCCAGGAAGTTGGCAGGCGCTCCGCCGGGATGGGCGGCCATGGTGGGATACCCGGCCTCGTCGGTGCTGACAGGGGCGAAGTCGATGAGCAGCTCGCCCAGTGCAGTGATGTCATACATAATACATTCCTCATTTCCTGTAAAAGTGGAATCGGTTTCAAACTTAAAATTATCATACCGGACGATGGAAAAAAAGTCAAGCAGTCCGGGCCAATTTTGCCCAAAAAAAGCACCCGGACGCAGGAGCGAGCCTGTATCCGGGCGTTTGAGCCTGTCGGAGACAGGCTCTCGACCAAAATCACGGATTTTGGTCGAAAAATGCGGCCCCGGCAGCGCACATCGTCGCCGCAAGCTCCATATCGCTCCCTTCCGCGCAAAGCGCAAAAGGTCGTTCATTCCGGCTGCGGCTCCTTTCCCAACCAAACCCGCTTCGCTGGGCTTTGGCCGGGTCCCCTATGCGCACGTTTGGGGCCTCCGCCGTCAAGCGGCACTTCCGCTTCGCTCCCTGCCTGTGTGCTTTTGCCGGTACAGAAGGTGAATTGCCCCGCAGGGACAAGAGAGGCCACCCTGGGGTGCGCCCGGCTAAAAGCACGGATTTCAATTTATTTTGCCGCAAAGCGGCAAAACTCCTGCGGAGGGCTTCCTTAACTTTTCATGCTACTTTAATTTCTGAAAATGTCTTTTTTCTGACAATATGAAGCACCCGGACGCAGGGGCGAGCCTGTATCCGGGCGCTAAAAGGTTTCTGATTGGGAGACGCTATCGGGCTTATTCCTTCGCGGCCTTGATCTCCTGGACCAGGGCGGGGATGACCTCAAACAGGTCGCCCACGATGCCGTAGTCCGCCACCTCGAAGATGGGGGCGTTGGGGTCCTTGTTGATGGCGATGACGGTGTCGGAACCGCTCATACCGGCCAGATGCTGGATGGCGCCGGAGATGCCGCAGGCCACATAGATTTTCGGAGCCACGGTCTTGCCGGTCTGCCCCCCCTGCTGGGCGTGGGGGATCCAGCCCGCGTCCACGGCGGCGCGGGACGCGCCCACAACGCCGCCCATGGCGTCGGCCAGGTCGCGGATGACGGAGAAGCCCTCCGGCCCCTTGACGCCGCGGCCACCGGAGACGATGACGTCGGCCTCCTCCAGGTTGACGGCCTCGGCCACTTCCTTGACTCGCTCCAACAGCTTGACGCGGATGGCAGCGGGGTCAATGTGGATGTCCTCAGCGATGATTTCCCCGGTGCGGCCCTCGTCGGGCTGGCTCTTCTTGAACACGCCGGGACGGACGGTGGACATCTGGGGCCGGTGGTCCGGGCAGGCGATGGTGGCCATCAGGTTGCCGCCGAAGGTGGGACGGGTGGACATCATCAGGCCGTCCTCGATGTCCAGACCGGTGCAGTCGGCGGTCAGGCCGGTCTGCATCTTGCAGGCAACCCGGGGACCCAGGTCCCGGCCATTGCTGGTGGCGCCGTAGAGAACAATAGTGGGCTGATATTTTTCAATCAACTGGCACATGGCATAGGTGGCGGCGTCGGTGTTATAGGTGTTGTACTCGTCGCCTTCCACCAGAATGACCTGGTCCGCGCCGTAGGCGATGGCCTGCTTCGCCACAGGCTCCACGTTCTGGCCCATGACCACGGCCACCAGCGCCTCGCCCAGCTTGTCCGCCATGGCGCGACCGGGGGTCAGCAGCTCATAGCCCACGTTCTTGGCGCGGCCTTCGTCGGTCTCGATAAATACCCAAAGATTCTTAGACATAGTCAGCACCCTCCTTACAGCAGCTTGGCGTCGCCCAGCAGACCCACCAGCTTGCTGGCGGCCTCAGCAGCCTCCAGCCCTTCGATCTTCATGCCGTTCTTCTGGTGAGTGGGGGTATACGTCTTTTTGACCTTGGTGGGGGAACCCGCCAGGCCCCGCTTGTCCTCCGGCACCACCACTTCGGCGGCGGTGAGGACGGTGATTTCAGCGTTCCGGGCGGCCATCTTCCCCTTCAGGCTGGGATAGCGCAGGTCATAAGGGGTCTTGTTCATGGTGATGACGCAGGGCAGAGGTGCGGTGAAGTAGTCATAGCCCTCGTCGCTCTCCCGCTTGACGCGGAGGGTGTCGTCCTTCAGCTCCACCTCGGAGGCGTAGGTGATGAGGGAGCGGTTCAGGTGCTGGGACAGCTCAGGACCCACCTGGCCGGTGTCTCCGTCAATGGCCTGCTTGCCGCAGAAGATGATGTCGAAGGGCTTGCCGTTCTTCTCCTCGATGGTCTTGATGGCGGTGGAGATAATGCGGCTGGTGGCCAGGGTGTCGGAGCCGCCGAAGGCCCGGTCAGAGAGCAGATACGCCTCATCTGCGCCCACGGCGATGCAGTCCCGCAGGGCTTCCTTGGCCTGGTCGGGACCCATGCACACCAGGGTGATTTTGCCGCCGTTGGCCTGGCGCAGCCGCAGAGCGGTCTCCAGGGCGTAGGTGTCGTAGGTGTTGACGATGGCGGGAACGCCCTCCCGGATGAGGGTGTGCTTTACCGGGTCGATTTTGATTTGGGTGGTGTCCGGCACCTGCTTGACGCAGACCAGCAGGTTCAGGGGCTTGCCGCCGGAGACGGCGGGAGCCGGAGCGGGGGCCGCCACAGGCGCGGGCTTGGCCTCGGCCTTGGGCGCGCTCTTAGGCGCAACGGCAGCGGGCTTGGGGGCGGATTTCTTGCCGTTGTCGGTGTACTTCTTCTTGATCTGCCCGGCGATAACGGTGCGCTGCACCTGGTTGGTGCCCTCGTAGATCTGGAGAATTTTTGCGTCCCGCATCAGCTTCTCCATGGGGTAGTCCTTCATATAGCCGTAGCCGCCCATGACCTGCACGCCGTCAATGGCGCACTTCATGCCGGTATCGGTGCCGAAGGTCTTGGCGATGGCGGCCTCGTTGGTGAAGGGCAGGCCCGCGTCCATCAGCTCGGCGGCGTGGAGGTACATCTGCCGTCCGGCCTGGACCTGAATTTCCATGTCCGCCAGCATCAGCTCCACGGCCTGGAAGTTGGCCACGGGCTGGTCGAACTGACGGCGCTGCTTGGCGTACTTGGTGGCCTCTTCCACTACGCGCTGGCCAATGCCGATGCCGAAGGCGCCCACACCGGCGCGGCTGTGGTCCAGGGTCTCCATGATATACTTGAAGCCCCGGTTCTTCCGGCCCAGCAGGTGGTCCTTGGGGATGCGGACGTTGTCGAAGATGACCTCGCTGGTGCAGCTCAGGCGCATACCCATCTTGTCCTCTTCCTTGCCGATGGACACACCGGGGCGGTCCCGCTCGACGATGAAGGCGGACAGGCCCATGACGCCGGCGGAGGGCCGGGTGGAGGCCAGCACCGTGTAGATGCCCGCGATGGGGCCATTGGAGATAAAGCTCTTGGTGCCGTTGATGACGTATTCGTCGCCGTCCAGCACAGCGGTAGTGCGCACGCCGCCCGCGTCGGAACCGGCATTCGGCTCGGTCAGGCAGAAGGCCGCGTACTTCTTCTCGTGCATGGTTTCAAACCACAGCTTCTGCTGGTCGTGGGTACCGGCGATGAGCACCGGATAGGAAGCCAGGCAGTTGCCGATCAGGGTGGTACCGATGCCGATGTCGCCCCGGGCGATCTCCTCGCAGATGGCGAAGCACTGCACATTGGTCAGGCCGTTGCCGCCGAACTCCACGGGAACGCACAGCTCGTTCAGGCCCATGTCGCAGGCCATGTCCAGCAGGGGCTTGGCCGCTTCGGGGGGATTTTCGGTTTTTTCAATCTCACCGACTTGGGGGATGATCTTATTGTCCACAAATTCCCGGACCATGTCCAGCAATGCTCTGGTTTCTTCATCAAAAATCATGACAGTCTACTCCTTTGCATTGGATGTCAGGTTAGATTATAGCATTGAATCCGACGGTTGGCAATGACTTTTGTGAAAAATCAGCGCCTCCGAACCAAAATCGTAAAAAACAGCGAAACGGGGCCTCCCTCACCGTTCGATTCAATGCCAGGCAAAAGCGGATTTCGCAAAAACCAGGCGGCCGCCGGGGAGCGTTCCCCTGCGGCCGCCTGGTCTGCGGCGCAACCGACTCTCTGCGCCCTGTGAATCACTGTGCGGAAAGCAGCGCCCGCGCCTCCGCCGCGCTGCCCTGGGAGAAGCCCTCCTTGTCCAGCAGCACCGTTCCCCCTTCATAGGTCAGCGTCAGGGTGTGCTGCGTCTCCTGCACGTCTGTGATGTCCTCGTAAGCTACGGAAACCGATTCGCCCATCTCCGGCTCCACCAGCAGATGGTCCTCATAGAAGGACACCTCTCGGCCCGTAAATCCGCCGCAACGGGACTCAAACGCCCGATACGCCCGTTTGCACTCTGTCCTGGGGAGGGCAATGCGAATCCAACCCAGCACCAGGGCGAAGATGACCCCTTCAAAAGCCAAAGAGAGGACGCCACCAGAGAGCAGCACCATCACCACTGCCAGAACAGCCAGCGCCGCCAGCAGCGCCAACGCCACCTTTGCCGCCATGCGGTTATACTTCTGGTTCAGTTGTGCCTTGGCCCCCTCCCGGAACAGCTCCTGTGTGATCTCGGTGTGATTGCTCACCAGCGGCTCGGTCATTCCTCGTCCACCTCCCAGGGGTCGTCGTAGCAGGGGGCCTGCTCCGGGAAGTGTTCCTTAATTTCCTCCTCGATCTGGAACGCCTGGTTCAGGTCGCTATAGAGCAGGAAATTGGCCAGGAACAGCACGAACCACAGACCGATTATCGGCATGACCAGCATCGACCAGGGCAGAAACAGCGCAATGACCGCCCAGTACACCACTTCGATGGCGGACACTCCCAGGGTGTGCCAGAAGTATTTGATGCAGAACAGCAGACAGTTTTTGAACCGCAAAAAGTTACTTTGCTGAAACAGCACCATCTGGGGCCAGTAGACCGCAAAAAACATGGTGGTGATGAGGGTGCTGACTATATACACCGCAATGGTGCCCCAACTGGGCAGCGTCTCCGCCCACCAGAACATCAGCAGACCCGCGAAAATGATGATACCCAGAAAGAGGCAGAACACCACGCCGGGCAGCAGGGCGCTCTTCCAGTTTTCCACCATGGCTTTTCTGTAGCTCTTCCACCACTTGCCCGGCGCGTCCCGCAGGGAGCGGAACAGCAGGTCATACATGCCGTAAATCCCCGGCCCGGCGAACAGTCCGCCGACGATGCTGGCGACAAACATCATCATCACGCTGGTGGAGAGGACGGCGTAGACCATGCCCAGCGCAAAGGGCAGGAAAAACACCAGTGTGACCAGACCGCACAACATAAACGGGATGAAATCCCGCTCCAGCACCTCCCGATACCGGTCAAAGCCCGTGAGCCTGCCGCCGTCGGAATGGACGGGGTCCTCCGCGAAAAACATACCCATTGTACAACTCTCCTCATTTGATTACTCAGCGTAGTGGAATCCCTCTAAGAACTCGGTCAGGATGGTGAAGGCGTCCCCCTCAAACCCCTCCTGACAGGTCAGCTCCGCGTTGATGGCGTGGTTTTTGTAGACGGCAAAGGCGGTTGCGCCGAAGCTGTAGGGGTTGTCCTCCCCAGTGCCGTCATAAATCAAAACGGTAAATTCCTGGCCCGCGCAGGTGACGGTCTGCGTCTCGGCGACGGAATAATTCTCCTCTTCCGTGGCCTGCCACTCCGCTACCTCCGCCTCGGCCTTCTCGCCGCTCTTGCAGTCCTCCAGCAGCACATAGAGCTGGGCGTCATAGAGGTCCACGGTTTCCTCATCCTCGTTGACGTACTCGGTTTTGTCCCCGATGGTCCAGGCGGCGTAATAGAGGTCGGAGACCGCCAGCGCGTCCTTGTTGTCCAGCAGAGTCAGCCCGTTGCCCGGCTCCTCCACGCCGATGGTGGCTCCCACCAGCGTCCAGTCCTCGTCCCAGTCGGTCCCTTCGGCGGTGACGGTGGGCTTTCGGCTGCACCCGCACAGGGCCAACGCCATCCCCGCCGCCAAAAGGAAAGAAATCCAGCGTTTCATTTCGTCGCCCCCTCAATCAGCAGTTCCCACAGGGCCTCGCAGCCCTCCTGGTTGTCCACGGTGTTGCTGTTTTCCTCATAGAAGCAGCGCCGCCCGAAATAGAGGTTCTCCAGCAGGTCCCGGCTCTCCCCGGTCAGAGTCTCCCCCAGGACGCTTTCGGTGTAATCCCCCAGCTCCAACCCGTCCAGCACCGGGCAGTCCGACCAGAGGTAAACCTTGTCCTCCCAGTCGTAATCTGTCTCTTCCGGGCAGCTTCCGTCCGCTTCCGCCAGCACCTGGTAGTTGGTTTGGAAGGTCTCCGGGTCCTCCAACAGGAAGAAGTAACTTTCGCAGTCGCTGATGTCGGCGATCAGCTCCACCTCCGATGCGTACTGCTGCATGGCGGCGGTGTCATCGCCTTCCGTGTCCTCGCTGCTGCAATACTGGTTCAGGGTGACCACCACTTTTCCGTCGCCGTTCAGGTCCTCCCCCAGCGCTTCCAGCGCGGCGGTCAGCGCCTCGGCGGTGTCGTCGGGCAGATCGCTGCTGCCCACGTAGGCGATTTGATAATCGGGCTTGACGACCCCCACCCCAAAGGCATTCAGAATCAGGGAAAGGGTGATACCGACCACAACAACGCCGCCCACGACGATCCACTTATAATAGTGCCACCAGTTTTTTCGTTTTTCCTGGGGAGTCCGTTGAATTTTTTCCTCCGGCTGCACATCCCGTTGCAGCCACTGCTGATAATTGCTGGGCATAGGGTTCGCTCCTTTTTGGAAATAAGCTGTTAGCTATTAGCTGTTAGCCGTTAGCCAGGTACTGCTAACAAAAAGCTATGTGCTTAAGACTAAAAGCTAAGAGCAAAAATCATTGACCACCCCTCTTGCCGCCCCTGAAAGGGGAGGAGGGCCGCCGCCTTTAGGCGGTGGCGGAGGGGTTTCTAACATGGCTGAGCAAAGAAGTTTAACAGATAAGCGTAGTGCTTAAAACAAGGAACCACCAAACCAAAAGCTAATAGCTATAAGCTAACAGCTCGGCGAAGCCGTTGGCATAGGGGTCACTCCTTGGTCGTACCGCCGGGGGCGTAGGTCACGGGCAGAGAGAGCAGCGGCGGCGCTTTGGACCAGTCCTCCGTCAAAATCAGCTCTACGCTGGCCTCTGCGATCTTGTCGATGGGCTGGACAATGGTGGAACAGGCATATGTCTTGGTGTAGAACTCCACCACGCCGTCATAGCCGATGATCTGCACATCCTCCGGCACGCGGATGCCCTGGCTGCGCAGGTAGGTCATGACTTTAAAGGCCAGGTCGTCCGTCACGCAGAAAATGCCGTCGAACTCCAGCGCCCCGTCGTGGGTGTGCTGGTCCAGGAAATCTGTGAACACCTGGAAGGGCGTACCGTCGTAGACCCGGAGCATTTCATAGGGGACACCCGCCTCCGTGCAACTGGAGAGGAACCCGTCCCCCCGCTTGTTCACCTCGTTGGCGAAGGGGGAGGAGGTGCTCATATAGGCCAGCTTTTTGCATCCGCATTTCAACAGGCGGCGCACCGCCAACTGCCCTCCCCCAAAGTTGTCGCTGGAGACACAGGGGACGGCCGGGTCCAGGTGGCGGTCGATGGTGACCAGCGGCGTTCCCTCCGGCACCTGGAGCTTTTGGCTGTAGGAGAGCATGATGATGCCGTCCACTTTATTTTGATACGCCATATCCACATACGCCTGTTCCAGCTGGGCCTCGGCGTTGGTGCAGCAAAGCAGCATCCGGTAGCCCCGCTTGGCCAGGGTAGCGTGGATGTGGTAGGTCAGCCGCCCAAAAAAGGGGGTGATGGTGTCCGGCACCAAAAAGGCGATGGTCATGGTCTTGTTGCTCTTCAGCCCCTTGGCGTAGCTGTTCACCCGGTAGTCCAGCTTTTTGATGGCCGCCTCCACCTTTTTCTGATAAGCCGCGCCCACGGGGATGCCGTTGACCACCTTGGAGACAGTGCCCAGCGCGACACCCGCCTCCTGGGCCACGTCCTTCATGGTGGGCGCGGCGTTTTTCTTCGCCATAGAATACCTCTCTTTCTTCATGAAACCTTTCATATGCATCAGGTGCAGAGTGTGCGATGCTCTGCCCTTCCGCTTGCGGTTTGAGGGTATTATAACGCAAAAGAACGGTATTGTAAAGAGGTTTCGTGAAATTTCATGAAATAAATTTGAGACACGAACACTGTCAAACTGCACAAAACGCATAGGTTTGTTTTGTTCAATCCATAAAAAATGAGCGTTTTTCCAAAAAAGCAGTTGACAAGACAGGGGAAAAAAGTGTATTCTTTAGCCACAGGTGAAAATAACGTTTCACGGAGAGAGCAGCCCGGTTGCCCATCGGCTGCTTTTTATGGGGACGAAGCGTGAAACGTTATTTCAACAATGTGCCTGCCAAGCGAAAGGAGGCTGAGTTCATTTCCCAACTGACTAATAAAGAAAGATAGGAGTGAATCAAAGTGAGTTCAAAACCCGCAACAGCAACCACAAAAAAGCAGTTGCCGCTGAGCAAACGGATAGCGGCCAACTGGCAGCTCTACCTGCTGCTTCTGATCCCTGTCATCATCACCGTCATTTACAAGTACATCCCCATGTACGGCATCCAGATCGCCTTCCGCGACTACAAGGCCAGCAAAGGCTACCTGGGCAGCGAATGGGTTGGTCTGTACTGGTTCCAGCGGTTCTTCAGCAGCCCCAACTGCGTCCGTATGATCCGCAACACCATCCTGCTGAGCCTGTACAGCCTGCTGTGGAGCTTCCCGGTTCCCATCATCCTGTCCCTGGCCATCAACCAACTGCGCTTCGCCAAGTTCAAGCGCGTGGTGCAGACCGTGCTGTACGCCCCCCACTTCATTTCCACCATGGTTCTCTGCGGTATGATCCGCATCTTCCTGAGTCCCTCCGGCGGCCTCATCAACCTGCTTTTGGGCACGCAGGTGGACTTTTTGACCATGAGCAGCGCCTTCCGTACCATCTACATCGCCTCTGGCATCTGGCAGGACGCCGGTTGGGGCACCATCATCTACCTGGCCACCCTTTCCAGCGTGGACTCCAGCCTCTATGAGGCCGCCAAGGTGGACGGCGCGTCCATGTTCCAGCGCATCCTGAACATCGACGTTCCCGCTCTGATCCCCATGGCCATCCTCCAGCTCATCATGAGCGCGGGCAACCTGATGAACGTGGGCTTCGAAAAGGTCTGGCTGCTGCAAACTGACCTGAACAAGGCCACCAGCGACGTTATCGCCGTCTATGTGTACGAACAGGGTATTGAAAACGCCAAATACAGCTATTCCACGGCTGTGGGCCTGTTCAACACGGCGGTCAACATTGTCCTGCTGATCATCGTCAACAAAATCGCGTCCAAAGCCTCGGACGTCAGCTTTGTGTAAAGGAGGGCAGCGCAATGAAAAGAAAAGAAAAAGTCAGCGCGGGTCTGTCCGAGCGGGCCAGCGATACCATTCTGGTCATCCTGTGCGTCTGTATCCTGCTGATCGTGGCGTACCCCCTTTATTATGTGCTAATCGCCTCTGTCTCCGACCCCTACGATGTGTACGCGGGCAAGACCTTCCTGCTGCCCAGCCAGTTTACCCTGAAGGGTTATCAGGCGGTGTTTGCCGACGACAGCATCTTCACCGGCCTGCTCAACAGCATCAAGTACACCGTCGTTGGCACCGTGTTCTCCGTGGTCATGATTTATCTGGTGGCCTTCCCCTTGAGTCAGAAGGGTATGCCCGGCCGGACCGTCATCAGCATCTTCTTCATCATCACCATGTACTTTGGCGGCGGCCTGATCCCCACCTACTTGGTGGTTAAGCAGACCGGTCTGATCGGCAATATGTGGTCTCTGTTCTTGCCCGGCGGCGTAGCCGTGGGCAACATGATCATCGTCCGCAACTACATTGAAAACAGCATCCCCAGTTCGCTGGTGGAACAGGCGGAAATTGACGGCGCCTCCCAGCTCCGGGTATTCTGGAACATCATTATCCCCCTGTCCCGTCCCATCATGGCGGTCATGGTGGTGTTCAGCATGGTGGCCTACTGGAACGACTGGTTCACCGCCATGATTTACCTGAACTCTGACCAGGCTCCCCTGATGCTGGTGCTGCGTAACATCCTGATCAAATCCAGCGCCAGCGCTGCCCAGGCTTCCACCATCTCCGGCGGCTACGCCGAGCTGAGCAAGCTAACGGAAATGATCAAGTTCTCGTCCATCATTGTGGCCGCGGCCCCTATGCTCATCATCTACCCCTTCGTACAGAAGTACTTCGAGGCCGGCTTTATGGCGGGTGCCGTGAAGGGCTAAACGTCCCCTGTCCCTGTTAGATTTCTGCCGGGGGCTTCGCGGCCCCCGGAGGAATAAAATTTAGAAAAGGAGTGTATTTATGAAAAAGAACCGTATCCAAAAGCTGCTCGCTCTGGTGCTGGCGATGGCGATGGCCATGAGTTTGCTCACCGCCTGCGGCGGCAGCAGCAGCACCAGCGACTCCAGCGCTGAGTTCGGCAACACCGACCAGACCGAGTTCTACATCATGGGCGGCCAGTCCGCCCTGAGTGAGGGCTACGACGACAACGAGGTGCTGAACCAGCTCCAGGAGGACGCCGGGATCTCCATCACCTGGGAGACCATGAGCGAGTCCCTCAGCGAGCAGGTCAACATCAAGATCGCCAGCGGCGACCTGCCCGACGCCTTCATGGGCGTTGGCTTCTCCAACTATGACCTGACCACCTATGGCGAGGACGGCACCTTCATCGACCTGACTCCCTACATCACCGAGGAGTATATGCCCAACCTGACCGCCATCCTGGAGGAGCATCCTGAGATCCGCGCCGCCATCACCATGGACGACGGCTGCATCTACGGCCTGCCCGCCGCCGAGCAGATGGGCACCGCCGGCATCGGCGACGAGGAGGACTACTCCATCTACTCCATTCCCCAGTACAGCATGATCAACAAGGCGTGGCTGGACTACCTGGGCCTGGACGTCCCCACCACCCTGGACGAGCTGCATGACTGCCTGGTGGCCTTTGCCGAGAACGACATGAGCCACACTTACTACGGCAACGACGAGGGCACCACCATCCCCATGAGCACCGGCTTTGACGAGTGGTGCTGGGGCCAGAACATCTTCTATGCCGGCTTCGGCTTCACCAACTGGACCAACGACGTGTGCAACGACCTGGTACTCAGCAGCGACGGCACCTGCAGCTTCGTCTGCGTCTCTGACAACTACCGCGAGGCTCTGACCTATTTCCATGACTGGTACGCCGAGGGTCTGATGGACGTCGAGATGTTCTCTCAGGACGACACCCAGCTGATCTCCAAGTGCCAACAGGGTTACGTGGGCGTTTCCACCTGGTGGTACATTGAAGAGCTGATGGGCGACTACGCCGACGACTATGTGTTCCTGCCCATTCTGGAAGGCCCCGACGGCACCTACAACGTCACCCTGCGTGACGGCGGCGGCACCAACAGCGGCAACCTGAGCATCACCAGCGCCTGCGAAAGCCCCGCCAACCTGCTGAAGTTCTTCGACCTGTGGTATGACGGCGAGACCGTCATGCAGCTCCAGTACGGCGCCATCGGCACCTACTTCACCGAGCAGGACGAGGACGGCAAGTGGGTCTCCATCACCGAGGAAGAGAGCCAGGAGCTGTACGGCAAGGGCGCCGGCGAGCTGAAGAGCACCCTGGAGGTCTATGGTCCCAAGCTGATCCTCAGCGAGTACTATGACGAGTACTTCTACATGGAAGACCGCGCCATCGAGCGTCTGACCGACCTGTCTGAGTACTGGATGAGCTTCGTCACCGACACCACCACTTACCCCATCGACTGCGTGTTCACCTCTGAGGAACTGGACATCATCGACCAGTATAAGACCGACTTCCAGGACACCGTCGCTGAGCAGGAGGGCCTCTGGCTCAAGAACGGCGGCCCCACCGACGAGGAGTGGGATGCCTATGTTGCCAACCTGTCCGCCACCTGCGGCATGGATGAGCTGCTGCAGTGCTACCAGGACGCCTACGACCGCTATGCGGCGAACGCGGAAGAGTAATTCTCCTTTCACGCTCTGAATTTTCATCCTGATTTTCCATTTTCATTTCATGTTCCATCCAACCTCCGTCCCGTCCTCCCTGTTGCCAGAGGGGGCGGGACACCGGGGGCGGCTCCTGCCGCCTCCGGCACATGGGCAGAGGGCTGGCCGGTTGGCCAACCTTCTGGCGATGTGTTTTTCTTCCTTTGCCGTCAAGCGGCACCTCCGGAGCTGTACGCTCCTCCCCGCCTCCCCCAAGCGCCTTTCCCCATTGCCTCGGCAGTGGGGAAGGGTAACGTCCGGACAGGATTGAGGGTTCCTGCCCGGACGTGTTAGTGTAAAGTCCGCTGGCTAAACCGCCATGCCGGTTTATTTGCGTAAAAATATTGCGCTTGAGCAAAGCCGACAGGCACGAAAAGTCTTGCCTTTCCATGCTTGCGGCTTTGCTCCGTCTGCATTATAATGAGCATTTGGCGGCGCCGCGTCGAACACACGGCTGCGCCGCTTTTTCTCCCCCATATTTTTCGGCGACACCGCAGCGCTGATGATGTGATGTTGCCCCAGGAGGTAGTTTCATGATAAGTGAAAAGCTGCGCAAAGCACGGGAGTACGAACAGCAATACGCCCCCTATGTTCTCCCAGAAAGTCGTCCCGCCTACCATCTGACCCCCATGATCGGCTGGATGAACGACCCCAACGGGTTCTCCTGCTACAAAGGAGAATACCATCTGTTTTACCAGTATCACCCTTACCGCGTCCAGTGGGGCCCCATGCACTGGGGCCATGCGGTCAGCCGGGACCTGATTCACTGGGAGTATCTTCCCTGCGCCATTGCGCCGGATCAGCCCTATGACAACGGCGGCTGCTTTTCCGGCAGCGCCATCGAGCTGCCCGACGGACGGCAGTTGCTGCTTTACACTGGCGTCCGCTGCCAGACCTCAGAGGCCGGCGTCCGGCAGGAGGTCCAGACCCAGTGCGTCGCCATCGGGGACGGCCTTGATTATGAGAAGCTGGACTGCAACCCCGTTTTGGACGCCGCCGACCTGCCGAAAGGCGGCAATCCCTTTGACTTCCGGGACCCGAAGATCTGGCAGGAGACGGACGGGACCTACGCCTGCATCGTCGGCAACCGCCCGGCGGACGGCAGCGGTTCCCTGCTGATTTATCGCTCGGAGGACGCCATTCACTGGACCTTTGACACCATCCTGGACGAGTGCCACAACGAGTTCGGGAAGATGTGGGAATGTCCCGATTTCTTCCCGCTGGACGGAAAATGGGTGGTGCTGACCAGTCCCCAGGACATGACCCCCAGCGGCCTGGAGTTCCACAACGGCAACGGCACCCTCTGTCTCATTGGCAGCTATGACGAGGCCACCCACCGCTTCCAGCGGGAGGATATGCAGTCCATCGACTACGGTCTGGACTTCTACGCCACCCAGACCCTTCTGGCCCCCGACGGGCGGCGCATTATGGTGGCGTGGATGCAGAACTGGGACACCTGCGTGGTGGTCAACCGGGAGCAGCGGTGGTACGGGCAAATGTGCATCCCCAGAGAACTGGGCGTGCGGGACGGCAAGCTCATCCAGAACCCTGTCCGGGAGCTGGAGGCCTACCGGGGCCGCCGGGTGTTCCACCGGGTCACGATTTGCCAGGAGACGACCCTCCAGGGTGTCTATGGCCGCGTGGTGGACATGACCATTACTCTCCATCCGGTGGAGAATGACGTGTACCAGCTTTTCAAGCTCAAGGTGGCCCGTGGCAGCCAGCACGACACCACTATTACATACAAGCCCCGCACCTCCGTCCTCTGCGTCAACCGCAGCAACGCGGGCTTCCGCCGGGACTTCGTCCACGAGCGGAAATGCCTGGTGCGCCGCCAGAACGGTGAAATCAAGCTGCGCATCCTGCTGGACCGGTTCAGCATTGAGATCTTCGTCAACGACGGCGAGCAGGCCCTGAGCACCACCATTTACACCCCTCTGACCGCCGACGGCATCAGCTTTGAGTGCTTCGGCCAGGTGCAGGCGGACGTGGAGAAATACGACCTGGAGTTTGAGTGATTGTAACGGGAGCGTCGTTTTCTCCCGTAAAATCCATACAAACGCAAAATTCGCCCTGCCGGAAACGGCAGGGCGAACCTGTTTTGTGGGACCATGCGGCGCTGGGCCGCCTTTTCCGGGTACTCGGTACCTCTGATTGCAAAAATCCGCCTACTGGCGGATTTTGGGTGGAGGCAGTGAGTTCCCCCCTCCGGAAACAAAGAAAAGGGACTTACCGTAGTAAATCCCTTTTACGTGGAGCGGAAGACGAGGCTCGAACTCGCTACCTCCACCTTGGCAAGGTGGCGCTCTACCAGATGAGCTACTCCCGCACAACGAAGTATAGTTTACCACAAATCGCAGAAAAGTCAAGAGCAATTTCTCAACTTTTCCAAAAAAATGTTTCTTTTCCAATCCCCCTGCGCTGTGTTGACAAAAACAGATAATTCCTATATAATAGACCCGCTGTCACAAACGATGGTTGACAGCCGTTTTTTTATCCATATAATTTCGCACCGCACCGCGTTAAAGTGTAAAATCAAAGCATATTCTGACGGCGATCTGCCGCCTGAGAAATGGAGAGAGGACCCTATGAAAAACATTGTACTGATCGGCATGATGGGCAGCGGTAAGACCACCTGTGGCCTGATGCTCAGCGAAAAGCTCGGCCGCACCTTGGTTGACGCCGACGTGGCCATCCAGACCCGGGAAAATCGCACTACCTCGGCGATTTTCGCCACCGATGGGGAGGCGTATTACCGGGACCTGGAGACCGCCCTCTGTCACGAGCTGGAGAACATGGACGACCTGATCATCGCCACCGGCGGCGGCATGATTTTGCGGGAGGAAAACGCCAAGGCCCTGCGCAGCAACGGCGTGGTGTTCTTGCTCAACCGCCCGGTGGATGAGATCTTCGACGGCGAGGACCTGGCGGATCGCCCCCTGGCCCAGAACGGCAAACAGGACTTTATCGACCGCTTTGAGGCCCGGAAGCCCTATTACTTTGGCGCCGCCGACGAGGTCATCACCAACTTCTCCAGCCCAGAGGCCACAGTCAACGATATTTTGGAGCGGATGAAAAAGTATCAGTGATTTTTCACTGCCTGATTCAGCCCCCTTAGCGCAAATACTCGAAAAGCCAGCGTTTTTCGAGGCAGCGTTAAGGGGGCTGTTTCTATTTCCAAATAAATCTGTCGAAAGCGGAAGCGCACCTGCAAGGCCCGGCAGGAAACGCCCCAGCAGATGAGATCTTCTACAGAAAACCCCCGGTGGGGCAAGCCCACCGGGGGAAAGGTTATCACTTTACTGCCACAGGGCGCTGTCTCTTACTTGTACAGCTCCTGGAGGCGTACCAGATGCTCGTAACGGGCCATAGCGGTGTCCTCGGACTTCTGGAACAGCTTCTCGGCGCGATCCGGGAAGGAGCGGGTCAGAGCGGAGAACCGGGCCTCGCCCATCATGAAGTCCTTGTAGCCGGGCTTGGGCTCCTTGGAGTCCAGGATGAAGGGGTTCTTGCCCTCGGCCTTCAGCATGGGGTTGAAGCGGAACAGGTTCCAATAACCGCAGGTGACGGCCTTCTTCATCTCGTTCTGGCAGTTGGTCATGCCGCCCTTGATGGAGTGCAGCTCGCAGGGGCTGTAGCCGATGATGAGGGAGGGACCATGATAGGCCTCGGCCTCGACCATAGCCTTGATGCACTGAGCGGGGTTGGCGCCCATAGCGACCTGAGCCACATAGACGTAGCCATACTGCATCTGGATCTCGGAGAGGCTCTTCTTGGCCACTTCCTTACCGGCGGCAGCGAACTGAGCCACAGCGCCGATGTTGGTGGACTTGGAAGCCTGTCCGCCGGTGTTGGAGTAGATCTCAGTATCGAACACGAAGATGTTGATGTCCTCGCCGGAGGCCAGCACGTGGTCCAGTCCACCGTAACCGATGTCGTAGGCCCAGCCGTCGCCGCCGAAGATCCAGCAGGACTTCTTGTTCAGGTAATCCTTCTGAGCCAGGATGTCGTCAGCACCGGCAGCTTCCAGAGCGGCGATCAGCGCCTTGGTAGCAGGCTGGTTGGCAGCGGAGTCGTCATAGGTCTCGATCCACTTGTCAGCGGCGGCCTTCACGTCGGCGTTCTGCTCAGCCAGGACTTCCACCTTGCGGCGCAGGGACTCACGGATGGTCTTCTGACCGAAGTACATGCCCAGGCCGTGCTCGGCGTTGTCCTCAAACAGGGAGTTGGCCCAAGCGGGACCCTTGCCTTCCTTGTTGACGGTGTAGGGAGAGGTAGCAGCGGTGCCGCCCCAGATGGAGGAGCAGCCGGTGGCGTTGGAGATGAACATCCGGTCGCCGAAGAGCTGGGTGATGATGCGGGCGTAGGTGGACTCAGCGCAGCCGGCGCAGGAGCCGGAGAACTCAAGCAGCGGGGTCTTGAACTGGGAACCCTTGACGGTGTTGTCCACCAGCTCGTCCTTGACGGAGACGTTGGCCACGCAGTAATCGAACACGGGCTGCTGATCCAACTGGGTGCCCTGCGGGACCATCTTCAGGCTCTTGGTGGGGCAGACGCCGACGCAGACGCCGCAGCCCATGCAGTCCAGCGGGGAGACGGACAGAGCGAACTTGTACTTGCCCTTGCCAGCGCCGACCTTGAAGTCGGTCATCTTGGTCTGGGCAGGAGCAGCGGCCTGCTCATCGGCATCCAGCGCATAGGCGCGCAGGGTGGCGTGGGGGCAGACGAACGCGCACTGGTTACAGGCGACGCACTTGTCGGGGGTCCACTCGACCACGTTGACCGCCACGCCGCGCTTCTCGTAAGCGGAGGCGCCGGAGGGGAAGGTGCCGTCGGCCATGGGCTCGAAAGCGGAGACAGGCAGGCTGTAGCCGTTCATCTGGTTGATGGGCTCCATGACTTCCTTGACCAGCTTGACGGTGTCGGGACGGCCGGTCAGCTCGGCGGGGGCGGCATCGGGAGCGGGGTTGGCCCAGGACTCGGGGATCTCGCACTTGACGAAGGCGGTAGCGCCGGCGTCGATGGCGTCCCAGTTCTTCTGGACAACGTCGCGGCCCTTCTTCAGGTAGGAGTGCTCAGCGGCGTCCTTCATGTACTTGATGGCGTCCTCGGCGGGCAGCACGTTGGCCAGGGCGAAGAAGGCGGACTGCAACACGGTGTTGGTGCGCTTGCCCATGCCAACCTTTTCGGCCAGGTCGATGGCGTTGATCATGTACAGGTTGATCTTGTTGTCATACATGTACTTCTTGGCGTCAGCAGAGAGCTGCTGCTCCAGCTCCTCGAAGCTCCACTGGCAGTTGACCAGGAAGGTGCCGCCGGGCTTGATATCGTTGACGATGGGGAAGTGCTTGGTGATGTAAGAGGGGTTGTGGCAGGCCACGAAGTCAGCCTTGTTGATGTAGTAGGGGCTGCGGATGGGCTTGTCGCCGAAACGCAGGTGGGAGACGGTGACGCCGCCGGTCTTCTTGGAGTCATACTGGAAGTAGGCCTGGACGTACTTGTCGGTGTGGTCGCCGATGATCTTGATGGAGTTCTTGTTGGCGCCCACGGTGCCGTCGGCGCCCAGCCCCCAGAATTTGCAGGAGGTGGTGCCCTCGGCGGCGGTGTCCGGGTTCTCGCCCATGGGCAGGCTCAGGTAGGTGACGTCGTCGGTGATGCCCACGGTGAAGCGGGCCTTGGCGCCGGTCTTGGCGTTCTCATACACGCTGAGGATGTGGGCGGGGATGGTGTCCTTGGAGCCCAGCCCGTAGCGGCCGGCGTAGACGGGGGTCTGGTCGAACCGGCTGCCCCGCAGCGCCAGGGAGACGTCCAGGTACAGGGGCTCGCCCAGGGAGCCGGGCTCCTTGGTCCGGTCCAGCACGGTGATGCTCTTGGCGCTGGCGGGGATGGCCTCCACCAGCTTGTCGGCGCGGAAGGGCCGGTAGAGCCGCACCTTCACGACGCCCACCTTCTCCCCCTTGGCACGCAGGTAGTCAATGGTCTCCTCGATTGTCTCGCAGACCGAGCCCATGGCGATGATGACGTGCTCGGCGTCGGGTGCGCCGTAGTAGTTGAACAGGCCGTAGCTGGTGCCGATCTTCTTGTTGACCTTGTCCATATATTCC
>JAJPXR010000009.1 GCA_021205375.1 Clostridiales bacterium | reverse complement strand
CCGCCTAAAGGCGGCGGCCCTCCTCCCCTTTCAGGGGCGGCAAGAGGGGTAGTCAGTTGCAAAATGGCAATTCTTCGAGAAAAACCTGTGCTATGCTGGGCAAAAAACCGCAGCGTTGGGTTTACGCCACTGCACATTGCACATTGCTAATTGCTAATTGTGAATTGTCACCCCATCAGTCCCGACTCCCGCATGGACACATAGTCATCGTCCGCGAAAATCAGATGGTCCCGCAGGTCGATCTCCAAGGCCCGGAGGATGCTCCTGCAACTGCGGGTGGTGGCGATGTCCGCCTGAGAGGGCATTGCCAGGCCGCTGGGGTGGCTGTGGGCCAGCACTACCCAGGTGGCCCGGTGGCGCAGGGCGGTCTCAGTCAGCAGGCGGGTGTCCAGCCCCACAGCGCTGTCCCCGCCCTCGCCCAGGAAGTCGCAGCCCAACACCCTCCCCTTTCGGTCCACAGAGAGGAGATAGACCTGCTCCCGTCGGACGCCGAAAAAGTAGGGCCGCAGGTACTCCGCCGCCTCCTGCTCGTTGTGGACGATGGCCTCCGCCTCATTCTCCCGCTGCCAACAGCGGCGGGCCAACTGAGGCACCAGCTCCAGCAGCACCACGGCGCTGTCCCCGATGCCCTTCACCTGGCGCAGCTCGTTGGGAGAGGCGGAGAGGACACCGGACAGGGAACCGAACCGGCTGATGAGCTGGTGGGCCAGCAGGTTGGTGTCCTGCCGGGGGATGGCGTAGAACAGCAGCAGCTCCAGTAGCTGGTGGTCGTCCATGCCACGCTCACCCAACTCCAGGAACCGCCGCTTCATTCGCTGCCGGTGACCGGCGTGGAGGTTTTCCTGACGTTCCATCGCCGTGTCCCCCTGTTCTGTAATCAATTAACTGGTTATTCCTTTGAATCCGCTACGTTTTTTAGTAGCTAGTGTCTAGTGTTTAGTAGCTAGACAGTCAAACAAAACTGGCACCAGACGACAAGCACTATCCCCCCTTGCCGCCCCTGAAAGGGGAGGGGGACCATGCGCAGCATGGTGGAGGGGTTTTCCCTCATTGCTAACAGCTCAATTACCTCGCGCCGTACTGCTCCAGATACGCTTCCATTTTGCCCTTCATCACATCGTCGATATACACCTTGCCGTCGATGGGGCGGTTGTGCAGGAAGTCGATGATCTCCCGGACAGTGACAATGGGCCAGACCTGAATCCCATAGTCCTGGCGCAGCTCGTCCAGGGTGGAACAGTCCCGCGTCCCCCGCTCCATGCGGTCCACAGAGACGAACAGAGTGGTGATCTTCACATCGGCCACCTGGCGGAACAGCTCGATACTCTCCCGGACGGCAGTGCCGGCGGTGACCACGTCCTCCACAATGGCGATAACATCGCCATCCTTGGGCTTGTAGCCCACCATGGAGCCGCCCTCGCCGTGGTCCTTGGCCTCCTTGCGGTTGAAGCAATAGGGCAGGTCCCGGCCATAGTTCCGGTAGAGGGAGGCGGACCCCGCCACCACCAGGGGGATACCCTTATAGGCCGGGCCAAACAGGGCGGTCACGTCGTCGCCCAGATGGTCATTCATGCAGGCGGCGTAGTAATCTCCCAGGCAGGCGGCCTGAGCGCCGGTTTTATAGTTGCCGGTGTTGACAAAATAGGGGGTTTTCCGGCCGGACTTGGTGACGAAGTCGCCGAAGGTCAGCACGCCGGAGCGCACCATAAAGGTGATGAACTCTTCCTGATAAGTCATATTACAGTCTCCTTTGCAGGGGTGGTGTGGTTATCGAAAGTTTGTACCACTCAGTATACCACCCGCTCAACGCCGACACAAGAGGGAAATTCGCTGAGAAAAGCGACAATATCCATTGATTTCCTCTCCCTTTCCCCAACATTCAGCGCGCAGGCGTCCCCGCCCGGCAGGTGTGGCGTCTCTCCGCCTTCGTTTTCTCCATTGCTACGGAATTTGCCGCCGGGAGACGGGCTGTTTTTGTGCATCTGTCTATAATTTTGCAATTTTTCATTTTTCTTCTTGCATTTTTATTCTCGCTGTGTTAAAGTCATTCTCGACAAGGACGTCAGCCGCCACAAATGCGTGGAGCTGACGTCCTTTTCTGTTTCGGCTGTGTCACCTGAATTGTATTAGCACAATTTTGTAGGCGCACCGGCTCCATCCATCGTTCTATTTGGGAGGAAAAGTAAATGGACAGCACAACCTTGTATTTTATGAATACGTTTTGGGTGCTGATGGGCGCCATTTTGGTGTTTATCATGCACGCAGGCTTCTCTTTGGTCGAGGTCGGCATGGCCCGGAGCAAAAACGCCGCCAACATCGCCATGAAAAACGTTATGACCGTGGCCATCGGCGTGGTGGTCTACTTCCTGGTGGGCTATGGCTTCATGTTCGGTGAGGACGTTGGCGGCATTATCGGCACCAGCAATTTCTGCCTGATGGGCTACACCGCCGCCACAGAGATCAGCGGTGTCAATGGCTTTGTCTACTTCTTTTTTGAAGGAATCTTCTGCGCAACTTGCGCCACCATCGTCTCCGGCGCCATGGCGGAGCGCACCAACTTCTACGCTTACCTGTTCTTCTGCGCCATCGCCGCTTCCATCATCTACCCCATCATGGGCCACTGGATCTGGTCGGCGGACGGCTGGCTGAACCAGTTCGGCACCCATGACTACGCCGGCGGCCTCATCGTCCACGCCCTGGGCGGCTGCTGCGCTCTGGTGGGCGCGGCCATGGTCGGTCCCCGCATCGGCAAGTACAACAAGGACGGCTCCTCCAACGCCATCCCCGGCCACAACCTGATTTACGCCACCCTGGGCGTGCTGCTGCTGTTCTTCGGCTGGTTCGGTTTTAACGGGGCCTCTTCTCTGGACATCACCTCTGAGGCCACTTATATTTCCGAAGTCTCCACCTTCATCGGCGGCGCTGCCGGTGGCCTGACCGCCGCTTTCCTGACCGCCATGCGCTACAAGAAGGTTGACCCCGGCATGGTCCTCAACGGCATTTTGGCCGGCCTGGTGGGCGTCACCCCCGGCGCGGACGTACTCCTGCCGGTGCCCTCCCTCATCGTCGGCATCCTGGCCTCCACCGCCATGACCTTCATGGTCCCCATCGTGGACGAAAAGTTCCACATTGACGACCCGGTGGGCGCGATTTCCGTCCACGGCGTGGGCGGCGTTACCGGCACCCTCTGCGTGGGCCTGTTCTCCATGGACAGCGGCCTGTTCTACGGCTACGGCTTCCATCAGTTGCTGTGCCAGGTGGTGGGCATCATCGTGGTGCTGCCCATCGGCGCGCTGCTGACCTTCCTGACCTTCAAGGTGGCGGGGGTCCTCTTCCACGGCATCCGGGTGGACGCCGAGTCCGAGGTCATCGGTCTGGACACCTCCGAGCACGGTATGTCCGCCTACGGCGACTGAGTGCGTATCCACAATCCCCATTGCGCAGGCGGCGTGTCTGTGCTAACCTGTAACACAACTGCCCCCAGAAGCTGGCGGCAAAAAAGGGAGTGTATCGTTTATGTCTAAGAAAATCTATAAAGTGGAGATCGTCACCCGCCGCGAAAAGTTCCCCGCTCTGAAGGACGCGCTGAACGAGATCGGCATCGACGGCATGACCGTCTACAAGGTGGAGGGCTGCGGCGCTCAGGGCGGACACCTGACCTACTACCGTGGCGTCAAGCGGGAGGTCCACCTGCTGCCCAAAATCAAGGTAGACCTGTTCATCTGCGAGACCCCGCTGGAGAAGGTCTTTGAAGCCGTGGAGAAAACCCTCCGCACCGGCGAGTACGGCGACGGCAAGGTGTTCGTGACCGAGTGCTATGACGCCCTCCGGGTCCGCACCGGCGAGCGGGGCGAGGCCGCCTTCATCGGCCCCTGCGAGTGCTGAGCGACTGACCGTAAAATAGATCAACACAGGGGACGGCCGGAAATCGGTCGTCCCCTGTGAGTGCGTTTTCTGTCGGCACGTTTGGATGAAAGTTTACAAACCCCGGCGTTGACAGAAATGAAGAAATGATATATAATACAAATAGAAAAAGGGCGCTGTCCGACAACGGTTAGCCCATGTTATGAACTAATTTTCTACTAAGAGAAACCGTCACCCGGCCTGGTGGCGGTTTCTGCGTTTCACGATGATCGTCACCGTATAGGCTCCGATGTGCAAAGTAATCCGCATAGCGTCACCTCCCTTCGGGAGATGTGACCAATCGCCGCCGTATAATGGACAGCGCCCTGGCTCCGTCAGGAGAAGTCTCTATCAGGAGCCAACCATAGAATAACCACACCATTTTACAAAAAGCAACAAAAAGCGTGGGAATGCGGACAGTCCGCACTCCCACGCTTGCTTTTAGGTTCTATGTCAAGAGTTGGGGCAGAGAAAAATAACCCGCAAAAATAGTGAAG
>JAJPXR010000131.1 GCA_021205375.1 Clostridiales bacterium | reverse complement strand
TTTCGGGAAGCGCCACCGCTGTGGTCGTCTGTGTCGGCGACAATACGCTGTTCGGTTCTATGGCGTCGGCAGTGGCTGGGGAAGCAGTCGAGACCAGCTTTACCAAAGGCGTCAATGCCGTCTCCTGGGTGTTGATCCGGTTTATGATGGTGATGGTACCGCTGGTATTTGTCATCAACGGCCTGACAAAGGGAAACTGGCTGTCCGCATTCCTGTTTGCCATTTCCATCGCTGTGGGACTGACGCCGGAGATGCTGCCTATGATCGTCACGACCTGTCTGGCGAAAGGCGCAGTCTCCATGAGTAAAAAGCAGACCATCGTAAAAAATCTGAACTCCATTCAGAACTTTGGCGCGATCGACATCCTCTGCACAGACAAGACAGGCACGCTCACTCAGGACAGGGTGGTGCTGGAGTATCACCTGAACGTGAACGGCGAGGAGGACAGCCGGGTGCTGCGCCACGCATACCTGAACAGCTATTTCCAGACCGGATATAAAAACCTGATGGATCTGGCGATTATCCAGAAGACCGAGGAGGAAGAACGGGAGAATCCGCAGTTGACAGATCTGTCCGAGCATTATGTGAAAGTGGATGAAATTCCCTTTGACTTTTCACGCCGCCGATTGACCACGGTGGTACAGGATAAGACCGGGAAAACGCAAATGATTACCAAAGGGGCTGTGGAAGAAATGCTCTCTGTCTGTTCCTTTGCGGAACTAGACAGCGAGGTGAAGCCGCTGAGCGAGGATGTACGTAAAAGAATTTTGCAAACGGCGGATGAGCTGAACGAGAAGGGGTTCCGGGTTCTGTGTATCGCACACAAAACCAATCCATCGCCGGTCGGTGCTTTCGGTACGAAGGATGAGGCGGATATGGTGCTGATCGGATACCTTGCTTTCCTCGACCCACCTAAGGAATCGACCGCCGATGCAATTCAGGCTCTGGCAGCCCACGGGGTCCACACGAAAATTCTGACCGGGGATAACGACAAGGTCACCCGCACCATCTGCGCCCAGGTAGGGCTGAAGGTGCGCAATATGCTTCTGGGCTCTGACCTGGAGCACATGACAGATGAGGAGCTTGCCAGGGCCGCAGAGACAACGGATGTATTCGCCAAGCTGACCCCTGACCAGAAAGCCCGCATCGTGTCCGTCCTGCGGGAAAACGGTCACACAGTCGGATTTATGGGGGACGGCATCAACGATGCAGCCGCCATGAAAGCCGCGGACATCGGGATCTCTGTGGATACGGCAGTGGACGTGGCGAAGGAATCAGCAGATATTATCCTGCTGGAAAAAGACCTGATGGTGCTGGAGGAAGGAATCATTGAAGGGCGCAAGACCTACGCCAACATGATCAAATACATCAAGATGACGGCGTCCTCCAACTTCGGTAATATGTTTTCTGTGCTGGCGGCGTCGGCGCTGCTGCCGTTCCTGCCCATGATGAGCGTACACCTGATTTTCCTGAACCTGATTTACGACCTGAGCTGCACAGCCATCCCCTGGGACAATGTGGATGAAGAATTCATTGCTGTTCCGAGGAAGTGGGACGCATCCAGCGTGGGGAGCTTCATGATCTGGATCGGGCCGACCAGCTCCATCTTCGACTTCACGACCTATATTTTCATGTACTTCGTGTTTTGCCCCATGTTTGTATCCGGCGGCGTTCTGTATAACGACCTTGCCGCCCATTTCAGCGGCGCAGAGCTTGCAGATATGCAGTTTCGATATATGGCCATGTTCCAGGCCGGATGGTTTGTAGAGTCCATGTGGAGCCAGACGCTGGTCATTCACATGATCCGTACACCCAAGCTGCCCTTTCTCCAGAGCCACGCCTCTGCGCCTGTGACGCTGCTGACCCTGACGGGAATCGCGGTCGTGACTGTCCTGCCGTTCACGCCGATCGGAAGCATACTTGGCTTCGTAGCCTTGCCAGCCAGCTACTTTGCCTATCTGATTCCCTGCATTCTGCTCTATATGCTGCTGGCGACCAGCCTGAAAAAAGCCTATATTCGTCACTACGGTGAATTGTTATAAGGAGGTGCGCCATGAATTGGATGAATCTTTGGAATACTTTGTTCAGAACACAGGAAATTTGCGGATTGAACCCCGGCTTCTGGGTTGCGCTGGGCGTTGTTACAGCCATCGTTATCATTGAGAATGTGGTTTTCTGGGGCATGAAGCCGAAAGGCAAATAAACCTCGTCGGCTCCGCATTTACCGCCGTCCCCTGCACCAAATCAAGGGAAACTCGTAAATTCGCCGCCGTAGCCTGCACGATATTTGCAGACTGCGGCGGCGATTTTTTGTTTTGAGACAGCTTCTATTCCGGCACGCCGCTTTGTATCACTGTCACGGGTCGGGTTCCCCACCGACCTGCTCCAGCATCCGCTTTGCAAGCTCCTGGAACAGAGCCTTGTGAGATTCGTGAAAAGGCTCACGGCAAACCGCATCGGGTTTCCATTTTCGTGATTTACCAGGCCGTGAAGCATTTACACGATTCCTCACCTGTTCTCACCGTTTCGGTGTTTGTCAATCGGAACCGTGAAACGGAACAGGTGCCGTTGTGGACAGGTCATCGTTCGAGGATGTGGAGCAGCGTTATTATGCTCATCACTATGACAGCTTCGCGGAGGGGCAGAATGCCAGGAACGCAAAGAACCGACACACGGAACGGAACCGCACCACCGGAAGTCCTCTTGCAGATCGTCACGGAATTTATCTCGGAAATTGATAAACGGTTTGGTTCCCATGTCCACACGTTGGACTGGGCACTCCATCTGGATGAGAACAGTCCCCACATCCATGAGCGCCATGTATTCGACTGTGAAAATCGATATGGCGAGGTCTGTCCCCAGCCGGAGAAGGCGCTGGAGGCACTGGGCTTCGAGTTGCCGGAACCGGATAAAAAAGCGGGGCGGTATAACAATCGGAAAATGGTTTTCGATTCCGCCTGTCGTGTCCTACTGTTCGAGATTGCCAAAAAGCACGGGCTTCATCTGGAGGAAGAACCGGAGTACGGAGGCCGCAAGTATCTGGAGAAGCAGGATTTCATTCTGGCTAAACAGAAAGAGCAGATCGCGCATCGGGAACAGGAAATCCAGCGGCAGGGAGAGCAAATCAAAAGTCAGGTCACAACACTGGTCAAACAGGACTCGGCTATCCGCCACAACGCCGATGAAATCGCCGGTCAGGAAGAAAAACTGAGTGAGCTGACCATGAAAATCGAGGACGTTGAGGCGTTGATTGATGTGCGCTTTATTGCCGTCAATGATGGGGTAGACAGTGAGCGTGGCGATGCAGACGGCTTCTCCGCAATCAGAAATCTGTTCAACGAGTGGTATCCCAGGGACACCAGTAAGAAGGTGCGAGTCGTATTCCGGCAAAAAGGAACCAGCGGCAAGCATCTTGGCAAACCACCCTATGGATACCGTTGTGACCCGGCAGACAAAGACCACTGGATTCTTGATGAGGATTCCGCTCCAGTAGTCAAGCGAATTTTTGACCTTTCTATTGATGGCAAGGGGCCGGAGCACATCGCCCGTATTTTGGAAGCCGATCAGGTTCTGACTACCAAAGCACTTTATGCACAGCAAAAAGGAAAGCCATTGCCTGAAAGGCCGTATCACTGGGGAAATCAATCTGTCGTCGGCATTTTGGAGCGAATTGAATATACAGGCTGCACCTGCAATTTCAAAACCTATTCCAAGTCCTATAAGCTGAAGAAGCGGATTCCCAACGAACCGGAAAACATGGTGTTCATCCCTGATACCCAAGAAGCAATTGTATCTCAGGAGGAGTTTGACCGAGTGCAGGAACTGCGGAAAAACAAACGCCGCCTCACAAAAGCGGAACGGCAAGGGTTATTCTCAGGGCGTCTGTTCTGCTCCGATTGCGGAAGCAAGTTACACTTTGGTACTTACAAAAGTTTTGATGGAAAGCAGGATCGCTATGTATGTGCCAACTACAAAAGCGGCCGGGGAACTTGTTCGGCACACTATATCCGTGAGGACGTGCTGCGGGAGATTGTTCTTGAGCGTATTCAGGCGGTCAATGACTATATCCGTCAGGATGTGGAAAGCTTCCAGGAGGAATGGCTGCAATGCAGCAGAGACGCCCAGGAGAAAAGTATCCGGGCAGACAAGAAACGGTTGGAGCAGGCCCAAAAGCGGCTTTCCGATTTGGATCTCATTATCTCCCGGCTTTATGAATACTATGTTCTTGGAAACCTTAGTATGGAACGATACCAGAAGATGACCGCCAACTATGAGGCAGAACAGGAACATCTGAAGCTGGAGATTGGTGTCACAGAAGATTGGGTAGAAGCCAGAGAAAAAATGGACGACAACATGGATGCGTTTATCGCCTTAACAGAGAAGTATGTAGATGTGACTGAGCTGACTCCGACGATTGTAAATGAGTATATCAAGAAGATCATCGTCTACGCCCCTGATAAATCCAGCGGTAAGCGTCAGCAGAAGATTCAGATCATCTTTAACTTCGTCGATGAGGTGGATATTCCCTCCATCGCAGAGCCTATCGTCTACGAAAGGCCTGCAAATAGCAGAAAAACGGCGTGACCTTCGGGTCACACCGTTCTCTGCCTGCCGCATGACAAAATAGTTACTTGTCACTATTAAGCCGTGGCTTTCACGGATTTTTTACCGTTTCACGGCCACCTGACAGCTTTCCATGACGTTCAGCGCCGCATCGTGTTTTTCCGGGGTGACCCCCGCGCAGCAGGTGGCGTCCACTGACACTGGGACCTCCGGCATGGCAGCCTTGAGCAGCAGCGCGTTGGAGACCACGCAAATGTCCGTGCAAAGCCCCACCAGTTCCACGGCGTCCACGCCGCCTTTCGCGTTCAGCGCCGCCAGGTCCGCGGCCAGCGCGGTGCTGCCGAAGCAGGGCTTTTCGTAGACCTTCGCCCTACGGACGGCGGGGAGGGCCAGCAGGGAAGGGGCCAACTGCCAGCCCTCTGTTCCCTTGATGCAGTGGGGGACGGGCAAATTTCTGCCTTCCTGGGTGTCCATGTAATCCGCGCCGTGGGTGTCCTTGGTCACCAGCAGTGTTCCGTCAAACTGCCGCACCTTTTCGACCAGGCGGGGCAGCATCTCCTGGGCCTCGGCGGTGCCCAGCGCGCCGTCCACGAAATCGTTCTGTACGTCCACAAGGATGAGATAGTTCATACTCTGTACCAACCTTTCTGATAGGGTGGGATGGTCTGTCAAGTTGACATCTATTTTACCCTGTCCGGCGGCAAAATGCAACCCGCAGCCGCCAGGTTTCCCCTTGACAGGCCAGAGGATAGATGGTATCATGTGGATACTGTAGGAGTGCAATCAAAACAGTGGAGGTGGATACGATGAAAAAAAGCACACTTTTTCTGGCAATGGTACTGCTGTTCCTCCTGTCCGGCTGCGGGGGCAGCAGCGAGACCGACGCGGATTATATCGCGCTTTCCGGGACGGTGAGCAGCGTTTCGGAACACGAGCTGATGATCGACGTGACGGAGGGAGAGGTCCTCACTTCTGGCGCGGTGATCGCCATTTTCCCGGACGCCATAGAGCTGGAGGTGTCCGAAGGGGATGTGGTCCAGATTTGGTATGACGGAGAAATGATGACCAGCGAACCGCCCCAGGTCAACGCGGTCAGCTATGAGATTCTGCAGGAGGGGACCGCAGGCGACGAATCCACGGCGGAACCGGAGACGGCGGAGGAGTCCACCACCGTCCAGGTGCTGGAGGAGCCGACATCCGCGGCAACGGCTACAGAGCTGACGCCTGACGAGACGATGGAGTGGGAGCTGTCCACCGGGACGGCCCAGGTGCTGGTCAACACAGCGGAGGTGAACGGGAACGTCTCCATTTCCCTGTGCCTGGACGATATGGTGGTGGAAATTGGTGAGTTTGGCCGCCTGGGGAGCGCCTACCTGCTGGGCCTTGCGGATGGCCGCAGCTTTGTGCTGCTGGATGCGGATTACGCCTCGGACGACTACGTCACCTTCCTGTTTGAAATCACAGACGGGGAACTTGTGGAGCAAAGTCGGCTGGAGAACGTGAGCCTGCAATCCGCCACGGTGAGCGCGGAGCAGCTCAACCTCCGGGTCCATGTGGACGTGCTGGGCAGCTATGATTCCTTTATGGACTACGTCATCGACGACGCGGGAACGCTACAAGCCACGAGCGACTTCTACGAAATTCCCACGGACGACAGCGACTGGCACCTGATCACCGTGTCGAATGAAGTTCCAGTGACGATAGACGGGCAGGAGACCATGCTCTTTGTTGGCACCCAAATCCGCATTACGGGAACAGACAACCAGGAAACGGCCTATTTCCGGGTGGAGGACACCGGCGTGGAAGGCAGCATCACCTATGTGCGGGGAGACGGCGAAGATGACGCCTACACGCTGTACATCGACGGTGTTTCCGAATACGACTACTTTGAAATGCTGCCCTACGCAGGATAAAGTTCGCTTTCCACGTCCTGTTATACAAAACGAACCCCCTCTTGAACCTGGCTTATGCCGGGCAAGAGGGGGTTGTTTGTTAGAGAATCTTAACCTTTAACGTTGGGGTTTTATTTTTTGACGGTCACAGTCTTGACCTTGCTCCAGCCGGCATAAGAGGTCACGCTGCGGTCGGTCTTGTAGGGCCGCATACGGATGTAGTACTTCTTGCCCTTGGTCAGGTTCTTCAAGGTGGTGGTAACGTTCTTGTTGCCCTTGACCGTGACAGTCTTGGCGCCGGAGAAGTCGCTGGAAGTGGAATACTCGATGATGTAGCCGGTGGCCTTGGTGTTCCGGGTCCACTTGAGGCTGATTTTCTTGCTGCTGACGTTTTTAGCACGAGTGAACTTCTTGGCGGTCAGACGGTAGATGGTCTCGGTGGCGGAAGCCTTGCTCTTGCCAACAGCATTTACCGCATAGACCTTGTACTGATACTTGGTGCCGTTCTTGGTTGCTGCGGTATCCGTCCAGGAGGTGCTGGAGGTGGTCTTGACCTTCTTCCAACTGCCACTGCCGATTTTACGATAGACCTGGAAGCTAGTGGCGCCGTCCACAGTGTCCCAAGTGAGTTTAATGCCGTTGGCCTTATTCACTGCGGAGGTGATTTCCGTGGCGGCGGGCACGGTGACTTTCTCTTCCAGCGCGTCAATGGCGCTGGTCAAAGCGGCGGCGGCCTCATCCACCTCCGTCTGGGTGGCGGAATCGTTGGCTGCGACTGCCTTGGCAGTCTCCAACGCGGCCTGCATCGCGGCCCAACTGTCAGCGGTATAATCACTTTCGGTCAGGGCCTCGGCCTTTTCCGCTGAGGCAGTGTCGGAAGCCGCCGCGCTGCTCTCTGTCTCTTCCGTAGTTTCCCGCTCCAGGGGCAGGAGCCCGCCGGTCGTGATGTCGTCATAGGGCATAGACACGGTTTCCCACGTGCTAAAGTCTGAGACACTGGGAAGCAGCGCAGTTTCATTGTCCTCCCATGTGATCTCCACCATGTTGTACGGAAGGTATTGGAACATCCTGCTATAGGTGCGGTACAGCTTGAAATTCCATTCACCGTCCAGGTTGACGTACTGGTTCGCATCATCACTTTCGACGCTTTCCGCTGCAAGGGCTGAAAACGGCGTCACGGTTGTGAAAACCAGCGCTATTGCCAACAGATACGCGCACAATCTTTTCATATAATTCCCCTTTTTGCAAACTGGTTAAAAAAGTATTGAAAAAACAATTCCAACACGCTCGGTCTATTTGGCAGGAAGCTGCCCAATAGGGCAATGAATGATTTGACTATTGGGCAGCTTTATAAACGAAAGTGTTGGAATGGAAGCAAATATGCTCCGGGAAACCCAGAAATTGTAATATGGCTTACCGCATAGACTGGTACATCTCGTCCAGCATGGCATCGGTGATCTCCACCGGGTTGTTGTACAAGTTGGGGTGGCGGCTGATGCGGACCAGGTCGGCCACCTGCTCGTCGGTCAGGTTGTACTCCTTCAGGTCGGTGCGCAGGCCCACGTCCACCTTGAGCTGATGAATGGCGTCGGCCATGTCGTACATATCCTTGAAGCCCAGGTCGCGGGCAAAGGCGTGGATGCGCCCGTCCTGAGCGTCGGCGTTGATGCGGGCGAAATAGTCCAGGGTCAGGCCGCAGGCTTCGCCGTGGGGGATGTGCAGCAGGTTGGTCAGCGGGAAGGAGCAGGCGTGGGAGCTGGTGGTCTTGGGCAGAGTGAAGGCCAGCCCAGCGATAACAGACGCCTCGGCCATCTTGGACCGGGCTTCCTGGTTCTGCGGCTCCTTGACGGCAGTACGCAGGGTCTCAAAGACGATTTTTGCCGCGTGCAGCGCCAGCGCGTCGCAGATAGGCTGGTGGCCCTTGCTCCAGAAGCCCTCCACCGCGTGGCACAGCACGTCGATGCCGGTGCTGGCGGTCATGTAGGGGGGCAGGGTGTAGGTCAGCTCCGGGTCAATGAGGGCGATGGCGGGGTAAAAGGCATTGGAATTGATGGGGCCTTTCTTGCCCAGCGCCTTGTCGCTGAGGACGGAGACGCAGGTGACCTCGCTGCCGGTGCCGGCAGTGGTGGGGATGGCCACCAGGGGCAGATGCTCCTGGGGCATGGGGACGCCGGTGCCGTGGTACTTGCGGATGGAGTCCTCGGTGAAGCAGACGGAGCCGGAGGCTTTGGCGCAGTCCAGCGCGCTGCCGCCGCCCAGGGCAACCAGGAAGTCGATGTTGTTGTCCCGGATCTGCTGGGCGCAGGCGTCCACCTCAGTGACCTCCGGGTTGGGGGAGACCTGGCTGTAAATGCCCACCAGTGCGCCGTCGCTGGCGGCGACAATTTGCTCCGCCAGACCGCTCTTCATAAAGAAGGGGTCGCTGACCAGCAGGCCACGATTACAGTGCAGACTTTCCGCGACGCTTTTCAGGTCTTTCACGATGCCCGCGCCAAAGCGGATGGTAACTGGCTGTAAATATTCCCATTCCATAACGTTCTATCCTCCTAAAGATTCAGATTTAGCGAATCCGGCCCGCAGGGAAAACCGCGAACCGGATTTGTGGTGCTTATTTCCGGGCGAGGACCTTCTTGGTCTTGGCGACGATCTCATCGGCGGTCAGGTTGAAGCGCTTGGCCAGATAATCCACCTGTCCCACTTCACCGAACTCGTCCTGTACGCCCACCATCTCCAGAGGAGCAGGGCAGTTCAGCGCCAGAGCGGAGGCCACGGCGGAGCCGAGGCCATTGCGGATGTTGTGGTTCTCGGCGGTGACGATGGCGCCGGTCTCCTTGGCGGCGGCCACCACAGCGGCCTCGTCCAGAGGCTTCAGGCACCACATATCCACCACGCGGGCGGAGATGCCCTCGGCGGCCAGCATGTCAGCGGCTTTCAGCGCCTCGGCAACCAGGTAGCCGATGGCGAAGATGGTCACGTCGGTGCCCTCCCGCAGCAGGCAGGACTTGCCCACGGCGAACTCGCTCTCCGCCTCGTAGATGACGGGGGCGGGCTTCCGGTGCAGACGGATGTACCAGGTGCCGTAAGTCTCTTTGGCCAGACGGACGATCTTGCCCAGGGAAACGGCGTCACAGGCTTCCACCACGGTCATTTCGGGGATGGTGGACATGATGCCCAGGTCCTCAAAGGGCATATGGGTGCCGCCGTTCAGGGCGGCGGTGATACCGGGGTCGGAACCCACCACTTTCACGTTCTGCTTGGCGTAGGCGCAGGACATGAAGATCTGGTCGCAGGCACGACGGGAGGCGAAGGGACCAAAGGTGTGGGTGAAGGGGATGAAGCCGCGGGAGGACAGACCGGCGGCCACGCCGATCATGTTGGCCTCCTGCACGCCGCAGTCAAAGGTCCGCTCAGGATACGCCGCACGGAAGGGCTTGGTGCCTGCCGCGTTCATCAGGTCGGCGTCCAGCACCACGACGCGATTATCTTCTCCGGCCATCTCCAGCAGGGTGTCGCAGAACACCTTGCGCAGTTCGACCTTGCCCATCTCATGGGTGGCAGCAACTTTTACGCTCATGACAGTCGTCCTCCTTCGCTCAAAGGGCCTGGAGCTGGGCGTCCAGCTCGGCCAGGGCCTCGTCCACCATCTCGGCGGAAACAGGCATATTGTGGGAACCCAACGCGCCCTCGATCTTGCTGTAGCCCTTGCCCTTGACGGTGCTCAGCACGATGACGGAGGGCTTGTCGCTCTGGGCCTTGGCGTTGGCAATGGCCGCGGCGATCTGCTCCACGTCGTTGCCGTCCTCCACGGTCTGGGCGTACCAGCCAAAGCTGTCGAACTTCTGGGCGATGTCGCCCAGGGCGCACAGATTCTGCACGTAGTCGTCGATCTGGCACTTGTTGTAGTCCACAAAGGCGATGACCTTGGTGAGCTTCTTCGCGGCGGCGAAGAGCGCGGCCTCCCAGACCTGGCCCTCTTCGATCTCGCCGTCGCCCATAATCAGATAAGTATAGTTGTCATACCCCTTGAGGCGGTTGGCGCAGGCGATGCCCATGGCGGAGCTGGCGCCCTGGCCCAGGGAACCGGTGGTCATGTCGATGCCGGGGGTGCGGTTCATGTCGCAGTGGCTGGGCAGGTTGGTGCCAGGCTTGTTCAGGGTGCTGAGCATTTCCATGGGGAAGTAGCCCTTCAAAGCCAGGGTGGAATAGACGGCGGGTCCGGCGTGGCCCTTGGAGACCACCAACATATCCCGGTCGTCCTTCTTGGGGTCGCTGGGGTCGATGTTCATCTCGCCGCTGTACAGCACGGCCAGCACGTCCACGATGGACAGCGCGCCACCGATGTGGCCCACGCCCAGGTTGCCGATGCATTTGATGGTTTCCTTGCGAATGTCGATCGCAAATTTTTTGACTTCGTTCACATTCATAGCAATGCGTCCTTTCCGATGTTGCGGCCTCAGCCGTAAATCTCCTGCTCCACAGCCTGAACCTGCTCCTTCGCGCCTTTCAGGAACTCCTGGCGCCAGGGCTCCAGGTCCTGCCCAAACTCGGTGGTCAGGAAGGTGTCCACCATCTGGAGAGGCATGGACAGGGCGCTGTCGTCACAGGTGAGCTTGCAGCCGCCCATGGTCATGATGTTGGCGTCGTTGATGGCGCGGCACATCTTGGCGTCGTAGGTGTCGGCGCAGAGGACGGCGTAGACACCCTTGTACTTGTTCGCCAGGATCTCCATGCCTGCGCCGGTGCCGCAGATCAGGATGCCCCGCTCAAATTCACCGCTGGAGACGCGGGAAGCCACGGCAGGCGCCGTCACGAAGAAGGGCTTCACATGATCCAGGTCCTGGGTGCCGCCGTCCTCCACTTCGTACCCCTGGGCGATCAGGTGGGCCTTGACCGTTTCTTTCAGGGTAAAGCCGGACTTGTCCGAGCCGATGATCACTTTCATAACACATTCTCCTTTTCCGCTTAAAAATTCTTATTCTTCCACTGGAGCGGCTTGACGCCGGTTTTCCAGTAAAATACCAACTGCTCCGGCCAGGACCACCGCCATGCCCAGGTACTGGGAGAGCACCATCACCTCGCCAAACAGGACGAAGGTGATGAGTGTCGCCACCACTGGCATCAGCAGCAGGAAGGTCTTGACCAGCCAAACGGGATAGTTGCGCAGGTTATAGTAGTACACTACATAAATGAGCGTCTGCCCCAAGCCAGCCAGCGCCAGGGCCAGGGCCGCGTAGGGGTCGGTCAGCACCACGCTGAACTGCCCCAGCGTTCCCATCACCAGCGAGGTGATGAGGAAGAAGATCAGGGTAACGAAGTTGTTGTAGTAGGCCACCACGTCGTCACAGACGGGGTTTTCCTTGTCCAGCTCCACGCTTTTGATGACAAAAGCGTTGCAGGAGACGAAGAAGGCGCTGAGCAGGAAAAAGATGTTGCCGGGGTCGGTGATGCTGAAGGAGGCAAAGTCGAACCCCATCACCACGAACACGCCCACCAGCATGACGAAGGTATACAGCCACGCCCGCAGGGTGAACCGCTGCTTGTAGATAAAGACGGACATCACATTGACCATCAGCACGTCGCATTTCAGCAGCGCCGTACCGCTGGCCGCCGAGGACAGGGACAGGCCGATGAACGCCGTGAAGTCCAGCAGGAAGCCCAGCGTGCCGATGAGTAGCAGACGGGGGAGAACGCCGTGGACCTGCGTCAGAAGCGGAAATTCCTTCTTTTTCAGCATGATGATGGTCAGCAGCACCAGCGTCACCAGCCGGATGCCCACCCCGGAGGTGAAAACCGAGGTGTACCCCACCCACTGCTGGCTGGCCACATAATAGCTGCCCCAAATCACCGGCAAAATCAGCAGGGAGGTCAGGGAGTTCTTGGATGTTTCCATCTTGCGCACCATCCTTATTTGACGCCTTTGGAAAAACCCTTCCATAATTGATTAAAACGTCAAATTAATTATAGTCTGATAATAGCGCATTGGAGAAAAATTGTCAACTACCTTAACCAAAGAATTTCTAAATTTTATCCGTGGGGCGGCAACGGGGATTCGACTTGCCAACAAACCCCCGGTTGACCGACCAGGGGTTTGCTTCTATTTCTATTATATGGTATACGACAGCGCCTCCCGGTGGCGGCGGGAGGGCAACACTTCCACGTCGGGGAACGCCTCCCGGAGCCACGCCGTCACACGCTCCATCACCGGGTTCTCGGTGGGGTAGTGTCCGGCGTCGATAAGGTTGACGCCGTAGTCCTTGGCGGCCAGGAAGTGGTCGTATTTCAGGTCGGCGGTAACGAAGGTGTCACACCCTGCCTGTACCGCCAGATCCAGCATACTGCCGCAGGAGCCGCCGCCCACGGCCACCCGCTCCACGGGCCGCCCGGCGTCGTAATACCGCAGCCCGTTGGGATGAAGCGCCTCTTTCAGCCGCTGCAAATAGTCCGCCAGCGACACCGGGGCGGGGAGCCACCCCACCCTGCCAATGCCGTAGGGCCGTCCCTGGCTGTCGGTTCCCATCTGCTCCAACTGGCCCACATCGGTCAGGCCGCAAAGCTCTGCCAGCACGTCGTTGACCCCGCCGGGGCAGGCGTCCAGACAGGTGTGGCAGCAGATGGCCGCGATGTGGTTCTCAGCCAGCAGCAGCAGGCGCTTGCCCGTGTAATTGCCGTCCTCGGCCCGCTTCACCGGGTCGAAAATCACCGGATGATGGGAGACGATGAGCTGGCAGCCCAATTCCGCCGCCTCCTGAATGGTCTCCGGGGTGATGTCCAGACAGGTCAAAATGCGCTCCACCGGGGCCTCCCGGTGGCCCACCAGCAGGCCGGAGTTGTCCCACGGCTCCTGCATCTGGAAGGGGGCGCGCCGATCCATCAGCTCATAAACCGCCTGTACGGTCGTCATATGCTCACGCTCCTTATCCCACGTTCCACTTGTACCCAAATCCCCAGACGGTGGTGATGTAGCTGGGGTTGGTGGGGTCGTCCTCCACCTTCAAACGCAGGCGGCGGACATTCACATCGACGATTTTCACCTCGCCGTAGTACTCCCGGCCCCAGATGCGGTCCAAAATCTCCTCCCGGCTGATGGGCTGGCGGGGATTGGTCATAAACAGGTGCATGACGGAGTATTCCACCTGGGTCAGCTTGATACGCTTGCCGTTTTTGAAGAGGACACGGTTGTGGCAGTTCAGCAGGAACGGAGGCTGGGAAATTTCATCGCCGTTGGAGGCGGGAGCGCTCTCCCCACCCAGGCGGCGATAGAGGGCATCCACCCGGGCGGTCAGCTCAGCGGGGGAGAAGGGTTTGGTCACATAGTCGTCCGCGCCGGTCATCAGGCCGGTGACCTTGTCCATCTCCTGGGTGCGGGCGGTGAGCATGATAATGCCCACCTTGCTGTCGCTGGCGCGGATCTGGCGGCAGACCTCGAAGCCATCGATACCGGGCAGCATCACGTCCAGCAGCGCCAGCCGGATGTCCGGGTTCTGTTTCAGCTTCTCCAGAGCCTCTTCGCCGCTGGAGGCTTCCACCGTTTCGTATCCGGCGCGGTTCAGGTTCAGCACCACAAAGGAGCGGATGCTGTCCTCGTCTTCCAGTACAAGCACTTTTCTCATGGAATTACCTCATGTAAGCTATTAGCTGTTAGCCATTAGCTGTTAGTCACGCACTGCAAACCAGACATCTTAAAATAAAGCAAAGCTCAAAAACAAGCCGTTCATACAGCGATGTCAGTAAAAAGTTCGCATCTGCCGCGCTAAGAGCTAAAAGCTAAGGACTAAAATAATGGATGGTCGTACCGCCGATGATGGCTCAGTCCGTAGACCAGTCGGCGGTGATCAGGTGAAAGCGGTCCAGCAGGTCCCCGGCGGACTCCACCTGGTCGTAGGCGGAGCCAAACAGCTCCAGGGAATAGATGGCGTCGCTGCTGCGGAGCAAAATCATCCGGTCCCCGGAGGTGGCGTTCCGCTCCCGGTAGGTGCCGGTATTCTTATAGATGCCCAGAAAGGGGGTGTCCGCGTCGTCGCTGCCGTCGTTGTAGTAAAACAGGATGCCCCGCTCGTTGCTGCCGCTCTGGGAGGTGTCCTGGCGGGCCAGCTCCAGGCAGTCCAGCCACTCCTCCGGCAGCTCCAGATACCAACCGTCGGTGCTGTTATAATAGGTGATGGAAACTACCGTGTAGGAGCCATCGGCGGCGTACTGCCGCCAGTCCACCGCGTAAAACAGGTCGGAGGAACTGTTGTCGTAGTTGGTGAGGAGATAGGGGATGGGAATTTCCAGCACCCCGTCCCCGTTGATGTCCTGGTTGGAGGTCAGGCTGTAGCGAATGGTATCGGTGCTGTTCTGCCCGTCCTCATCTAAAGTGATGTTGCACAGCGCTCCGTCCCGGAGCAGCAAAATGTCCGTCAGTTGATAGGAGGCACTGGAGTTGACATCCTGCACCGCCCCGGTGACATAGAGAGCGGGGGTGCCGTCCGCCAACAGCCCGTCGCTGGTCTTGTCGATGGAGGACAGCCGGGTAGACAGATTGGCGGTGCTGACCGGCTCCAGCACGCCGTCCACGTTGTCGTAGTAGACAGCGGTGCTCATGTCGCTGTCGGAGTTGCGAACCGTCATCAGTACCAGCTCCTGCTCCTCGTCGCCGTCCAAATCGACAGCGCTGTAGCGGGTGTAGGAGGTCTGGGTCATCAGGGTGATGGGGGTGTACTCCTCGATGGAATAGGCAGAGAGGGTGTAAAGGGCGCTGGACACCTGCCAAGCCACCACCAACTCGTAGACGGTGCTTTCGTCCCCCACAAGCTGGCAGATGAGAACAGAGTTGATGTCGGTGCCGTCCCCGGCGATGACGCAGGCCACCTCATATAGCCCCTCATCGTCTTTGGTAAAGATGTAAATTTTCAGTGGGGTCTCCATGGCGGAGCTTTCCCGGAAGAAGGCCAGGGCCTCCTGCTCCCCATCGCCGTCCAGGTCCTGGAGTTGGACCGGTTGGGTGTTGGAGCCGGACAGGGGCGGGGCGTATTCCAGCCCGGAGTCCAGCAGGCTTTGCAGATTTTCCTCCAGAGAGGTATATTCTTCGGAAGCCTTGGGCAGAGCGTACAGTTCGTCGGTGGATTCCAGCACATTGAAGCTGCAGCCGGACAGAACCAGCATGGACAGCGCGCACAGCGCGGCGAGCAGCCGTTTCATAGGAATGAGAGGCCTCCTTTCAGATGAACATTCACCGTTACAGTATACCATACAATCGGGGAAAAGCCCACCAAAATTTTTGCGCCGCGGAGACTTTTTGCGTTTCCTGCCGATTGGCGTACCCTCACCGAACCAGCTTTTCCATCAGGAAGCTCTGATTAAATGGCCCTGGATGGCTGGGCGTCGTCGCCGCAAGCTCCGTATCGTTCCCTTCCACGCAGAGCGTGAAAGGTCGCTCACTCCGGCTGCGGCGCCTCTCCCAACCAAACCCGCTTCGCTGGGCTTTGGTTGGGTACCCAATTTGCGCAAATCGAGGCGTAAAATCGCAGGACCAGGAGCGCCGTAGGCGCGGGCGTACCATTTGAGGGTAATCCTTTGTGGATTTCAAGATTTTGTAACGAAGAGTTGCACAAAATAAGCCGTCCAGACGCCGGGAGTTATTGAATCAGAGTTTCCACAATAGTGCAGAAGGTGTCCATATCGGCGTCGGTGCCGATGGTCACCCGGAGGAAGTTGTCGATGCGGGGCTTGTCGAAGTAGCGCACCAGAATGCCCTCCTGCCGCAGCCGGGCGAAGAGGGTCCGTGCGGGGACTTTTTCGTGGCTGATGAAGATGAAATTGGCCTTGCTGGGGAGGACGGTGAAGCCCATCGCTTGCAGTCTGCGCACTGTGACCTCCCGCGTGGCGGCCACCTTCGCACAGCTTTCCTGGAACCAGGCCCGGTCCTGCACCGCCGCCGTGCCGCCCGCGATGGCCAGCCGGTCCAGGGTGTAGGAGTTGATGGAGTTCTTCACACAGTTGACCGCCTGAATCAGGTTCTCGCTGCCAAAGGCGAAGCCTACCCGCAGACCCGCCAGGGAGCGGGACTTGGACATGGTCTGCACCACCAGCAGGTTGGGGTACTCCTCCAGCAGCGGCAGGGCAGAGGTACCGCCGAAATCCACATAGGCTTCATCCACGATGACCACCACGTCCGGGTTGCCTTCCAGAACCCGGCGGAGCTGCTCTTGGGGCAGCTCGATACCTGTGGGGGCGTTTGGGTTGGTGATGACCACGCCGTTGTTGCCGCCGATGAGTCCCTCCACCGGCATGGTGAAGTCGTCGTTCAAGGGGACGATCTTGCAGTTGATGCCGAACATCTCCGCGTAGACCGGGTAAAAGCTATAGGTGATGTCCGGGAAGGCGACGGTGTCGCCCACGCCGAAAAACGCCTGGAACGCGAAGGCCAGCACCTCATCGGAGCCGTTGCCCACAAAGACCTGGCTCTCCTTCAGGCCATAGACCTCCGCCAGCGCAGCGCGCAGGGCGGTCCCCTCCGGGTCGGAGTAGAGCCGCAGGCTCTCGTTGGTGTTGTCCCGAATGGCCTCCAGCGCCCTGGGGGAGGGGGGATAGGGGTTTTCGTTGGTGTTCAGCTTGATAAACTTCCGATCTTTGGGCTGCTCCCCCGGGGTGTAGGGGACCAGATTCCGGATACGGCTGCTCCAAAACTCTTTCATAGGATTTTTGCCTCTCTCTCACGGATTTTCACGGTTTTTCCGCCGACTGATCGGCGGGCAGGATCTTTTTCACACTTTTTTCCGCCTTGCTGCGGGGGATCATCATCTCCCGGCCACAGCCCTGGCAGCGCAGACGGAAGTCCATGCCGATGCGCAGCACCAGCCACTCCCGGCTGCCGCAGGGGTGCGGTTTTTTCATCAGCAGTACATCGTTGACATGGATATCCATAAAAATACTCCTTCACTTTAGCTCGCTAATACGCTAACACACCAAGCCCTGCCTGTCAAGCGCGAGTTTGGCATATCCCTATTGTTGCAGTTTTTCGGGCAAATGTCAATTCCTCGTTGCAATTCCGTTTGGAATCGGCTATACTATTTCTGCTATGTTTACCACTTTTTTGGGAGGAAATTGAAATGACCTTTGCGGAGTATCTGACTTCCTTACAGAATAAAACCGTCGCCATCATCGGCATCGGCGTCAGCAACACCCCCTGGCTCAAGCTGCTGCTGCGCCGGGGCATTGCGGTGACCGCCTGCGACAAGGCCACGAGAGAGCAATTTGGCAACGACGCCCTGCTGGACGAATTGGAGGCCATGGGTGCGACGCTGAAGCTGGGGCCGGACTATCTGGACGGGCTGGACCAGGACATCATCTTTCGGTCCCCCGGTATCCGCCCAGACATCCCCGCCTTTGAAGCGGCGAAAGCCCGCGGCAGTCTGATCACCTCTGAGATGGAGGTGTTTTTCCACGTCTGTCCCTGCAAGAAGATCGCCGTCACCGGCTCCGACGGCAAAACCACCACCACCACCATCATTGCCAAGGTGCTGGAGGCGGCGGGATACACCGTCCACCTGGGGGGCAACATCGGCCGCCCGCTGCTGCCGGACACGGAACAGATGCAGCCGGAGGACATCGCCGTGCTGGAGCTGTCCTCCTTCCAACTGCTGACCATGGACGCCAGTCCGGACATCGCCGTGGTCACCAACCTGGCCCCCAACCACCTGGACATCCACAAGGGCATGGAGGAGTATGTGTCGGCCAAGAAAAACATCTTCCGCTACCAGACCGCTGACCAAAAGGTGGTGCTGAACCGGGACAACGCCATCACCAACGGCTTTACAGCCGAGGCCCCCGGCCAGGTGACGCTGTTTTCCCGGCAAAACCCTTTGGACAAGGGTGTGGTGCTGGAGGACGGCGTGATTTGCGTCAAAAAGGCGGGGGAGACCCGGCAGGTGCTTCCCGTGAAAGACATCCTCATCCCCGGCGTCCACAACGTGGAGAACTACATGGCGGCTGTGGCCGCGCTGGACGGCCTAGTAGAGGACGAGGTGTTCCGCCGGTTCGCCGCCAGCTTCGGCGGAGTGGAGCACCGCATTGAGCTGGTGCGGGTGCGCAACGGGGTGAAGTATTACAACGACTCCATCGCCTCCAGCCCCAGCCGCACCATCGCCGGGCTGCGCTCCTTCCACCAGAAGGTGATTTTGATTGCCGGAGGCTACGACAAGCACATCCCTTACGACGTGCTCGGCCCTGACCTGGTGGCCCATGTCAAGCAGATGGTTCTCACCGGCGCCACCGCCAGGAAAATCCGCGCCGCTGCGGAGAACGCCCCCGGCTACGACCCGGAACAGTTGCCCATCTGTGAGACAGACAGTCTGGCCGCTGCTGTTCAAAAGGCGGCAGAGCTGGCCCAACCGGGTGACATCGTGATTTTGTCCCCGGCCAGCGCCTCTTTTGACCAGTTCAAGAACTTTATGGTGCGGGGCAACGTGTTTAAGCAGTTGGTGAATGAGCTGTGAGGAGGGACTTCTTTGACCGCATTTGAACAACTTGTTCAGTTGACCCAGTCCCCCGGCCCCACCGGGTTCGAGGGGGCGGCGGTAAAGACCGCCGCAGAGCTGCTTCGTCCGCTGGCGGATGAAGTCTGGACAGACACCATGGGCAGCGTGCTGGGCGTGAAGCGCTGCGGCAAAGCCGGGGCGAAGAAAATTCTCCTGGACGCTCATCTGGACGAGGTGGGGCTGATCGTCACCGGGCACGACCGGGGGTATCTGCGCTTTTCCACCCTTGGGGGTATCGACCCCAGGATTTTGCCGAACCGGGAAGTCACGGTGCTGACCGCGCCGCCCCTGACCGGCATCGTCGCCGGGGCGCTGCCGGAGGACGGTGACAGGGCGGCGGCTATGTCCGATTTGCGCATCGACGTGGGATTGACCCAGCAGGAGGCTCAGGCCCGCGTCCCGGTGGGAACGCCGGTAGTCTATCGGGAAGCCACTTTCCATATGGGTGAAACCCGCGTGGCCGGAAAATCTCTGGACGACCGCTCCTGCTTCTACCTGCTGCTGCGGACGCTGGAGCTGCTGCGGGAGCGGGAGCTGGACGTGGATGTGTACGTTCTCGGCTCCGTGGGCGAAGAGGTAGACAGCCGGGGTGCGATTACTGCCACCTACGGCGTCGCGCCGGACTACGCCGTGGCGGTAGACGTGACCTTTGGCAGCAGCGCCGACTGTTCCGGAGACGACTGTTTTCCGCTGGGGAGCGGCCCGGTCATCGGCGTGGGGCCGAACATCGCTCAGTGGATGTTCCGGCGGATGAAAGCAAAGGCGGAGGCGGAGAAGATTCCCTATTCCGTGGAGGTCATGGCCGGTTCCACCGGCACCAACGGCTGGGACATCCAAATCCTGCGGGAGGGCATCCCCACCGCTATCCTCAGCCTCCCCCTGCGGTATATGCATACCCCGCTGGAGGTCATCGACCTGGGAGACGTGGAACAGTGCGCCCGGCTGTTGGCGGCGTTCGTGGAGCGCATCGGTGAGGAGGCGCTGTCATGCAGAGACTGATAAAGGCGCTGTGCGCCTGCTCCGGTGTGTCCAGCCGGGAGGACGAGGTGCGTGCGCTTATCCAAACCCAGGCGGAACCTTATGCGGACAGCCTGCGAGTGGATAACCTGGGCAATTTAATTGTGTTTAAACACGGACGCAAATCCACCGAAAAGCGGGTGCTGCTGGACGCATACATGGACGAAACAGGTGTAATGGTATCTGGCTTTACAGATGACGGTTGCCTGCGATTCCAGACCGTGGGGCCAGTGGACCGCCGGACGCTCATCGGTAAGCGGGTCTACCTGGGCGAAAACTGTATCCCCGGCGTGATCGGCATGAAACCCATCCATTTGACCACTAAATCGGAACGAAACAACCTTCCAAAGCTGAAAGAACTCTATATCGACATCGGTGCGAAGGACAAGGACGCGGCAAAAAAGCAGCTCTCATTGGGAGACGTGGGTGTTTTCGCCTCGGAGTTTGCCTCCTTTGGAACAAGAAATATATGTAAAGCAAAAGCACTTGACAGTAAAATCCCCTGCGCCGTGCTGCTGAAACTGCTCCAGGAGGAGCTGCCGATAGACTGCACCTTCGTCTTTGCCGCCCAGGAGCTGGTGGGGACGCGGGGGGCCTTTGGCGCGGCCTTCGCGGAGAAGCCGGACATCGTCCTCTGTCTGGACGGTGTGGCTTCTGAGGACGGCCCGGAGCGAACCGGGGACAAGGTGGGCGTTACCCCCGGCGGCGGCGTGGCGCTGCCGGTGTCGGACCGATTTACGATTTACGACCGGGCGCTGTTCCTCCGGCTGCGGGGACTGGCCGAGCGTGAAAACATCCCCTGGCAGATGAAAGCGGCGGATTCTGGCCAATCGGACACCAGAAGCTACCAACGCAGTCGGTGCGGTGCGCAGGTGGCGGGACTGGCCCTGCCGGTGCGATATCTCCACTGCCCCACTGAGGTCGCCAGCCTGGATGACGCGGAGGGGATGCTGCGGCTGACCCGCGCCTTTTTAAAGTCACTGGAGGAGGAAGAGCAATGACAGATTTGAACCTACTGGAGCGACTGACCCACGCCTTTGGCGTCTCCGGGGACGAAGGGGAGATTCGAGACCTCATCCGCCGGGATGCGGAGCCATACGCCGACGACATCACCGTTGACCCCATGGGCAACCTGCTGGTCCACCGGGCAGGGTCGGGGCCGAAGGTGCTGCTGGCCGCCCACATGGACAGCGTGGGGGTCATGGTGACCCACTATGAGAAGGAAGGCGTGCTGCGCTTTGCGCCCGTTGGCGGGCTGGACCCGGCCACGCTGCTGCAAACGCCCGTTCGCTTTAAAAACGGCCTCCGGGGACTGATTTCCTGCGACGACAACAAGCTGGGCAAGGAGCTGAAATGCGCCGACCTGTTTTTGGACATCGGCGCGAAGGACAAGGCCGAGGCGGAAAACCTGGCAGCTCCGGGGGATACCGCCGCCTACGACGCGCCCTTCTTCCAGGCGGGGAACCGCGTCGTCTCCCCCTACCTGGACGACCGGGCGGGGTGCGGCGCGCTGCTGGCCGTCCTCCGCGCTCTGGGCGAGCGGAAAAACGACCTGTACTTTGCCTTCACCACCCAGGAGGAGGTGGGCACCCGGGGCGCGGGGCCTGCCGGGTTCGCTGTCCGGCCCGACTATGCCATCGTGGTGGACGTGACTTGTCCCGACGACATCCCCGGCGCGCTCCACGAGGGCACTACCGCCCTGGGCAAGGGCGCGGCGGTCAAGGTGATGGACCACAGCGTCATCTGCCACCCGGAGGTGGTGGAGCGGCTGTGCCATTTGGCCGAAGAAAAGAACATCCCCGCCCAGCGGGACGTGCTGACCTGCGGCGGCACTGACGGCGGCCCCATCAGCCGCAGCCGCACTGGAGTGAAAACAGGCGGGGTATCTATCCCCTGCCGCTACACCCACGCCCCCACGGAACTGATGGATTTGGACGATTTTTCCTCCTGCGTAGATTTGATTACTGCTTTTTGTGAAAGTGAGCTGTAAACCATGAACAACGAAAACCCACTGGGCATTTCGGACCGGGTGCGCGACCTGGCCCGGCAAGCCCAGCAGGACATCAGCGCCCAGTTTGCGCGCATTGACGAAATCGCGGAGTACAACACCCAAAAGGTGCTCTCCGCGTTCCAGACCCACCGGGTGGCCGAGAGCTACTTCGCCGGCACCACCGGCTACGGCTACGACGACCAGGGCCGGGACGAGCTGGATAAAATTTACGCGGACATCTTCGGCACCGAGGACGCGCTGGTGCGCATCCAGTTCGTCAACGGCACCCACGCCATCGCCTCCGCCATCTATGGGGCACTGAAGCCCGGAGAGACGCTGGTCAGCGCGGTGGGCGCGCCCTACGACACCCTTTTGGGGGTCATCGGCGTCACCGGCGAGGAACCGGGCAGCCTGAAAAGCTATGGCATCGGCTACCGTCAGGTGGATATCACCCCCGATGACCAGCCGGACCGGGAGGGTCTGGCCCAGGCGGTCCGGGAGCCAGGGGTCAAGGCGGTGCTCATTCAGCGCAGCAAGGGCTACTCCACCCGCGCCACCCTGTCTGTGGCAGAAATCGGCGAGTTGATTTCCATTGTGAAAGAGAACAACCCGGACGCCGCCGTCATCGTGGACAACTGCTACGGTGAGTTCGTGGAGACCATCGAACCCAGCCAGGTAGGGGCGGACCTCATCGTGGGCAGCCTCATCAAGAACCCCGGCGGCGGTTTGGCCCCCACCGGCGGCTACATCGCCGGGCGGCACGACCTGGTGGAGGCGGCGGCCATGCGGCTGACCGTCCCCGGCATAGGCCGGGAGTGCGGCAGCACCCTGGGCAACAACCGCGCCCTGTATCAGGGACTATTCCTGGCCCCCCACACCGTGGCTCAGGCGGTGAAAACCGCCGTCTTTGGGGCCAGGATGATGGAGCTGATGGGCTACGACACGGAACCCACCTCCCAGCAGGTCCGCCACGACATCATTCAAATGGTGTCGCTGCACACGCCGGAGGCGGTGGAGCGGTTCTGCCGTGGCATCCAGTCCGGCTCCCCGGTGGACAGCTTCGTGACCCCCATCCCCTGGGATATGCCCGGCTACGACTGCCCGGTCATCATGGCGGCGGGAGCGTTCATCCAGGGGGCGTCCATCGAGCTTTCCGCCGACGCGCCCATGCGTCCGCCCTACACGGTCTACCTGCAAGGAGGGCTGACCTACCCCTCCGGCAAGACCGGCATCATGCTGGCGGCGGAAGAATTGCTGAAAGCGGAGGAATAAGTTTCTTGTTGTCCCTTTGAAATCAGCTTTATCAATCATTCCAGCCGGGGAAAACCCCTCCACCATGCTCCGCATGGTCCCCTCCCCTTTCAGGGGAGGCGAGGGGATAGTGCTTGTTAATTAGTTAGCGTGTTTTGTTCAAGCAAGAGAAATTGGGAATATAATTCACCAAATAGGAACACTTTACCTATAACGAAATGCCATTCCGCAACTGACCACCCCTCTTGCCTCCCCTGAAAGGGGAGGTGGCGCGGCG
>JAJPXR010000228.1 GCA_021205375.1 Clostridiales bacterium | reverse complement strand
GTAGTAATATTTTGAGCTTATCAACGAAAGCCTCTTTTAATCAGAGGTTCCCTAATTATCCCCCAGCAGCTCGTCCAGCAAATCATCTATGACGGTAGTGGTCGTAGTGGAGGACTTGCAGGTGACGGTGCAGAAGTCGCTCTGCTCTCCAGCGATGACAGTGATGGTGCAACTGCCTGTCCCCGCCCAGACGACATTGCCGCTGGCGTCCACAGTGGCGACGGCGTCGTCGCTGGTGGTCCAGGTGACGTCCCCAGACCAGTTGGAGGGGTAGACCGTGGCGGTCAGGGTGGCGGTGGCGTTTTCTGACAGGGACAGGGTGTGTTGGCTCAGCCAAACCGCGGTGGAGGCCGGCGCCCCGCAGGTCACCTGACATTCGGTGGAGGCGCTGTCCGCCGTGGCGGTGATAGTGCAGGTCCCTTCACCGGCCCAGACCACCAGCCCGTCGGACACGGTGGCTACGGAAGTGTCGCTGCTGGTCCAGGTGACTGTCCCCTCCCAGTCGGTGGGGGAGACGGCCACTTCCAACTGGTCGTACTCGTTGCCGGACAGGTACAACTCCGTCCGGTTCAGGGCGATTTCCTGGGCGGGCTGCTGGGCCACAGTGACGGTGACGGTGCATGTGGCGGTGTTGCCTGAACGGTCCGACACGGAATATGTGACCTCATACTGGCCGGGGGTCTCCAGATCCACCTTGGTGCTGTTGGCCTGCACCGCATCGGACAGGTCGCCGTCCACCTCATCCATAGCGGTGACGCCAGAGAGATAGTCCGCTTCTTCTCCCAGGTAGAGGGTCAGATTTTCCGCTTCCAGCGTCGGTTCCACCCGGTCCACCACGGTGACGGTTGCGGTTGCGGTGGTGGTGTTGCCGTGGACATCTGCGGCGGTGATCTCCACGGGATAGCTGCCGGGCTTGGAAAAGGTGATGGTCTTTTCTTTTTCGTCGATCTGTCCGCTGCCGGACAGGGTGAGGGTGTAGTCGCTGCGATCCGACGCCTGTTCCACGAGTTGGTACAGGTAAACCGGCGTACCATAGTCCACCTCAAATTCCTCTACGACTACCAGAGCGGGGGCCTTCCAATCGCTCTGCCAGTACAGCCAGGCTGACAGCAATGCAATGACCAGCAGCACGGCCAGCAGAAGGGAAAGGGCTATTTTTCTCTTTTCCATGTGGCCTCCTTCCGGCGCAAAAAACAACAATTTTATACCTTACATATAGCATACCACAAACTTTGCAATATTTCCACTGTCCGTTGCTAATTTTTAAAAAGAACGAAAAACAGGGAAAACGCAGGACGGAGCAACCGTCTCGCGTCATAACAAATCGTTTTGGGTGCTTTACCGGGTCAGTCTTCTCCGTCTTCCTCGATCAGGCGCATCCCCGCCGTGCCGGTGACGGGCAGGGAAAAGACGATGGTGCCCGCTGAGCTGTCCAGCCCGGCGTCTGACATGATCGCCCCCATGATGTCGTTCTTTTTGGCCTTTTTCACCACGATCAGCACCAGCTCCTTTTCCGCCACCAGGGAGACCCCCAAAAACTGCTCCGCTTTCTCCATGCCGGTGCCCTTGGCGTGGAGGACGGTGCCGCCGGATGCGCCTGCCGACCGGGCTGCATCCATGACCAAAGAGGTGTATCCCTGGTTGGAGATGGCAACCAGAAGCTCATAGTTGATATCTTTCAATGTGGATTCCTCCCCAAGTTCAAATTTTTGCTGTCCCATCAGAAACATCACCTGGCGTTTGCCGCCGATGCTGCTCAAAGGGATAATGAAGGCCACGCCGGTGCCCGGCACGTCGATGCGCAGCTTGCTTTGCAGGCCCTTTTTCACTTTGGCCCAGGTTTCAGCGGTGACGGGGGAGAGGAACACGTCTTTTTCCGACGCTTCCAGGCCCAGGTAGTCCAGCATTTCGTTGGCCGCCGTGCCCCGGCCCAGCATCTGGAGGGACATCCCCAGCTTGCACTCCTTATAAAACCGCTGGAAACGCTTGTGCTGCTTCCGATTGGTAATGGATACCATTAAGTACAGTTCGCTCACAGTTTGTTCCTCCTCTCCTCACAGCTCGATAATGGCGTTGTCGTCCAGCCATTCCAGAGCGGTAAAGTCCGGCGCCGCCGCCTGTTTCCTGCGGCTCTGGAGCTGATAGACCACGCCCAGGATTTGAATGGTGATCAGCGGGGTCATGGCCACCATCGCCACCACGCCAAAGGCGTCGCTGACGATGTCGCTGCCCACGGCGGAGCAGGCTCCCTGGGCCAGGGGCAGCAGAAAGGCCGCCGTCATGGGGCCGGAGGCCACGCCGCCGGAGTCAAAGGCGATAGCCGTGAAAATCTTTGGTACCACCAGCGACAGGCCCAACGCCAGGGCGTAGCCGGGAATCAGGAAATAAAGGATAGGGATACCGGTCAGTACCCGCAGCATGGCCAGTCCCACGGAGACCGCCACACCAATGGAGAGGCTGGTACCCATGGCGGCAGCGGAGATGGTGCCGTCGGTCAGTTCCTCCACCTGTTTGTTCAGTACGTAGACCGCCGGTTCCGCCTTGACGATAAAGTAGCCGATGACCATTCCGATAGGGATGAGGATCCAGTTGTAGTCCAGCCCAGCCAGCACGGTCCCCAGGTAGCTTCCGGCGGGCATAAAGCCCACGTTGGCTCCGGTTAGGAACAATACTAGCCCCACATAGGTGTAGGCCAGACCGATGAAAATGCGGATGAGGGGACGTTTGCGCATGTGCAGGACAGCCACTTGAAACAGCCCGAAGAAGGCCACGATGGGCAGCAGCGAGACGGCCATCTCCCGGAGGTACTCCGGGAAGCCCTCCAGAAACAGGCTCCAAAGCTCCACGGAGTCCTCCACCTGGGGGACAGAGGCGGCGGTGTAACTGCTGCTGTCCGTCTGGTAGACCAACCCCAGGATCATCACCGCCAGAATGGGGCCGATGGAACACAGGGAGATGAGACCGAAGCTGTCGTCTGCGGCGTTGCGGTCCCCGCGGATGGCGGTGATGCCCACGCCCAGGGCCATGATAAACGGGACGGTCATGGGGCCGGTGGTCACGCCGCCGGAGTCGAAGGCGATGGCCACAAAGTTTTGCGGAACCAGGAAGGCCAGCACGAAAACAGCGGCGTACAGTACCGCCAGCACCGGGGCCAGGGGGATGCCGAAGAGCATTCGCAGCAGCGCCACCACCAGAAACAGTCCCACCCCGGCGGCCACCGCCAAAATCAGCACCCGGTTGGGGATGGACGGCACCTGACCCGCCAGCACCTGTAAATCCGGCTCTGAGATGGTGATGACAAAGCCCAGAAGGAAGGCGATGACAACGATCACGGCCAGGCTCCGACATCTGGACAGGCTGCTGCCCACCCGTTCGCCCATGGGCGTCATGGCGATCTCAGCGCCCAGGGTGAAGAACATCATGCCCACAATGACCAGCACCGCCCCCAGCAGAAAGCAAAGCAGCACGCTGGGGGAGATGGGTGCAATGGTGAAGCTCAGTGCCAGCACGATGCCGACGATGGGCAGAACGGCCCGCAGCGCTTCCATTAGCTTTTCCCGCAGTCTGGTTTTTTCATTTTTCAAATAATGCACCTCACAGTCTGACAGAGGCGGCTTTGTGCCGCCAGGCAGTGAAAGAAATTGCAACGAGTATAACAGGTTGCCAGGAAAAAAGGAAGCGATTTTGCCAAATTGACCCGGTTTTTACGAATCGTTCACGGAAAAAGAAAAAAATTCCATGGAGAAGGGCGCGGATGCCAGGGACTGCATAACGAGAAAATCCCCGAAACTTTAAAATTTCCTCTTGCAAAAGGACAAAAAGGGTGGTACAATACGCAATAGCTCCGGCGGGGCGAAGAGACGGTCCTGCGCAACGGCAGACCGTGAACCAGGTCAGGCGGGGAACCGAGCAGCCTTAAGCGGACCCTGTTGTGTGCCGCAGACAGCCGTTTCCAAACTCTGCCGGAGTGTTTATATTAGCTATTAGCTATTAGCTATTAGCTTTTAGCTTGGAAGTGTGTGACTAAGAGCTAAAAGCTAAGAACTGGCAGCTAACAGCTTCTTTTTTTGTTTTTAGCGTGACAGTGTTTCTTTTTGAGTGCTATGCTGTTGCCTTGCAGTGCCTTACTAGCGGCTAACAGCTAAGTGCTAACAGCTTATACTGGAGGTGGGAACGGTGTACCAGGCCCTGTACCGCAAATGGCGGCCTCAGACCTTTGACGACGTGGTGGGGCAGTCCCATATCACCCGGACGCTGAAAAAACAGGTGACCACCGGCCACCTGTCCCACGCCTACCTGTTTACCGGCACCCGCGGCACCGGCAAGACCACCTGCGCCAAGCTGCTGGCCAAGGCGGTGAACTGTGAGAACCCGGTGGGGGGCAACCCCTGCGGCCAGTGTGCCGCCTGCCGGGGCATTGACAGCGGCTCCATCCTGGACGTGGTGGAG
>JAJPXR010000039.1 GCA_021205375.1 Clostridiales bacterium | reverse complement strand
AATTTGGGGCCAGGTGCTTTACCTGACCCCAACATTTATTATAGAACCTTTTTTTCGTCTCAGCGAGAAATAGTAATCTGGCAGCGTGATTTGGCCTGTAAAACAGAAAAATATCCCAGAAATGGTGCGTTTTTCCGCAGAACAGGCCGCTGATGGAGGGATGGAGAATGAAGGAAGAAAAACAGACGGCACACACCGCCGCTTTGGTGGGAGCGGCAATGATGCTGGTGCTGGCGCTCCTGCTGACTGCCGTCGGACAGCGTTGGAACACGCAGGCTGTCCGATGCTCCGGGCAGGCGGAGCCGACCATGCTGGTGCCGGTGGGCAAAACGGTGGGCATCAAGCTGTTTTCCCACGGCGTCATGGTGGTGGGGCTGGAGGAGATCGCCACCGCACAGGGCAGCTATTCCCCGGCCAGGGAGAGCGGCTTGAAGGTGGGGGACATCATCATCCAACTGGACGGGCAGCAGGTGGACACCATTGAGGAGGTGGAGACGATTTTGCGCCAGCAGAGCGGGGAGACACTGGCGGTCACCGCCTTGCGGTCCGGGCGGCGGCTGGAGGTGACCGCAGAGGCCGCGCCCTGTCTGGCCGACGGCAGTTACAAGCTGGGAGCCTGGGTGCGGGACTCCATGGCGGGCATTGGCACCGTCACCTGGTATGACCCGGTCACCGGACGGTTCTGTGCCCTGGGCCACGGCATCAACGATGTGGACACCAGCCTTCTGATGCCGATGAAAACCGGCAGCATCATGGGCGCCACCGTGACCAGCGCCGTTGTGGGGAGCAGCGGCCATCCGGGGCAGCTCCACGGCACCTTCGATTTGACCCAGGACCTGGGCAGCCTGACAGCAAACACCGACTGCGGCGTATTCGGTCAGCTCTACGGAGACCTGGACGGGGAGGCGCTGCCTGTGGCAGAGCGGAGCCAGATCCGCACCGGCAAGGCCACCATCCTCTGCAATGTAGACGGCGATGAGGTCAAGGAGTATTCTGTGGAGATTCTGCGGCTTTATCCGGCGGCGGCCTCGGAGACCCGGAACCTGTTGCTCCAGGTGACAGACGCTGAGCTGCTGGAGGCCACCGGCGGCATCGTTCAGGGGATGTCCGGCTCGCCTATTTTGCAGGATGGGCGGTTGGTGGGGGCGGTGACACACGTTCTCGTCAACGACCCCACCCGCGGCTACGGCATCCTGGCAGAAACCATGCTGGACGCCTGCGGCGCATAAGGTAGAAAGCGGAAGAAACGGTGCTGTTCCACTTTGGCAGTCTCCCGTCAGGCAAGATGCCGTTCTCTGCCTCGCCTTGGAGGAGGACGAACCGGCGTCAGCCTGGGGCAGCCTTCGGGCTGCTCTACATAACGAATGGGCAATCATTTTGTGAGATTGTGCCTTGTTTGGGTATGACGGGACTGCTATAATAATGCTTGCAGCTTCTTTTCGTACGCTGTATAATAAAAAGTACGAATGGAACAGATATTTCATCCAATAGAAAAGCAGGGGATCATACAGTATGGCTGCAAAGACAGAACAGGAAAAAATCGAACTCTTTGAACGAACTCCGGTGCCGAGAGCCGTGGTCAGAATGGCGGTCCCCACGGTGGCAAGCTCCCTTGTGATGGTGTTGTACAGCCTGGCCGACACCTACTTTGTCGGGATGCTGAACGACCCGGTGGCAACTGCCGCCGTGACGCTGGCCTCCCCGGTGCTGCTGGCCTTCAATGCGCTGAACAACCTGTTCGGCGTGGGAAGTTCCAGCCTGATGAGCCGTTCGCTGGGGCGAAAAGATTATGATACGGTGCGAAAAACTTCGGCAATGGGCTTTTACTGCGCCTTATTTTGCAGTTTGCTCCTCTCTGTCGGCTGCACCCTGTTGAAGGCTCCGCTGCTGACCATTCTCGGAGCCTCCGCTGATACCTGGGCCGCCACTTCTGATTATATGTTGTGGACGGTCACCTGCGGGGCTGCTCCTGCGATCCTCAACGTGGTTATGGCAAACATGGTCCGCTCCGAAGGGGCGGCCATGAACGCCAGCATCGGCACCATGAGCGGGTGCCTGTTGAATATCGTTTTGGACCCGGTGTTTATTTTGCCCTGGGGCCTCAACATGGGGGCCGCCGGTGCGGGCCTGGCTACCTTCCTGTCCAACTGCGTGGCCTGTCTGTACTTTTTCGTGCTGCTTTTTGTCCGGCGGGGCAAAACTTTCGTCAGCATTTCGCCCCGGAATTTCCGTTGGAACAGGCAAATTTTCCTCCAGATTTGCAATGTGGGTATCCCCGCAGCCATTCAAAACCTGCTCAATGTCACCGGTATGACGGTTTTAAACAACTTCACCGCCGCGTTTGGCGCCGACGCCGTTTCCGCTATGGGCATCGCCCATAAGATCGCCATGGTGCCCATGTATGTGGCGATGGGATTCTCTCAGGGCATTATGCCGCTGATCAGTTACAACTATGCCAGCCGGAACTATCGCCGTATGAAGAAGGTCGTCACCTTTGCCGGAGGCATTTCTCTGGCGCTTATGACGATTGGTACAGCGTTTTGTTTTACCCAGGGCAGCGGGATCATCGGCCTGTTTATGGAAAACGAATCCGTGGTCGCCTATGGCGGAGCCTTCCTTTATGGAATGTCGTTGGCGCTTCCCTTCCTGGACATTGATTTTCTGGCGGTGGGCGTCTTTCAGGCTTGCGGAATGGGCCGAAATGCGTTGATTTTTGCCATTCTCCGCAAGGTCGTTCTGGAAATCCCCGCGCTTTTCATCCTGAACTGGATTTGGCCCCTTTACGGTCTGGCCTACGCCCAACTGGTTGCCGAGTTCGTGTTGGCCATCGCTGCGGTCATCATGCTGGTGCGGATCTTCCGCTCCCTGAGTGACGGTTAAACGGCGCGCAGGGAATGGATCAAGCTTTCCATTGCGATACGATGGGCGCATCGTGCGACAAAATCGAAAAACTGTTGTTTGTCAGAGGATTCATCGAGAGTATAATACTATGTGATAAAAGCTGTAGCGGATCGTTCGTTTGGATGTTTATGCGCAGCAAAAGGGGCGTGTTCATTTGAAAAAAGGACTCAGCAGATGGTGCGACCAGATGTGGCTGTATGCTGTTTATTTTTTGGGCGTTGTCATGGCCTGTGCGCTGGTCTGGAATTGGGATACCTGGGAGATGAGCCGTAAGCTGGTCTGTATGCTGGCTGTCGCCGTCCCCATGCACATCTTTGAGGAAAACTCCTTCCCGGCTGGTTTCTATTATATGAACAACCTGGGCTTCGGGTCGAAGGAGCCGATGGCCTATCCGCAAAATCGCTGCACCAATATGGTCACAAACCTGGGGGCTGAAATCGTCGTGATTTTGCTGACCATCAATACACAGGTCATCGAGCCGAGTGCGGTCACGTTGGTGCTGTTTTTTGGGTTGGGCGAGACCATCAACCATACCAGAAGCGGTATTCTAATGTACCGGCGCTACCACGAGAAGGGCAAAAAGACCGCTTATGGGCCGGGACTGGTCACTTCCTGGTGCGTATTGATACCGCTCAGCACGGCGGCGCTCAAGTGGCTGACGGGTCACTCTGTAACAGTGGTTCAGGTCATCGGGGGAATCGGTATTTTCCTGGGCATTGCCGTCTGTCTGATCCTCCTGCCCTTTGCGGTCTCCCTGCGGGTGAAAAGCAAAGAGTTCGCATTCCATGACAAAGGCTACTTTGAGAAGTACGAGAGATAACGCTGCTCAACACAAGCGGAATCTGTAAATGCCAACTTTTTTAAACAGCTCACACGACCTGCCTCGTGTGAGCTGTTTTTGCGCCGCCAAGCAGGAACAACAAAAATCCCCAGCTTGACTGGGGATTTATCAAAGCATCGCACAGATAAGAGAAAAATCCTATACGGTGTGTCAGTTATGCTTGAAAAGAATAGCTGCTTGCGATAAAATGGAGCCAACCAGAAAAAAGGAGGACGCTTTATGGAACTGCGGGTGTTGCGGTATTTTATCGAAGTGGCCAGAGAGGGCAGCATTACGGGCGCGGCCAGGACGCTGCACATTTCCCAGCCCACGTTGTCGAAGCAGCTCAAGGAGCTGGAAGCCGAGCTGGGATGCAAGCTGTTCGTCCGGGGCAATTATAATGTGCGCCTGACCGAAGAGGGGATCTTGCTCCGCAAGCGGGCGGAGGACATCCTGGATATGGCAGACAAGACCATCGACGAGTTCCAGTCTCTGAACGATGTCACCGGGGGAGACGTGCGCATTGGCTGCGCAGAATCCTGGCTGATCCGCCACCTGGCCAGCGTCATCAAGGAGTTTCGCCTGCAATATCCGGGGCTGCGGTTTCATATCACCAGCGGCGACACCCGCGTGGTGGTGGGCGACCTGGAGCAGGGGCTGTCCGATTTTGCGGTCATCGTGGAGCCGCCTGACCTGTCGAAGTACAATTACCTCTCCCTGCCGGGGGGAGATACCTGGGGCCTTTTGATGCGGACAGACGACCCACTGGCGCAGAAAGCCGTCATTTGCCCGGAGGACTTGCGGGATGTTCCGCTTATCACCTCGCCCCAGTCCATCCGCGCCGACCTGCCCAGGTGGTGCGGGGAGGCCGTTGACCATCTGAATATCATTGGCACCATCAATCTGTTTTACAACGGCTCCGTGTTTGTCCGGGAAGGGCTGGGCTGTCTGCTGGTCTTTGACCGGCTGGCGGACGTCAGTGAGTCGAGCGGGCTGTGCTTCCGGCCCCTGTCGCCCAGGCTGGAGACGAAAATGTATATCATTTGGAAGAAATATCAGGTCTTTACGCCAATCGCGGAGCGGTTGGTCGAGTTGCTGAAAGTGCGGCTTTCCGAGCAGCAGGAAACCCCTTGAGGCAGATGCGAAGCTCGCCGTCGCTGAGGAGGCGGCGCGCCGTTTTCAAGGACGGACCGGGGAGCGCAGCTTTCCAGGCCGTTTTTTCTCTTTGTTCGGGAGGCGCACAGAGAAGAACACCCGCCCATTCGTGCAGGCGACCTGTATTTCCCCCTGATGGGTCGCCACGATGTTTTTGGCGATGGTCAGGCCCAGCCCGTAATGTTCCGTTCCGCCGCGGTTTGCGTCGCTCTTGAAAAAACGGGTAAAAATCTCTGTCCTGTCCTGCTCCGGGATAAAACCGGGGTTGGAAACCGTCAAAATGGTGGCTGTCCGCTCCTGGTGCAACTGGACGGTGATGTTGCCCGGCCCTGTGCTGTGAGAAAGGGCGTTGTCCATCAGGATGGAGACCAACTGGCTCAACTGGCCGGAGTTGCCCTGGATGGAGATGGCGTCGTCTATCTGGCAATCAAGCTCCCGCCCAAGCTCAAAGGCGACGCTTTCAAAGGGGAGCACTCCGCCCAGCACAAGGCGGCTGAGATCCAGCGGTTCCATCTGGGGCAGTTCCCGCTCCGTCCGCACCAGGTCCAGCAGCTCGCCGACCAATCCGGCCATGCGGCCACTTTCGGAGCGAATGTTGCGCAGCCATTTGTTTTCACCGATTTCCCGCTCCAGCAGCTCGGCGTTGGCCTCGACCACGGCGACCGGGGTTTTCAGTTCGTGTCCCGCGTCGGAGAGGAACTGCCGCTGGCGGCGGTCACTTTCCTCCAGCGGGCGAATGATCCACCGGGCCAGAGCGGTGGCACACAGAAAGAGAACTGCCACCATCCCTGCGCCCAGGAGCAGCGCGTTGCGGAAGAGGGTGGTGAAGCTGTCGGAAACCAGCGTGTTGTCCATCAACGTTACCAGCGTGTAGGAATCCTCCTGGTCGATGCAATAGACAAAGTTGCCATAAGTCCCCTGGCTCCGGCCTGCGTCCAGCAGATGCTCCGCCACCTCGGAGAGCTGGCTCTCCGTATACAGTGTACCGCTGCCCAGGTCTACGCTAAAAGGCTGAGTGTCCTCGTCAAAGGCCACGGAATAAAAGGTGGAGAGAAGATACCGGGTGCTGTCCCGGTCCGGCAGCCCGTCCTGCTCCGGCCTGTCGTCTCCCTGCGGGAGTTGATTTGTGGGCTGTATTTGACTGGGGTTGCCGTTTTCCCGGTACTGCTCCACATACATCTCCAGCATATCCAGATTTTCCTGGTACAGCTCCCGGTAGCTGAGGCCATAGATCATCGCCAGCGTCACGACGAACAGCAGGAGGAACGCCGCCATCACCACCGCCACGATTTGCCGCCGGGAGCGCTGGAAAGCGCTGTTTTGCCGCTTATTCCCCACGTTCCCACCTCAATTCGTACCCGGCTCCACGTACCGCTTTGATCTCCACCCGGGAGCCGACAAAGGCCAGCTTTTTCCGGGCAAAGGAGATGTAGACCTCCACCTTATTGTACTCTGCCCCGTTCTCGTAGCCCCAGATCTTCACCGCCAACTGCTCCTTTGACAAAATCTGCGTTTGGTTGGCAAGCAGATATTCCAAGACCCGGCACTCTTTTTCGCTCAGGTGGACGCTCTGCCCGGTGGCGGTGCAGTGCAGTGTCAGGGACTTGGTGTCCAGCGCCAGGTCGCCCACGCACAGCCTGTCGTCCACCAGCGGCAGCCCCCGGCGGCACAGGGCGCGCACCCGCGCCAGCAGCTCCCGCGGGTGGAAGGGCTTTGTCAAATAGTCGTCGGCCCCGGCGTCCAGGCCCAGCACCTTGTCATCCAGTTCGCTTTTTGCGGTGAGCATTAAAATGGGGGTGCGGACCCCGGCCTTTCGGCAGCCGGCTGCGACCTCGATCCCGGACAGGCCGGGCAGCATCACGTCCAGGATAGCGCCGTCATACTGCCCGCCGCAAATGGCGGCCAACCCGTCGTCGCCGCGAAAAAAACAGTCCACATCATACCCCTCCTGCCGCAGCAGCTCCTCCAGCGCGTCCGCCATCCGGGGTTCGTCCTCTATCAGTATCAGCTTCATGACCGGGGCCTCCTCTGTGCATGGGTGATATTGCTATGGTTACTATACCACAGAAACCTTGAAAAAAGATGGAATCCTTCAATCTTTTTTCAAGCTAGTTGTGGTAAGATAACGGAAACCAAACAAGGAGGTTCTCCTATATGAAAAAAATCACTGCGCTGCTCTGTGCGCTGGCCATGGTGCTGAGCCTGGCCGCCTGCGGCGGCAGCTCCTCCACGGCGGACAGCTCCGCTGCGGCGGATACTTCGGCTGCCGCTTCGGAGACCCAGGCGGTATCTTCCGATAAGGAATATATCGAAGAAACCCTGAACCTGGCCAACAACACCGATTACACCTGGAGCTACGATTCCGGCGCGGACGCCTGGGTCATGTCCATCGTCTCCGCCGTGGCCTACCCGGAGATCGAGGACGAGGAGGGTGTTTCCGTCTGCGTTCCCGGCGGGTACGTCACCGGCATCGATACCGACGGGGACGGCGCTGCCGATGTGACGGCGGCGAGCTACAGCGAAGCCGTCAACGGCAGCCTGGTCATCGACTACGACGCGGAGATCACCAGCACCAACGGCCAGGTCTACACCGCCGCCACCGCCCCGGTGATTTTGAACACCGGCGCGGCGGGCTACAGCTCCTCCACCAACACCCAGGCCGCCACCACCTACGCCGCCGAGGGGTATATCAACGTCTCCTGCGGCAACCGGGGCAAGCAGGACACCGCCACCGACGAGGACGGCGAAACCTACTACACCGGCGACGCACCCTCCTGCCTGTCCGACCAGAAGGCGGCCACCCGGTTCGTCAAGTACAACATCCTGCTGGGCAACCTGCCGGGCAGCGTGGACTACTTCGTCTCCACCGGCGGCAGCGGCGGCGGCGCCCACGCCACCATGTTTGCCGCCACCTCCAACAACTCTGACTTCTACCCCTATCAGGCGGAAGTGGGGGCTGTGGGCTGCTACCTGAACGAAGATGGCACCTACTCTACCACCGTCACCATCGACGGGGAAGAGGTGGAGCTGTCCGACGGGGCCTGGGGCTGCATCGCCTACAGCGCCATTACCTCCCTTTACGAGGCGGACATGGCTCTGGCCTTTGAGTATTATTTGGATACGGACTATGAATTTGGTTCCGACTTCCAGGCTCAACTGGCAGAATACCTCTCCGAGTCCTACATGGACTATATCAACGAGCAGAATTTGACCGTGGACGAGGCCGACGTGGGCTTTGACCTGGACGGGGACGGCGAGCTGACCAGCACTGTCGCCCTGACCATCGAGTACGACGAGGAGCTGTACGCCGAAACCAACGGCTACGGCGGCAGCTATCTGGACCTGTACCTGGCGGAGTTTGTCTCCAACCTCCAGTGGTATCTGGACAATTTGGACTATGCCGAGGGCTGGACCTGGTTTGACGAGGACGGCAGCGCCCTTTCCGATGAGGAAGTGGCTGCTATGACCACCGAGGACAAGGCCACCGCCTTCCTGGAGGGCCGCTACACCGCCAGCTCCGGCGGCGGCAAGACGGGCGACCTGCCCAGCGGAATGAACGGCGCGGCGGACTTCGCGGACGGCGGCGGCAGGGGAGAGCTGCCTGATGGAGCGGACACCAGCGCCCTGGGCGATATCGATGCCAGCGACCTGCCCTCCGGCGGCGGCAAAGGCGGCATAGGCGGCGACTTCGACGCCGACAGCAGCAGCCTTCCCAGCGATATGGGCGGCGAGATGCCCAGCGACACGGACGGCGAACTGCCCGACCAGACCGGTGACGCCGACAGCGCCACCCAGAACGAGAACGTGGACAGCGCAGGCGACACCATGACCGTGGGTACCCCCGACGCGGGCACCACCCAGGCCGCGGGCAGCAGCACCGACTCCGCCAACTACTCCACCTATGAGGAGATGGTGGAAGCCTATGCCGCCGACATCGCAGAAATCGAAGAAGGAGACGAGTACGGCAACAACATCGTCTCCCTGTACAACCCGCTGAACTATATCGGTGACGAGGGGACGGAAAGCCCCGCCTGGACCCGCATCGTCATGGGTGCGTCTGAGGGCGATATGTCCATGTTCACCTCCCTGAACCTCCAACTGGCCTGGCTGAACAGCGGCACCGACTGCGCCATCGAGTGGCAGTGGGACGGCGGCCATGTGCCCTCTGAGGTGCTGAGCAGTTCCTTCTCTCTGTACGTGGATCAGATGTACGCCGAGTACGCCGACGGCGTAGCGGTGGAGACCCCCGCTGCCGAGACCCAGACCGCCAACGGCACCGCAACTGAGGCCACCGGCACCGACTTGAGCGGTTGGGTGGACACCAGCGACGTGACCAGCGTCTCCTTCTCCCTGGCGGACGCGGTTTCCTACCGGACGGCGGGGGCCAGCAAGGCCATGCCCGGCTTCGACGTCATCGACTACGGCCAGGAGGATTATGTGTTCGGCAGCTCCACCCAGGACGCCCGCCACTGGAACACCTTCCTGCTGGAGATCTTCCAGGAGCACGAGGACACCCTCTCCGCGCTGTTCAACGCCGGATAACACAACGCACAATTACACGTTCCTTGCCGGGACAGCCAGCTCGCACCTTGTTGTGGGCTGGCTGTCCGTTCGTTTTGGCCCGGCAGAGCGCAAAAAATCCCCGGCTGGAACGCACCCACCGCTCCAGCCGGGGAAAGGGAAAATCAGGTTGATGCGGCTCACTTGACCGCGACGCTTTTCATCAGGTCCTCAAAGGCAGAGGAATCCTTCACGCCCTCGGACAGGGTCAAATCTACCACGTAGGGAGCAGTGGCCTAATCTGCCTCGTAAAAAGAACTGACCAGAATCGAGCCGCCCTGCTCTGCCCACTGCAACTCACCGCTGCGGGTCTCGGTCTCGCCGTCGATTTGCAGGGTGACGGCGTAGGAATAGCCGTCCTCCTGGGCGGTCAGGGCAACGTCCTGCACCGCGGCGGGGGTGTCTGCGTATAGCGCATCGTACTTGAATGGGACGCGGTTCTGCACCATCCGGGTATACACGTCCTCCGTCACCAGCGGCACAAACCCGGCATAGTAGTTGTCCGCCGCCTCGTCCAGCAGCGCCTGAGAATCCTCGCTGCCCGACCCAGCGGCGCTGTCCAGCGCCTCCATCTCCGCCAGGTATGCGGTATACCGGCCCTGGTCGTCCGTGGTGTAAACGCTGGTCAAAAACTGCTCCAGCGCGGCTTCCACTTCGGCGGCGTCTGCTTCTTCTCCGCCCGCCCCGTCCACGGCGGAAACGCTGCCGCCGGCAGGCGCGGAGCCGTCCCCGGTGGTTTGGCTCCCGCCGCAGGCTGTGCAGACCGCCAGCAGCATCACCAGAACCAGGAGTAACGAAACCTGTCTCTTCATAAGGGGCCCTCCTTTCTTTTTGGTAGTTCTATCCTACCACAGCCTATCTTTTTTGTCAACAACAAAAAATCTAAATTGAAAAATATTTTCCCAGTTGCATTTTTTCGCGGGAAAACGGTTGACAAACCGCTTCGGGTCTTTTATCCTATTTTTATGACCAAAAAGGGAGGAGGCGCTGCACTTGGCGGCGGAAACCCCGAAGGAACGTTCCAACAACCTGGAAGACAATCTGAAAAAAGCCTTGACGGAGCTGCTGGTGCTGTACCTGCTTTCCCAGCGGGAATATTACATCGGAGAGCTGACCGACGCCTTGAAGGAAAAGAGCGGCGGCACCCTGACCATCGTCTTTCCCTATGCGGCCATCTACCGGATGTCACGGGCGGAGTACATCACCGAGAGCAAGAAGCGGGTGGCCCCGGATGGGCGTTGGCGGCAGTATTACAAAATCACGCCAGAGGGCCGGGCCTACCTCCGGGAGCTGCTGGAGACCTATGACCGGTTCATCACCGGCGTTTCCGAGATTTTGAAGGGAGGGGACGGCACATGAACGAGGCGGCGACCCATTATCGGCGGGAGGTCCGCCGATGTCTCCACTGTGGCAGAGCTGCAAAACGGCGGCTGGAGGAGCATTTGACCAGTCTGCTGAACGCTTTTCTGGAGGACGACTCCGCCCCGGACCGGGCGGCGCTGGTGACCGCTTTCGGCACCCCGGAGGAACTGGCGGCGACCTTGATGGAAGAGCTGACCCCAGAGGAACGGGGCCAATGGAAGCGGCAATGGCTGGCGGCGCGGGTGGTTTGTGTGGTACTGGTGCTGCTGCTGGCGGCGTTCAGCATTTACACCTTTTTCCTCAAGGAAAAGCCGGTTGAAATCACAACGTATGAGTTTTCTTACATCAGCGGGGGCGCGGACAATTCCGCTTCCCCGGCGGACGAATCCGGGGAGTGACAAACGACCTCATGATACAAAGAGCGACAGCGGAACCCGGCTGATGGTCCCGCTGTCGCTTTTTTTCCATGAAAGCACCTTAGAGCGCCTTTTTGATTTGCTGGATGGCCCCCTTCTCCAGCCGGGAGACCTGGGCCTGGGAGATGCCCACCTCTTGGGAGACCTCCATCTGGGTCTTGCCCTGGTAAAACCGCAGGTCCAGGATGCGGCGCTCCCGCTCGGACAGCCGCCCCATGGCCTCGTGGAGTGCCAGATGCTCCAGCCACTTTTCGTCGGTGTTTTTGTCGTCCCGCACCTGGTCCATGACGCACATGGCGTCGCCCCCGTCGGAGTAAATGGGTTCGTACAGGGAGACAGGGTCCGCGATGGCGTCCAGCGCGAACACCACGTCCTCCCGCTTCATATCCAGCCCCTTTGCCAGCTCGTCCAGAGACGGTTCCCGCTGGTGCTCGTTGAGGTACGCCTCCCGCGCCTGGAGGACCTTATAGGCTACGTCCCGCATGGAGCGGCTGACCCGCACCGCCGAGGAGTCCCGGAGGAAGCGGCGGACTTCGCCGCTGATCATCGGAACGAGCAGGCTGTGGGGAAAAAAGAAATTGGTTGCTGATTTGATTGATTTTGGCGAAAATCAGCGTTTTTCTCATTCAAAACTTATAGTCTATCCTGATGCTGTAACCGTCGATTACAACTTTATCAATGGCTTCACGGACAAGCATTTGGCGTTCCGTGTCGCTCATGGTAGGCCACATGGTCTTGATACTTTTCATCTTCTCCTGGATGGAATCGACCTTTCCCAGCGTATCCCGGCGCTCCTGCTCCGTCTGGATTCGTTTTTCCAGTTCTCTGCTCTTATCCTGGAGTTCCTGGATCTGCGCTTGCAGCTCCTCCTCCGTGCTCTCGTCCGCGATGGCATATAATTTGATGAGCCGCTTGATTTTGTTCTCCGTGGTCTTTTTGCTTAAAATCAGCGTTTCGTATACACCCATTCGCTCAGTGTCATCCGGGTCAACGCCGTCAACTCCCTGCCCGTAAGAGAACATATCCTCCAGCACGGCCTTCTCCACATCATCGGCCCAAAGCAGCAGGTTGTCACACTCCGGGTCTTTGACCATATAAGGCTTGGATTTGTGCCGACTGTAGCAGATGATTTTGGCCCCGGCCTTGCCCCATTTCTGGTAGCGCATCTTGGCACCGCAGCGGCCACAGACGCACAGCCCCGACAGCAGGTAGTCCGCCCGTGGGGAAATATGGAGCGTAGAACGCTGGCTGACCAGCCGCTGGGCTTCCTCAAACAGTTCCTCGCTGATCAGCGGCTTGTGGCGCATCTGATATTCCACGCCGTTGTAGAACATTTTTCCGGTGTAGGTCTTTCTTGTGAGTATCTGATAGACAAGCTTATCATATCGCAAATCCAAGGCATTTGCAATGGTTTGTGTGCCAACTCCCCGCAGATACATCTGGAAAACCTGCCGCACTGTATCCGCATCCTGGTTGGGAACGAGGATGCCCGTGGTGGGGTCGTAGTCGTAGCCAAAAGGAACGCCGCCCCCGCCGGGCCAGTATCCATCTTCAACTCGTTTCTTCATGCCTGCCCGTGTGCGTTCATAGATGTTTTCCCGCTCAAATTGGGCGAACACGGAGAGGATACCCACGACGACACGCCCCTGAGCCGTGGATGTGTCGAAGGATTCCTGAATCGAAGAAAAGGCCACGTTGTTTTCCAAAAAGACATCTTCAATCAGATAAAGGGTGTCCTTCTGCGAACGGCTGAGACGGTCCAGCTTGTACACGATCACATCGGTAACAACGTGGGCCTTCACGTCCTCCATCAACTGCTGCATCGCTGGGCGATCCAGGGAACCGCCGGAATATCCGTCATCCACATAAAAGTGGTGGGTGCATCCCTTATCGTACTTTGCGATGATATATGCACCGAGTTTTTCCTTCTGAATGTCAATCGAGTAGCCTTCTTCGGCCTGCCGCCGCGTGGAAACACGGCAGTATAACGCGATGTTTTTCTGCGAAGCGCTGACCTCCTTGACCTTCATCATTTTGCTTTTTCTGGCCACAGGTGCCACCTCCTTGCTTATGGCTTTCTATTTGCCTGAAAAAATCGCTCCTATGAGCGGAGATACCGCCCACAGGAGCAGTCTGTATGCCGTTTATCCGGCCTCACATTCCTCCAGGAGCCGAGCCTTCACCCGTGCTATGATCTTGCGGATATGGTCGTTCATCAGCGGAATGTTTTGCATCTCTTTTTGGGTAATGGGGACCCCGTTCAACGTTCTGGTCACTACAAATTCCATAAAGTATCATACCTCCTGTTTCCATTATGCCTGGTCTTGACTGTGGTTAAACTTCCGCGCCTCCGAAGTCCGGTTTTGCTTTCTGTCATTTAGCTTACCGCAGATGTTCCTAAAAAGCGAGGATGTCACCGGTGTGGTGACATCCTTGACAAATGAGTGCTTTCTTTTCTATGATAAGCTATCTGGCTTCTTTTGTAGTTCATCACCTTTGCCATCGTTGGTCAATCCCAACTCTACCTCCAGACACCGGCTGATTGCCTCCATATGCTTGTCCGACAGATGCGCCATATAGCGGATGATGTCCGACTTGTTGATGGTGTCCGGCTGTTCGGCCAGAACCTGTGAAGGGTACGGGATACCCCTCACATTTTCCAGCGTGTAGTGGGTGGGCTGGTTAGGCTTCTTGTTCACCTTCGAGGTCAGCTTCACCACGCTGAGCGTGGGGCTGTGTCGATTTCCGGTGTTGTTCTGCATGACCACAACGGGGCGGATGCCGCCCTGGATGGAGCCGCGCCATGCGCCGCAGTCGGCGAGATACACATCCCCACGGCGGTAAACCCAGTTTTCTCTCATGGCAGGCACCTCAGAATTTCAAGGGCAGAGCATACTTCTTGCTGTTCCCATTGTAAATCCGGTAGACTTGGTAGAGATATTTTTTGTATCCGGTCAGGCTGCTACCAATGGCCCGACCCTCCCGGTAGATGGTCAGCGGGTCCACCTTGCGGAGCTGCGTGACCATGCGCTTGGGGTTGTACTCACCGTGATACAGTGCCACGAACCGGCACATTCCTCTGACGTTCGCCGCCCGCAGGGAATCCGGGTCGCCGTTCCACGCCGCCAGCAACAGTCCCAGGGCCTCCTTGTACTTGTCCTCGCCGATGGTCTGAAACTCCTCGAACGCCGTCTTGATACAGGCAATTCGTTTGTAGCCGCGCTTCTGGTCGTAGTCCAGCGTCAGGCCCAAACTCTCGTTGACCCGGAGAAACCACATCTCCACTTCCTCGCCGCCGAAGATGTTGGCACGGATTTTCTCGCCGGGGGTCAGCCGGGCAGAAGCGCCGGTCTGTTTGGCAAACAGCAGAGCCTCATCGCTCTCTGTCATGCCGTAGTATACCTTACACCGGATGGGCAGGGGACGGCCTCCGTTCCTGGCGACGCGGGCGTCGATGGTGTGCTGGCCGTCGAACACATAGTAGCGTCCGTTACGGTAGCTCACCTTCGGCTCGTTGGCGATGCGCTCATCGAAGTCGGAGACAATGGCGTCCACGCGATTGGGCCGCAAACGGCGCTGATAGTCCTTCGGGATGATCAGTTGCTGCGAGTTCAGCAGCATGATCTCATACGGACATTCTACAGGTTTCATTTTTCCCTCCTAGAAGTTCTGTAAGTAGTGGATACCTTCTTTTGCGATTTGTTTGATACGGCTGCAAAAAGTTATCTCTTTTTGCAATTTCCGGGTTCAGTTCCAGGCATTTGTTCCAGCGAAAAATCAGGGTGTCAACCGCGTCCTGCATATCCAGAACCACGTCGTCTTCGGTGGTGATGCCGTCAGAGTTCAGCATACTGTTGTAAATCTCCATGATTTGCTTGCGGCTGACTTTCGTTACCGGGGCAGGTTCTTCCTCATCGTCGAACGGTGTTGACGGGTCGGGTTCTTCTTGTTGCCTCTCAGCCTGTGTCCGTTTTATCTCTGACCGGGGCTTGCCCCGCCGCTGTACCTCCGGGTCTCGGAGATGGTTGGCGAGGCCCTCCCGTTCTTCGGGTGGAGCCTGGGCAACAGCCTGGACCACCGCATCTACCGGGCAGATTTTGCCGGAAAGGATCTCCTGCCGGGTGCCGGGGACGGCTTCTTCAGCGGCATCAATGCCATTTGCGAAGTGGCCAGCTCGAACCACATAATCTTTTCCGACATGGTTCTCCTTAGCGATTCTTTCGCAGGTTTTACCGCCTGACCGCAAGTTCTGATTTTCAGAACTTGCGGTGAACTCTCCGGTTTCTTCATCCCGAATCGTTCCACGATTGCCGCCATGTGGTGACTTCTCTGTTTCGTACTGCTTCCCAATCAGGTATTTTCTCTGTACCGGGGTTAGATTCCGCCGCCCAAGCTGGTTCTTGCAAATCCAAGCCACCACCTCGCTGCGGTCCGAAAACTGCTTCTCAAAGGTCTTGTACGACACCTCCGGGTGCAGTTCCAGAACGCGAAAGCGGTTGTGGCCGTCCACGATCACACCATTCCAGACGATGATGGGGTTGATGACCTCGCCGTCACTCAGAATGTTGGCCTCCAGTTGCCGGAACTCTTCCTCGGTGAGAGGCGGAATCTGGTCGGCAAATTCCGGGTCGATTTTCAACATTTTTCTCATCTCGTTTCTGTTTATGATTCATCGGTTTACGATGTAAAAGAGGACTGCCAGACCGCTCTCGGCGCAGCAGTCCTCCCAATTTTCATGACGAACTCTTATTTGTCCACGACACCCCAGAGTCTGCGGGAGTAACACAGGCGGCTGTTCGCGCAGCTCCATGGGCTTCACCCCTTCTCAATTAAGCTGCCCCCATTGCTTGATCCCGGCTGTCGGGCCGGGGCTGTGGCTGGGCAGAAGTATCATTATCCCTGCTACGGGTCGTGGCCGAGTCGGTTGCGAGGCGACTGTCACAGACGGTAGGAATCGCTGCCGGATAGAATCCGGGTCACGGCGTACCGCTGATGTGGCTCGTCACAGCAGGAACGTACCTGTGTACTGATATTCAGTTGGAAAGGTGCAGGTTGTGCCTTTTTTGTTTGGCACAAGTTAATTGTAGAGGAACACTGCCCTCGGCGGGAGGCCCTTGCAGGTCGCAGAGGGGGACTTTGTAGGTCCCCTTCAATTTGATTGGATGGTTAGATGGAATTTTTAAGTAGAGATAGTTGTTTTATAATGTCCTCCAGTTCAGACTTGACGTGAGTGGTTCCTGAAGGTGACATTTCACCTAAAATCAGATAATCCAGCGAAGTATCAAAGGTTGCTTTCAGCCCGATAAAAATGTCAATCGAGCATCCACGCCGACCAGATTCCACTCGCTTGTAATGTTCCAACCCGATATTTAATCTTTTTGCTACTTCAGCCTGTGTGTAACCCTTGGCCATACGCAAATCACGAATTCTCATTCCAGTTGATTTGGCATCAAAATACATAAAAACCTCCATTCAGGCTTGCGGATATGCAATCCTGAATGGAGGCAGCAAATTGGCAGACATACCGTCGGACTGTATGAGAGCGCAAAAAAAGAGACCGGCAGAAGGCGCAATTCTCCCGTGGAATTGCATTCCGTCTGCCGGTCTCGTCCTGCTCATGGACAGGTACAGCCTTTACTAACAAACTTTTGACTCCTGATTTACGTCCTTGAGGGTGCCTGCCCAATTCGACGATGCTCACAGTATGTCTCAATCTATTCAGTTTTTACTGTGGCACTCCCTTAAAGAGCAATCATCCTATGATACCCCTTCGGTGCCTGTTTCACATGTACGTCTCCTTCGCTTATCTCAATCACCCAGAAATTTTTGCACCTGGCGCACTGTTGTAGGCCCTTTTTGACGGCCTCGCCACAGATGAGCCTTGTACCGCACACTGGGCAGAATGAGATAAACAAGGAAACTGGGTTCTTTGCTTCTTGCACTGGTCTAACCTCCCTGTTTTTTCTATAGGAGCCAACCCTGTGCTGCACAGTGGTTTTCCCATGTCGTATGTTTATTATACGCCAGCGGGAAAAACTTGTCGATACCATAAAAGCCTCACGAAAGCCTCATGGGAGCCTCATTTCAGCCTCACGGAAGCCTCTTTTTAGCCTCACGAGAAAAAAAGAGTTTTACGGCATTTCTACGCCCAGCAATTCAGCCAATTCGTGTTGTTGAGATGCTGAAAAGTTTTCCTGATTGATTTGATATTGCTCATAAGCAAAACTGTGTTTTCCAAGCCCTTCAAGTGCCTTGATGTCCCAGTAGGCCAGTTCTATATCCCCGCTCCGGGTAATGGAGAGCGAATGGATAAAGCTGTGCATTTCCTCATACAATTTCAACTGGCACATCAGTTCCAGCACTGTGTTCTGCCCATCCTTCTTTTTCTCATCATACCCATGTTCAATGTGCTCAATTCCTGTGTGCTTCTGCCTGGGAAGAATCGTGGCAGAAAGTCTGTCTAACAACTCCAAATATTTTTTCAATCGCAGTTCATCATCGCCCATACCCTCGATGTCACGGATTTCATAAGAGATGGCATCCAGTTCCGTTGTGATTTTATAGTTACGATTTATAAAATAATGATATTTGTCTTTTTCCAGAAACTCCTTAGATGGGAAAAGCCCTTTGATACTTTTGACGGCCTTGTAACCCACGTCATTCAACGTCCGAGTTTTATGAGACAGCAGGTTTTCTTCTCCCCATATCTTATCAATTATGGTTTTCTTGCTGAGCATATGATCTTCCTGGAATAAGAGTAGCGTAAGAAATGTAATTACCCGCCCACTTGTAAGCTCCTGTTCTGTGATGGCTCCATATTTAGTGCGTAACTCGAACCCATTTAACAATCCTATATAAGCCTCATTTTCCGCCAGTTCACCTTTGCCAAAAGAAATCCTGTCCGGAAGATGAATACCATGTTTTTCAATTTCTGTGGTCAGAACATAACTCATTACCCGCAAAACTTCCCCTTGATCGGTATGCTCCCGCGGATTGACAACGACGATAAAATCTCTGCAATCATTGTATGCAATGCCGAGCAATGACCGAAGCCCTATTTGATTCATACGGCGGGATTCTTTTGATTTTGCAGGAAGCAGTGACGACAAATCGGGGAAGAAAATAAACTCTTTCTTTGCGGCAATTCCCGTAAGTACATCTACCATCATGGTTAAAAGCCCCGGATACTCATCCAGGTACATCGGTTCAGTTCCACAAATCGGGGGAAAATTTGCTCGATGTGTTTCATAGGTACACTGTGCCGTTTTCATCCCCTTATCATAGTTAAAGAAGAACGCACTATCCCCATCATGGTATTTCATGGCTACATCTGCAACCACGGACATCAGTTCCTCTATCGGGCAATTAGTCGAAACCTCATCCATTATGATGGCTATCGCTTTTTGTAAATTCACGCTTGGAGTGGAAAGCGGTTCCACATTTTCACGGGCAGGGATACCATTCTCGTATTGTACCTTGCCTTCTTTCCGTTCCCTCATGATCCTGCACCTCTACGAAAAACCGCAAAACTCACCCATCCTAAGCAGACCGGCAGTCTTGCGGTATTCAACAAGTTTAACGGCTGCCGCGCTTGAATGGCTATGCCGTATTTACTCCCAGCACTCACTTTTCGATGTCGATTTGCTTTCTCTGTCATTATCGTTGCGCGAGCTATAGGAAATCATCATTTCTGTTGCGCTTTTTATCTCAGACGGCAGCTTTCTCCACTCCTCAATCAGTTTTCGCTCTCTCATGGAAAACTCTTTTGGGCGTAAACCATCATCGAAAAATTCTACCATTGTTATTCCGAATGCATCACAACATTTCTGGATTGTCTGCACTGTCACGTTATTGGCACGATTCATCGCGCTGGATATTGTAGACTGAGACAATCCTGCTTTTTTTGCGAGTTGGTAATTTGTCCACCCGCGTTCTTCCCGGAGTTCCTGTATGCGGGCTATCACATCCATATCGTTCACCACCTCGCCACAGCTACATTTTACACTGAAAATCTATGAAAGCGTTATGACGAATAAGCAGTATAACAAACAGCTACTTCTACGTTATATTTGGTGCAAATTATGACTGTAGCAAGTTTATGAAGTTGGTTGACTTCTGGGAATTTAGAAGACGATTTGCGTTGCTCATTACCGGAAATAATCGCAGTGTTAAAGAAGTGTACCAGCTAAGGCCGCCCCTCCTGTTCGCTGTCGATCCACACATCACTTCGTAATTGACCCGGCGAGATTTCAAGCGGTTGTTCTGTCCCCATTGTCAGCGAATGAGACTCTGTCAAATAACTGGATCAAAAAAATGCAATGACAACAAAAAAGGCGTGTTTCCGATAACGCCCGGTTCGGCGTTTCTGGTACAATAACAACATCACAAAACGCAAAGAACTTCTGAGGGGGAGAGTATGAAACAATATGCAATGTGTGAGCTTGTCCTTGCTGGCCCTGTTCTGACAAATCACTATGCTGCGATCAACCTGACGGCAACGCTCTCCTGTGGCGCGGAAACGGTTACGGTCCGTGGCTTCTATGCAGGTGACGGCGTTTACAAGGTTCGGTTTTTGCCAAAACAAGCGGGCGTTTACCGCTACACCATCACCGGATGTCTGTTCGCGTCTGGTACCGTTGAAGTAGAGGCTGGGGATGGGCATGGTCAGGTCACCGCTCAGGGCCAGCACTTTACTTATGAGGACGGAACGCCCTATTTCCCATTTGGAACCACCGTATACGCCCTGGCACACCAGCCCCAGCACCTGATCGACGAAACGCTGACCACGTTGGCAGCTTCCCCCTTCAACAAAATACGCACCTGTGTATTCCCAAAGGACTATACCTACAATCACAACGAACCGCCCTATTATGCGTTTGAGAAAAATACGGACGGCTCCTGGGATGTGAACCGTCCCTGTCTTGCCTTTTGGGATCATTTGGAGCGGACGCTGTGCGCAATAGGACATATGGGCATCCAGGTTGACTTGATTTTGTTCCACCCCTATGACAGATGGGGCTTCTCGGCCTTCACACAGGAGGAAAACCTGATCTATCTGGACTATTTGCTGCGCCGCCTTGCCGCGTATCCCTTCCTGTGGTGGAGCCTTGCCAACGAATACGACCTGTGCATTGAACACAAGACAATTCAGGACTTTGAAGAACTGGAGACGTTTGTCGCTGTCAATGACCCCTATCACCACTTGCTTTCCAACCACAACTGCTTTGCACCCTGGGATTTCAGCCGCAGCAACATCACCCATGTCAGCTATCAGACCAAGTCTGTCACCCATGTGGCAGAGTGGTATCGAACCTATCAGAAGCCCGTGGTCGTGGACGAATGCTGTTACGAGGGGAATCTTCCTTACCTGTGGGGCTGTATTTCCGGGCAGGAAATGACGGCCCGCTTCTGGGGAAGCGTGGTTTCCGGCGGATACTGTACCCACGGTGAGACATTCCTGGACGAAAATGAAATCGTCTGGTGGGCGAAGGGCGGCAAGCTCAAGGGAGAAAGCCCGGCTCGCATCGCCTTTTTGAAGGCGTTTGTGGAAACCCTGCCCGGCCCCATCGAACCGCTGCCCGGTCAGTACGACAGCGTTTTCCAAATACAGCCGGAGCAACTGTCCCAGTTGCTGGAGACCGTACCTCCCTCCGCTAAAGGTTTCGCTATGGCGGTACGCATGAACCCTGCGGAGCGTGAGGTCATGGCGTCCGGCGAATACGTCTATCGGGGCAAGGTGGGCAGCCAGGTCCATCTGGTGTACCTGGAACGTTTTTGCCCCGCTGCGTTTGAAATTGACTTGCCCGAAGGTCAAACCTATCGAGTCGAGGTGATCGACACCTGGGAAATGACCCGAAAGACCGTTATGACAGGAGCCAGCGGTAAAACCACTGTCCCTCTGCCTGGCAAGCCTTATATGGCCATCGCCGCCTTTGCGGAGTGACCTGACCAACGTTTCTCTCCGCAAGCAAACCGGGAATCGCAGGAAAACAGCTGCGGTTCCCGGTTTTTCATTTCTCTCGAATCTGTGTTTTTTCTCAGAAAAGCGCCAGTATTCACAATAACAGCGCAAAAGCGGCAATAGCAGCGTTTTTACGATAACGGGTGTCGAGGCATTCCTGCTACAATACCAACATCATAAGAGCAAAGCAATCACTCTTACAAACAGGACATTGAGGAGGAATCATTATGAAACACATCATCCCAGCCGTTTCCGGCGGCGTCAGGATGGGCGAGGGACACTGTACGCTCCCGCATCAGCTCGGTGCGGAATTGGACGGTTTCGCACCCTGGTGCGTGAGCGCATTTGCCCAGCGCACCGGCTGCGAAATCATTGAGGGACAATTCCTGACATTGGAGCGGGACGCCGCCTTGCCCCAGGAGGGCTACCGGCTGACCGTGACGCAGGAGGGAATTTCTGTCGCGGCTGCCACCGAGCGGGGCGTGATTTGGGCGCTGACCACAGCGGCGGAGTTGGCGGAGGACGGCGTTCTTCCCTGCTGCACCATCAAGGACGCGCCCAAGTACCCCCATCGGGGCGTTTTGATGGACTGTGCCCGGCACTTTTTCCCCGCCTCTGAGGTCAAGAAGGTCATCGAGGAAAGCGCTCTGGCCAAGCTGAACGTGTTCCACTGGCATCTGGTGGACGACCAGGGCTGGCGCATCGAGAGCAAGAAGTTCCCGCTGCTCCAGGAGACCAGCGGCGACTACTATACCCAGGAGGAAATCGCTGATGTCTGCGCCTACGCGCAAGAGCGCGGCGTGGAGGTCGTGCCGGAGATCGATATGCCCGGCCACGTCACCAGCCTGCTGGCAGCATATCCCCAGTATAGCTGTTCCGGCAAAAAGGTCCATGTGGCCAAGGGCGGCGGTATCTTCCCCATCATCCTTTGCCCCGGTCAGGATGCTACCTTCACCTTCCTGGAAGAACTGCTGGACGAGCTGCTGCCGCTGTTCCCCGGCCCCCGTGTGCATCTGGGCGGCGATGAGGCCCCCAAAAACGAGTGGAAGAAATGCCCCCACTGCCGCGCCCGGATGGAGCAGGTGGGGTTGGACAGCTACGAGGCGCTCCAGGGCTGGTTTACCGGCAAGGTCAACGACATCCTGAAGAAACACGGCAAGACGGCCATCTGCTGGAATGAATCCCTCCGAGGCGGCGCTTGCCCCAAGGACGTGCAGATCGAATACTGGACGCTCCAGCACCGGGACACCATGCAGCCCTTCGCAGAGCAGGGCGGCAAGTGGATCTACGCCGATATGTTCGAGTGCTATCTGGATTATCCCTACAGCATGACGCCGGTGAAGAAGCTCTACGACACCGTTCCCCACTTTGGCGACCAGGACGTGAGCGAAATGGACAGCCTGCTGGGGATGGAGGGCTGCCTTTGGAGCGAACACATCACCGAATGTGGGCGCGTGGAAGAGCTGCTGTTCCCCAGGATCTACGCTTTGGCGGAGCTGTGCTGGAGCGGAAAAGGCGACTACGAGGACTTCTGCCAGCGGCTGACCGCCACCATGAGCGGAGCCAATCACAGTCAAATCAAGTACACCCTCAGCGACTGGTGGGACCCCCAGGGCCAGGAGCGGCAAAAGGAAGCCTTTGGGTATCTGGCCTCCATCCACTCCAATATGTCCGACGACGTGATGGAACAGACCGTAGAGGCCACCGACCCCGGCCCGGAGTTTGGCAAGGCGTTTATGACGAAGTTCTTCCAGCCGGAGGATATGTCCATTTTGATGAAGGGGATGGGGATGTAAAACAATGCGCATTGTTCCTTATGAGCCGCAGTATCGTGATGAGCTCCGGCGGGTCTGTCTGCAAACCGCATTCCCTGCGGAGGCCCCAAACGAAACCGAGCAGCGTTTCACCCTGGCAATGTACTGCGACAACTATCTGGAAAACGAGACGGCTTTTGTGCTGCTGAATGAGAGCGGCCAGTGCGTGGGGTACATCTTCTGTGCGGAGGACCACGCCGCCTATCTGCGGCACATGGAGCCATACCTGGAAACTGTTCACACCTGCGGCGGCATTTATCCGCTGATGGCTCAGGCGGAGATGGGCGGGTATCAGACTTATGCGGCGGATTATCCGGCGCACCTGCACATCGACATTCTGGAGCAATACACCGGCGGCGGAAATGGCCGCCTGCTGATGGAAACACTGCTGGGCAAGCTGCGGGAGGACGGCGTTTCCGGCGTCATGCTCCAGGTCAGCGCAGCCAATAAGCGGGCCATCGCTTTTTATGAGAAGCTGGGCTTTTCCCGGTTGACAGAAAATCCGGCTGCGATTACGATGGGACAAAGGCTGTAAGCTGTAAAACAAGTGGGTGTTTTGCACCCAATCAAAACGAAAGACGGGATTTGACGATGTATCATTCCTTTCACCCCGGCCAGGTTTGGCTGGACACCGCCGGAAAGCGTATCCAGGCACATGGCGGCAGCATTTTCTATGAAAACGGCGTCTACTATTGGTACGGGGAGAACAAGGAGTTCACCGACCCGAACGCCCACATCTGGCACTGGGGGGTCCGCTGCTATGCCTCCCGTGACCTCTACAACTG
>JAJPXR010000201.1 GCA_021205375.1 Clostridiales bacterium | reverse complement strand
TTTTTTTAATGGTATGCGCGTAATGAGATAGCTACTCTTTGTTAGGCGTCGGCAGCGTCGATGGTCACAGCGCTGGTGTCGGCCTGTTCCGCTTCGTCGGCCGCGAAGGTGATGACCAACGTGCTGGCTCCAGAGACTGCCTGCTCCTGGGTGGCGTTGCTGTAGGAGCAGACGCAGTAGACGTACTGCCCCGCCGCCAGCTCGATGGAGCCGTCGCCGGTCAAGGCCGGGACCTCGCCCTCCTCGATGTCCTCTACCTCCTCGTCAAAGAGGTAGATGCTCCAGGTGATGTCCTCGTAGCCCTCGGCGTTGGTGGTGGCGAAGGTGTAGGTCCCCGCTCCGTCGGTGACGAAGGAGTAGGGCCAGTCGTAGGCGTCGAAGGCGTCCAGCACCAGATAGGCCCCTTGGGTGTCCACCTCCGGCGCGTCCACCTCCAGCACCGCGTCCGTATCGTCCTCGACCACCTCCACGCTGGCGTCCTCGATGATAACTTCAACCTCTGCGCTCTCCTCGGCGCTGTCCTCCGCGCCGCTGTTGCCGCCGCAGGCGGTCAGCGACAGGGCCAGGGCCATGCAGAGCAGCAGGGCAATTCCTTTTTTCATGGTGAACCATCCTCCTTGTGGATTGTTATCCTTATCCTATCACATTTTTGCGGGAAAGCAAGGGGGAGAATTTGGGGGAGTGGCTTCTGCCATTTGCCAACCGCCCGCTGACCTGCTATACTATAGGACAACAACGCAAGCAGTTGGAAAGGAGCCTTTTCTATGAAGTACCTCATCATCGGCGCAGGCGGCACCGGCGGCTGTCTGGGCGCGCATATGGCCCGTGGGGGCCTGGACGTGACCCTCATCGCTCGCGGGCAGCACCTGGCCGCCCTCCAGCAAAACGGCCTGACCCTCGTCCCCAGCGGCGGGGCGGCGTACACCGTCCCCGTCCAGGCCACGGACAGCGAACACTATCAGGGCCAGCCGGACGTGGTGTTTCTCTGCGTCAAGGGCTATAGTTTAGACGCGCTCATTCCCTTTTTGCAGCGCATCTGCACCAAAGACACGGTGGTCATTCCCATTTTGAACATCTACGGCACCGGCGGACGGCTCCAGCCCTCTCTGCCGGAGAGTTTGGTGACGGACGGGTGCATCTACGTGGCCGCCAGCATCCAGTCTCCCGGCGTCATCGCCATGCAGGGGGAAATTTTGCGGGTGGTGTACGGCCCCCGGACGCCGGAGGAGTACCGCCCGGTGCTGAAGGACATCCAGGCCGACCTGACCCGCTGCGGCGTCAAGGCCCAGCTCTCCCGGAACATCCAGCGGGACGCCCTGCAAAAGTTTTCCTACGTGTCTCCCGCCGCCGCCTGCGGCGTGTACTACGACGTGAAGGCCGAAGCCATGCAGCGGCCTGGCCCGGAGCGGGACACCTTCGCCGCCCTCATCCGGGAAATCGACGCGCTGGCGGAGGCCATGGGCCACCCCTTCCGCACCAGCATGGTCCGGGCCAACCTGCTGATTTTGGACGCACTGTCCCCCAACGCCTCCACCTCCATGCAGCGGGACATTTGGGCCGGGCACGAGTCCGAGGTGGACGGCCTGATTTTCGAGGTGGTGCGGCTGGGCCAGCGGTATCAGGTGCCCACGCCCACCTATTGCATGGTGGCCCGGAAGCTGGGGTATGACTGCTGATCCGGTATCCCTTCCAGCGTCTCCAGCAGGCCCACCAGCATTTTCGCGGTCAGTCCCCAGATGACGCGGCCCTGATAGACCCAAATGGGGGTGCGCCGCTCCCGGCGGTAGTGGGGCAGGAAGGGCAGCAGCTCCTCCGGCGCGGTTTCCAGCTCCGCCACCGTCGCGTAGGTGGCCCACTTGGGCGGGTTGGCCTGGAGCCAAGACAGGGGCAGCAGAAACGCCTCCGCCACCTCCTCCCGTTGGAGGCGCAGCCCCTCCAGGCTGTTCACCCAGCCCAACACCGCCTCCACCCGCTGGCCAGAGCTGTGCCGCAGGGCGGGCAGCGGGGCGATGAGGTCGATTTGCCGGCCGGACAGCCCCAGCTCCTCCTCCGTCTCCCGGAGGGCGCAGGCAGTCGCGTCCTCCCGCGGCTCCATGCCGCCGCCGGGAAAGCAAATTTCCCCCGGTTGGTGGCGCAGGGCGGCGGCGCGCACCTCCAGCAGCACGCAGACCTCCCCGTCGCTCTCGGTCAGGGGGACCAGTACCGCCGCGTGTCGCTCGGCTGGCTCCGCCGCGGGGGGAAGGGTTTTGAAAAGCTGTTCAATGTCGTTTCGTGTCATAGCAGTTTGAAAGAGGCAAAGCCTCCGCCGCGGCGGAGGCTTTTGTTGTTGGTGATGGTAGAGATGTGGTGGTCCTTTATACCCTGCCTGTTACTGATTCCGGCGAAACCCCTCCACCATGCTGCGCATGGTCCCCCTCCCCTTTCAGGGGAGGCGAGAGGGGTGGTCAGTTGCGGAAAGGTGGCCGCTAAAAGGGCAAGGTTATCACTATTAATCAAATTACATTGCAAATTCTCTCATGTTTGAGCAAACACGCAAACCAAACGACAACAACTTGCTCCCTTGCCTCCCCTGAAAGGGGAGGAGGGCCGCCGCCTTTAGGCGGTGGCGGAGGGGTTTTCCCCGCATGGCTGTGTAAAACGAACGCTCAAAACCAGAGAATCAATGCGGGAAAATCACCGCCAGCAGCTTGGCGGGCTTGTCCCCCCGGTTGGCGACGCTGTGGCTCTCCCCGTCGGAGGTGAACACCACGTCTCCGGCCTGGATGGTGCAGAGCTGGCCGTTTTGGTTCAGCTCCAACGTCCCCTCCAGCATGTAGTAGATCTCGGCGTTGGTGTCGTGGGTGTGCAGGCCGATGGAGCAGCCGGGATCCACGGTGCAGACGCTGCACAGGCCGGTGCGCTCCCCGGTCTCGCTGTTCTCCAGAATGTGCTCCAGGTGAATTTCACCCTCGCCGCCTCGCATGTGCTCGATGACCGCGTGACGCATCTGGTCCTTCTTTTTGATCATAAACAGGTTCCTCCTTGACGGAACGAACGGGAAAAGCAGCGGCACAGCCGCAGGCTGCGCCGCTGAGTTGGTTACTGTCGGTTCCCAAAGATACGGAGAATGGCCTCGTAGGGGTCTTCCTCTTCCTTCGGCGGCTGAGGCGCGGCCACAGGCTCCTCCACAAAGACGGGAGGCTGCTCCGGCGCGGGATCAGGTTCGGTTGCCACTTCCGGCGCGGGGGCCGGTTCAGCGGCGGGAGCTTGCCCCGGTGTGGTCGCCGGTGCGGGCTTGGGCGATTCCGGCACCGGCTCAGAAAAAGAAGGGGTTTTCTCCTCTGCGGGGGTATCGTCAAAGCCGGTGGCGATGACCGTGACCCTAATTTCGTCCTCCAGGCTCTCGTCGAAGGTGGCGCCAAAGATGATGTTGGCGTCGGGGTTGGCGGCCTCCTGCACCAGTGTGGCGGCAGTCTCCACCTCTTCCAGGCCGATGTTCATGTCGCCGGTGATGTTGACCAGCACGCCCCGGGCGCCCACGATGGAGGTCTCCAGCAGGGGAGAGGAGATGGCCATTTTCGCCGCCTCTTCCGCCTTGTTGGCCCCCGCAGCGCGCCCAGTGCCCATGTGAGCCAGGCCCGCGTCCTTCATGACGGCGGTCACGTCGGCGAAGTCCAGGTTGATGAAGCCCACGTCGGTCACCAGGTCGGAGATGGAAGTCACCGCCTGGCGCAGCACGTCGTCGGCGATCTCAAAGGCGTTGCTCAGGGTGATCTTCTGGTCGGTGGCGTGCTTCAGCCGGTCGTTGGGGATGATGACCAGGGAATCCACCTTTTCCTTCAGCTCTTCGATGCCGGCCTCGGCCTGGAGCATCCGCCGCCGCCCCTCGAACTTGAAGGGCTTGGTGACCACGCCCACGGTGAGGATGCCCTTCTCCCGGGCCACGTCCGCCACGATGGGGCTGCCGCCGGTACCGGTGCCGCCGCCCATACCGCAGGTGACAAAGACCATGTCGGTGTTCTCCAGGGCCTTGTCCAACTGGCTGCGGCTCTCCTCTGCGGCCTTGCGGCCCACCTCCGGGTCGGCCCCGGCGCCCTGGCCGTGGGTGATCTTTTCACCGATTTGAATTTTGCTGGTGGCGCAGGAGTTGTCCAGCGCCTGACGGTCTGTGTTCACGGCGATAAATTCCACACCCTGGGTGCCGGAATTTGCCATGCGATTGACGACGTTGTTGCCTCCGCCGCCTACGCCGACCACCTTGATATTGACAACGGTGTCCGGCTCCAACTCAAATCCAAGGGACATATGCTTTCCTCCTAAGTTCAACTCCGTATTCGGGAAGTAATTCAACCTATTTTTTCTAAATAACATTTTATCGGATATTTTCTATGGGGTCAATACCTTTATCTTTTATTTTTCATTTTTCACCAGATGGGGGTTTTCGTCGCTGTAAGTCATATCCAGCGTACCGGTGTCGTCCTCCGTCCAGTTTTCCGCCACATACTCTGTCAGGATCTGGGCGAAGTACCGGATTTTTTCATTATAATCGGCCTCGATG
>JAJPXR010000236.1 GCA_021205375.1 Clostridiales bacterium | reverse complement strand
CTTCACTATTTTTGAGGGTTATTTTTCTCTGCCCCAACTCTTGACATAGAACCCATTGACATTGCCCTTGACCTTGCCGTCCAGAACCAGCTCCTTGGCGGAGATGTCGCCCAGAATCATGGAGTCGCTGTCCATCGTCATGTTCTCCACGCAGTTCACGTTGCCTTCCACAGTGCCGCTGCTCAGGTTCAGCTCTTTGGCCACGATCTTGCCCGTGATGTCGCCGGACACATCCATAGCACTGGTGGTGGACACGTCTCCCTCCACGGTGCCCTGGATGCGCAGGGCATTCTTGCTGACGATAGAGCCGTTGATGATGGTCTCGGCGTTGATCAGGGTTTCCATAGCTGCGATTTCCTCCTCGGTGGGTTTCTTGGGTGCGACTTTGACCTCCGGCGCAGGCTTGGGTGCGGGAGCGGGCTTGGGCTGGGGCTGGGGTTTGGGTTCCGGCTTCGGCTCCGGTTTCGCAACGGGAGTCGGCTCCACCTTGGGCGTGACAATCGGTTCCGCCTTGGGTGCGGTGGTGGCCGCTTCCGTCTTGGCCGCTTCCGTCTTGGGCGCCTCCGCAGAGGCGTCTTTTCCGTTGATCAGTTCGTCCAGCGCAATGCTGAAATTACTTTGTCTTTTTCTCGCCATAATTGATCTACCTCACATTTCCTGGGGAATGAATAAGTATATAAGCACGAAGCGGCACAGCCAGCTTCGCAAGGGACCAAAATCAATCCGGATAGCCAAAGTGATAAGGCCGCACAGAGGCATCCAGCGCCCGGAACTCATAGCCCTGGGCGGTCAGCTCCTCCAAAATGGTGGAGAGTGCCTCCAGCGTCGTCCGCTTTGCATCGGTGTCGTGGAGCAGAACGATGGACTTTGTCCTGTCCTCACAGGCGTTGATCACCGCGCTGCTGATGGTGCTGGCGGGGATGCTGTCCCCCTCCGCATCACCGGAACTGACTACCCAGTCGTGGTAGGTAAAGCCCCGGCGGGTCACCTCCGCAATCAGCTCGGAATAAAACTCACCGTTGTAGCTGTTGACGCTGCCGCCCGGAAAACGGATCAGCGCGGCCTCATACCCGGTGGCGTCGTAGACCTCCTGCCAAATCTGGTTCAGGTCCTCCAGATACGACTCCACAGAGGCATAAATCTTTTGGTAGCTGTGGCTGTAGCTGTGCAGCCCAATGGTATTGCCCGCGTCCAGAATCTCCTGGTACATCTCGCTGCGGTGCTCCTTGGTCCCGTACTGGGCGGTCACAAAAAAGGTGGCGTGGGCGTCATATTGCTCCAGCACGTCCAAAATCTCCTGGGTGACCGTCTCCGAAGGGCCGTCGTCAAAGGTCAGGTAAACGATTTTCTGGGTGTTGTCGTCGGTTTTTTCCACCGGCTCTGTCATCAGGCTGGGGAACAGCGTCTGGTACTCCAGCGTCTCCGCCGCGTCGGCGGCAGTGCTGGTCTGCTCCACCTTCAGCGCTTCCTCGGCATCCTGTTCCTCGTCATCCTTCTTGCCCTGCTCATCGCCCTGGGCGGCATTTGCATCTGAATCTGTTCCGCTCTCTGCCCCCGTCATTTCCACGACCTCGGCGCTGAGCGCTTCGTTCTCCGCAATGATTTTGTTCAGCCTGCTGCTGAGCAGCACGCTGCGGATACCAAACACCAGCGCCAGGACCGTAGACAGGATGATAACGCCGATCACAGTTCCGACAATGACGTGCCGCCAGAATTTTACGCTTCCGATTTCCATTGTTTAGACTTCCCTTTTGTTGCCAAACCTACTTTAAATCTGCATGAGTTACGAATAGAGCCGCTTATTGTACCTTCCTTTGGGAGCCATAACCGTAACTGTATCCATATTTATACTTATAATGATAACGGCTGGAATAGCGCTTGCCGCCTGTCAAATCCGCCTGGGTATAGACAAACCCCAATACCTTCGCGTTCGCCAGGCGAAGCTGATCCAACATGGCTGTCACAGCCTTATGCTCAGTGCGCTCGTTTTGCACCACCAGCAGGAAGCCGTCCACCACGTGGGAGAGGATGACCGCGTCCGTCACCGTCAGCACCGGAGGCAGGTCGATGAAAATATAGTCGTATTCCCCGCGGAAACACTCCAGCAGCTCTTTCATCTGTTTGGACTCCAGCAGCCAGGTGGGGTCAGGGGGCAGCTTGCCGGCGGCAAGGATGGAAATGTTGTCTTTTTTTCTGGTTTGTACCGCCTGTTCCGCCGTGGCCTCACCCACCAGCAGATCGCTCAGGCCAGGCTCCTTCTTGATGCCCATTTTCTTAGCCACCGTGGGCAGCCGCAAATCGCCGTCGATCAGCAGGACGCGCTTGTCGAGCTGACCGAAAGCCAGCGCCAGGTTGATGGCGGTGGTGCTTTTGCCGTCGGCGCGCTCGGCGCTGGTGACGGCGATGCACTTACAGTCGTTCCCCGGCAGGGAAAACTGGACGTTGGTACGCAGCGCCTTATACGCTTCCTGCATCAGAAAGGGGGAATCTTTGCTCAGGAGGAAGGTATCTTGCTCTGTCTGTTTTTTCTTTGAGCTGAAAATCGCCATTTTCCTCAGACCTCCGCTTTCTCCTGGCTATAATAATAGCTCTGGTTCTTGCCCACGCTCGTCCAATCGGGGATCGCGCCCAGGACGGAGATGCCGTAGCGTTCCTCCAGCTCTGCCTGATCCTGGATACGGTCATTGAGCAGTTCCTGCAAAACGACAACGGCGCAGACCAAAAAAGCCCCTGCCAGCAGCCCCATTGCCGTATTCTTGGTATAGCTGGGGGAATAAATCGTAGTAGGGATCTTGGGCTGGTCGATGATCTGCATGGAGCTGCCCTCGACGATGCGCGCCGTCTCCCCTGCCGCGACCTCGGCAATGGCAGCGGCATAGCTGGCGGATATCTTAGGACTGGTGGTTTCAACGTAAACCGTGATAATACCGCTTTCAGAATCCACACTGGTGGAGACAGAGGCGCTGTCCTCCTCTCCCAAACCGGCGGTCTCCGCCGCCTGTTCCAGCACCGTGGCGCTCTCAATGATCCCGGCTGCGGTTTCTGCCAGAGACTGGGAAGCCGTCAAGTCGCTGCTGGTGATCGTCGTGGACGAACCCATCTCCACCGAATTGTTGATATACGCGCTGAAATAAGTACGATAAGTGGGAGTGATGAAATATTTGGTCCCCACATAAGCCAGTGAGCCGCAAATCAGTGCCACCAGAATGATCAGCCACGCCTGCCTCCAGCAGGCTTTGATAAGCGCCACCAGGTCGATTTGAATAACGTCATTTCTCTGGTTGTTTCTCGCCGTGTTATTCATGTTCTATCTTTCCGCCTTTGTTCGTTTTGCCAGTTATGTTATTTATTTTGATGCGAAATTCTCCGGTGTCAACGTGTGATCGCATCTTTTTGCCGCTCTCCCCCTCTAAAAAAGGGCGCAGTCTGCCTAACACACTTTGAAGTATCATAACACGGTTTGCAGGAAACTGCAACAGGGAAAATTAGAAAAAAGTCAAATATGCCTTTCAATGGTTCCGCACGATTTTTCCAAGGCCCCAAGCCCTTTGTAAATCCCCGCTATTCCGTCATATCCCCTCCCCTGCCGCGCATACAATGCAGGGACAAGGAGGGAACGACTATGCGTATTTTTGTTTTCCGCCGTCAGTGGGGAACTGCGGCGGGTTGCCTGTGCGCGGCGGCAGCCATTTTCTGGCTGGTGGGACACCCCAACGCGGTGGGCGCGGCAGCAGTCCAGCGGGAGCTGCCCATTTATTCTGTGGAGACCCAGGAGGATGAGAAGTTGGTAGCGGTCAGCTTCGACGCCGCCTGGGGCAACGAGGACACCGAGACGCTCATTGAGATTTTAGACGCCTATGAAGTCCCCGCCACCTTCTTCGTGGTGGGCGAGTGGGTGGACAAATACCCGGAGTCAGTGACGGCTCTCTCCGACGCGGGACATGACGTGATGAACCACTCCGACACCCACCCCTATATGACGCAATGCTCCGCCGAAGAAATGGTCACGGAAATCGAAACCTGCAACGACAAAATCGAGGCCGTCACCGGGGTACGCCCCACCCTGTTCCGCTGCCCCTATGGGGACTACAGCGACAGCGTCATCACCACTGTCCGCTCCCTGGATATGGAACCCATCCAGTGGGACGTGGACAGCCTGGACTGGAAGGGCATTTCCGCCGCGGAAATCGAGGAAAACGTGGTCAGCAAGGTAAAAAGCGGCAGCATCATCCTGTTCCATAACGCCGCAGACCACACGCCGGAGGCCCTGCCCAACATCTTTTCCACCTTGCAGTATCAGGGGTACACCTTCGTTAAAATCGCCGACCTGATTTTAGACGGGGAGTACACCATCGACAACAGCGGGATGCAAATTGCCGCTGAATAGCACGAACAGGCGGGTCTCCCCGAAAGGAGGCCCGCCTGATTTGTGGTTTGGCTTTGAAACTTTTACCTGTCTCCGGCCTGAAAACCCCTCCGCCACCGCCTTACAGCGGCGGCCCTCCTCCCCTTTCAGGGGAGGCAAGAGGGGTGGTCCATTACAAAACAACCAT
>JAJPXR010000089.1 GCA_021205375.1 Clostridiales bacterium | reverse complement strand
GCTACTACCATTATCTCATATAGGGGCTACCCGCTGTTTGGTTTGACGCTTACCGTATCCGCGAGGGCAAAAGGGAGCGGCAACAGCCGACGCACAAAAAGGCCACCGGAACCCGGTGGCCTTCAATTTTATCATTTTGGGGAAAATGATAAAATTGAATTGACGAATGAGGGAATTGCACCTATCATAAAAGTGACGGAAGGGTAGATAGAGTATAAACTTTTCACTCCCGGCTCCAACAGCAGACGCCAAGGGCGGCTAAAACCCCCGACCATAACAGGTCGGGGGTTTTAATCGTCTTGGAGGCGGAAGGCCACCAACAAGCAGCGGAGGTAAATATAAAGCAGGGTTTGCATCAGCCCCCAATAGCATAACGCATTGACATCAAGCAAGACAGTCCGGGCGGTATTTTTGGATGAGCGTCTGAGTCATGTCATTCACAATGATCCACCGCTCATCTTTCTCCGGTTCCTGTAGCATTGGTATTTGCGCGTTGCGGCCGTAAACAACATAGGTGACCAGGACATCGAACTGTAAATCTCCTTCGGCTTTGGGGAACACTTGAAGCAGACATGCCTTTGACTCCTGTGTGCAAATGTTCAGCAGAAGCTCCTGCCGACCAGAGAAGAGCGCAGTGATTTGCTTGCAAAGAGTCGGATCTGCGCAAACCTGATTCATTTCCTTTGAAAAGGCAACGTAATCTCGAAAAAACTCCTCCGGGTGTGGAATCCTTTGATACAACTCGTGAATGACCTCCCGCTGCATCTGCTCGGACAGGTCATAGATGTCTTTATGGTACAGGTAGAAGGTGGCCTTACTGATGTCCGCCAAGTCGGCCAACTCTCGAACCGTGACGCGTTCCAGCGGCTTTGTAGCGCGCAGTTGCAAAAACGCTGACTGAATGCAGTGCAGGGTGCGTTGTTTTCTCCGATCCATCCGTTTCCCTCCTTGACAATTTCAAGGAATCGTCTAGAAATGGACGGTTCCCAAAAAGCAACGATACCATACAATAACAAAAAGCATTATAATAATTATAGTACATTATTTGATACCTGTCAAGTATTGGAAAGGATTCCTATTTAAAAAGGAGGGCAGTGAGCAGTAACCATAACACAGCAAACCTACACGTTTTTGAAGAAAGGAGCGCAATGACATTGGCACAGACCATCAACCTGAAAACCGGCGGATTGCCTCTCCTGCGGGAAGGCAACCCCCTGATGATGTCCTACAATATTGAGTTTGCCGAGGTGACAGGCGGGACATTCTGGAAAGCGTATACGCCGGGACAAGTCGCCGGCACAGAGGAATTTACCATGCCCGAAAATGCCGGGTCTTTTCTGGAGGTTTTTCCATCGCTCATGCAGGTCTATCCCCCCATTGATCTGCAGGACGAAAAGCTCCGCGCGTTAGCCAGGGCTTTCGGCCCTGTATGGGTGCGGGTCTCCGGCGGTTGGGCCACCGACACCTACTATGACTTCGATGGCAGCTGCGGGGGCGTGGTACCCAAGGGTTACCGCAATATCCTGACCAAGGAGCAGTGGCTGGGCGTCTTGGACTTCGTAAAGGCGGTGAACGGCAAGCTGCTGATCTCTGTGGCCAACTGCCCGGGGCTGCACGATGCAAAGGAGCCTTTCCCGCTCCGGGAGGCGGAAAAGATTTTCCGGCTCAGCAAGGAATATGGGGTGCCCATTGAGGCAACAGAGTTTTCCAACGAGCCGAATATGCTTTCCAACGGGTTCCCGAAGGGCTACACACCGGCGAATTACCGTCGGGACCAGGATATTTTCTTCCGCTGGGTGCGGGCAAACTATCCAGAGTGCCTGTGCGTCGGCCCATGTACGGTGGGGAGCAGTGAGTTCGGCGGCTGTGGTCCGGATGACGGCAGCGTCACCACCGGCGGCGTAGAGCAGCTGGTCAGCGATGTGTGCGATACGACCGACCTGCTGGACGGCACCGTTGAGCCGCTGGATGTTTACAGCTATCACTGCTATAACGGCGTGTCTGAGCGGCTGTCCTTCTTTATGGCCAGTTCCCATTGGCAGGGTTCTGAGGCCATGTCGGAAGCCTATCTGGATGTCGCCCTCCGCTACGCAAGGGTGTCCGCATCCATGCGGGACAAGTATTGCCCCGGCGGGGAGATGTGGGTGACGGAGGCAGGCGACGCCGGCGGCGGCGGAGACACCTGGGCCTCCAGCTATCTGGATGTGTTCCGCACCCTGAACGAACTGGGCGGCTTCGCCAAAATCACCAAGGGTGTGATTTTCCACAACACCCTGGCCAGTTCTGATTACGGCTTCCTGGCCCGGGAGGTATTTGAACCCCGGCCCAATTACTTTGCCGTGCTGCTGTGGAACCGTATCATGGGCTCCACTGTCTATGAGAGTGGCGAGGCCACCCGGGAGGGCGCCCACGTCTATGCCCACAGCCGGAAGGACGGCAAGGAGGGCGTAGCTTACCTGGTCATCAACAACTCCAAGACGGAGGCAACTACCGCTATCCTGCCCAAGGAGGCGGAGGTTTACACCCTGGCAGGGGAAAGCGGCGACCTCCGCGCCACCGTTATGACCCTGAATGGCAGGTCGCTGGTGCTGGGCGAGGGCAACACATTGCCTGACCTGTCCCCCGAATGTGTGCCTGCCGGACCGGTCACCTTCGCACCGGGCACTTGCACCTTCATCGTATTGTAAGAAAGAGAAAGGAGAATAAGCTGTGGCAAAGCAGCCTTTGGAAGAAAATGGCATCCATCGTGCCAAATTGTGGGAGATTGGCTTTTATGCGCTGAACAATACGTCTTCAAATACCTACGGCCTGCTGGTGGCATCCATTTCCTACTACCTGATCGGCGTTGTGGGTGTTGTCTCCGTTCTGGCAGGGTCACTCGTCACCATCATGCGTGTATGGGACGGTGTCAGCGACCCCTTTGTGGGTATGATTGTGGACAAGACCAACGGAAAGTTTGGCAAGAACCGGCCCTTTATTGTGGCGGGTCAGGTCATTATGTTCCTGTCCACCTTTATCATGTTCCGGGCCCTGCCCTGTGTGCCCTCAGCATTTCGTCTCGTGCTGTGGATCCTGCTTTATATGTTTTACATCATTGGTTATACGGCCCAGTGTGTTGTCACGAAGTCGGCGCAGTCCTGCCTGACCAATGACCCGAAGCAGCGTCCCATTTTTGCCATGTTCGATTCGGTCTATAACATCCTGCTTTATTATCTCTGGTATCCGATTTTCCTGACCGATACCCTGTATCCCATGTTCACCTTGACTACAACCACCGCCGCTGAAAAAATCTCCGCAATGGTGGCCCAAAACCCCAACTTGGCTAATGTGTTGACCACCGCAGAGGACGGCACCCAGACCCTGAGTGCTTTCTACAACCCAGAGATGTGGCAGTATATGCAGTTGGTATGCGCTGCCATATCTGCGGTACTGGCTTGTTGCGCCATCATTGGTCTGTGGCGGAAGGACAGACCTCAGTATTTCGGCCTGGGAACCAACAACACCAAGGTTGGCTTCCGGGACTATGTTGACGTGCTGACCCACAACCGCGCCATTCAGATGCTGGTAGCCTCTGCTGCATCGGATAAGTTAACCGTCTCCATGAAGACCAATAGCACCATTTACATCTGCCTGTTTGGTATCGTCTTTGGCAACTATGCTGCATATTCCTCCAACTCAGCCATCACCTCCATTCCTATCGCTGTCCTCTCTGTGCTGGGCATGAACTATGTTGCCCGCTACATGGGGCAGAAGAAGGCACTGGTCATGGGTACCTGGGGTTCCATCATCAGCAGCCTTGTCCTTGGCGGCTGGATTCTGATTGGCGTCAATTCCGGATGGACCTTCTCCATGCCGACCTTCAGCCTGACTGATCTTAGCACATGGGCAGGCGCATTCGTCCCGTCCAGCTGGTCCATGTTCGCCGTCATCTTCATGCTACTCTTCGTCCTTGTGAACGGCTTCTCCGGCGTCTCCAGCAGCATCGTTATCCCCATGACAGCTGACTGCGCGGACTATGAGGTTTACCGCAGCGGAAGGTATGTCCCCGGCCTGATGGGCACGCTGTTTAGCTTTGTAGATAAGCTGATTTCCTCCCTGGCGTCCACCCTGGTAGCGGTTGTGTATGCGGCCATCGGCTTTGGCGTCGCCCTGCCTACGGTGGAAACCCCCTATAGCGGCGCCATTCTGTGGGCCACGCTGTTCTGCTTCATCGGCGCGCCGCTGCTCGGCTGGCTGGTCAACATCGTCGCCATGAAGTTCTATCCTCTGAGCAAGGAAAAGATGGAGGAGATTCAGGACGAAATCGCTCGCATCAAGGCGGAAGCCGGTGCGCAAGAGGCATAACCCCACAGGCGGTAGCAGCCACAGGTTCCTATTCCATCTCTTACCATAACCGTAGCATTAAGCTGAAACAAAGGTAACGCCTGCCAGGGATTGATTTCCCTGGCAGGCGTTTTTTGCTGCAAACGTCATATAAAACGGTCTTTGAGGATTAACAGAAGCCAATACATTCCCCACAGACAGTCATTTTTTGTCGAAAATGCTCTTAAAGTACACTC
>JAJPXR010000028.1 GCA_021205375.1 Clostridiales bacterium | reverse complement strand
TGAATTTGGGGCCAGGTGCTTTACCTGACCCCAACATTTATTATAGAACCTTTTTAAGTTCTGTCTCCAGCAGAATTAGCTAAAGTAAGAAGTTACCCAGCCCTCCGCAGGAGTTTTGCCGCTTGCGGCAAAATAAAATGAAATCCGTGCTTTTAGCCGGGCGTGTACCGGCAAAAGCACACAGGCAGGGAGGGGCAAAGCCCCGGAAGTGCCGCTTGACGGCGGAGGCCCCAAACGTGCGCGCTTGCGCGTGCGCTGCCGGGGCCGCATTTTCGACCAAAATCCGTGATTTTGGTCGAGAGCCGTAAGGCTCAGAATCCCAGCTCTTCTCCCACCAGAATCACATGGATGCGGCCGGGGGTCCGGTTGTGCCGAGTGATGACGGTAGCGCAGCAGATGCAGTCCTCGCTGTGGCAGTCGGCGCAGACGCCGGTGACGCTGCACGGCGTTTTCATGTCCAGCCGGACGCAGTTGGGCGGCGCGGCCTGGACCTTGATGCGCTCAATGGCGGAGGGAACGTCCTTGCAGACCTTGTTCATCCCGGCCACGACTACCACCCGCTCCGGGCCGCAAGTCAGGCAGGCCACCCGGTTGCCGTTGCCATCCACGTTCACCAGTTCCCCCGCCACGGTGATGGCGTTAGCGCTGAGGAAGTACAGGTCGCTGAGGGTGGTCCGGGCGTAGATCTCCCGCTTCTCCTGGGGGGTCTTGGCGGCGGCGCGGTCAATGTAGGTGCAGCCCGCCTGCTCCGCCAGCTCTTGGAAGCTCAGTTCTCCCAGGGTCATGCTGCCGCCGTTGGCCACGGTCAGGCCGGGTTGCAGCAGGGCCTTGATCTGTTCCACAGCGTCCTCGGCGGTGGGGGCATAGCTGCCGGTGAAGTTCCGCTTCTCCATGTTTTTCAGGATGGTGCGGGCGAGATGTTCGTAGGAAATTTCCTTGGGTGTCATATCAGTCATCCTTCCTCGTTTGGTTTTTCTGCTTTCGCTCTTTCATGCGCTGGGCGCGGTGCTCCCGGAACTGCTCTCCGCTCTGACGGATGCGCTGCAAGGAGCGGCGATAGGCGGTGGAGGTCATGCTGTTATAGTGCTGGAAGAACCGCCGGGAGTGGTGGGCGGCCTCCTCCAGCAGGTTTTTCTGTTGCAGCTCCAGCTTGAGCAGAGCGGTCTGGAGGGCCAGTTCTTCCACCTTCTGCTGGCTGGTCTGGCGCAGCTCTTCTGCCCGCTGTTGGCTGACCTGGAGCAGTTCTTCTGTGCGCTGTTGACTGACCTGGAGCAATTCTTCTGCCCGCTGTTGGCTGACCTGTCGCAGTTCCTTTCGCTTGGCCTCCAACTCCAGCCGGGTGGCCTCGGCCCGGTTCAGGAACATGGTGGTCAGGGCCAGGCTGCGGATGGTGGTGACGGCATCGGCCAGCAGCACCGCCGCCAGCACTCCGGTGAGCACCCACCGGGCGGTGCTGCTCAGGCCACTGAACAGCCGCTCGGTCTGCGGGTGGATCCAGTACAGGGCTACATATGTAACGCCGCCCCAAATCAGGGAGTGTTTCAGGCAGATGCGGCCCTTGAGGTTGTATTTTTCGTTGGAGTAGTCCCAATATTTGATGTGGGTGGTGGTCTCCAGCACCCAGCCCACAAAGTACTCCCAGGCGGACATGGTGACGATGGACGCCACCAGGAACAGGGGGATGTTCCCCATAAAGTGGCTCAGGCCCAGCACCATCAGCAGCGCCCCCACCCCGTAGATGGGGCAGAAGGGGCCGTGGAGAAAGCCCCGGTTGACAAAGTGCTTTTGCATGATGGAGCAGTAGGTGGTCTCCATCATCCAGCCCAGCACAGAGTACCAGACGAAGTAGAGGAACGCCAGCGTCAGCGGCGTCCCAAACAGCAGGGGTTCCTGCATGGTATCAGCCGTCCTTTGATTCGTCTAATAAAACAGAGAGAAGTGTGTTATACAAGATGTCGGGACGGTCCCGGAAGGCCGCCGCCAGACGCTCCCCCTCCTTCTGGTCGGGGGCCAGCATCTCCAGGGTCATCAGGTTGCCCGTGTCGTCGTCCAGCGCCATGCGCACGGTGACGCCGCCATCCGGCCGGGGGAGCAGGGAGGCGCGCACCTGGTTCTGCCGCTGGAGGATTTTGTTCATCTCCGCTGTACTGCGGTCACACTTGAGCCGGACGGAGTAGGCCAGCTCATCCTCGCAGACCGAGCCGTTGGCCCGGCCCTTCTGGGTGATGGTCAGCAGGTGATTTTCGTCCTCCTGGACATGGCCGGTGTTGATGAGGCTGGTCAGGGCCTCAGCGAACTGGAAGTAGTCGATTCCCTCGTCGCAGAGGGCCAGGTCCAGCAGGTGGTCCCTGTCGATGGGCAGGCTGAGCCGGGCCAGGATATAGAGAAGCAACAGGCGGACATCCAACGGGCCGCGAATAAACCCACGGGGCATTGCGCTCCCTCCTTTACAGTCGGTTTGTACCTCTTATTATATAAGCTCTTTTGGAAAATAACAAGGCCCTTTTCTGCCAAAGGGACGGGGAGGGGCGCAAAGGCCGCGATTTTCCCCTTTTGTGCGCGCAGACCGTTCGTGGGCGGAAAGATTGTGATATTCCGTCCATTGACAGGGAAAACCAGCCTGTGCTATCATCCCTATGGTTATTCCAAACGAAAGGAAAAGGGGATATTCACCATGTATCAGGATACCTATTCCGCTCTCTGCAACGCCGCCCGCGCCAAGATAAAGCTGCTGGAGCGCAACCCGCTGGGCTTTTTCGTCTCCTCCATGCTGGCGGGGATGTTCATCACCTTCGGCAGTCTGCTGTCCATGACCGTGGGCGGGCTGCTGACCGCCGCCGGGTTCGGCGCGCCTAAGCTGCTGGCGGCGCTGACCTTTTCGGCAGCGCTGAGCCTGGTCATCACCGCCGGGTGTGAGCTGTTCACCGGCAACAACCTGACCATGACGGCGGCTTCTCTGGCGAGGCAGGTCCCGTGGAGCCGGACGCTGGCGCTGTGGGCGGTCTGCTGGCTGGGGAACCTGGCCGGGTCCTGGCTGACGATCATCCTCTATGCTCTCTCCGGCGCAGGCAGTTCGGAGGCTGTCGCCGCCTATTTCGCCGCCTCTGCTGCGGCGAAGGTGGCTCTTTCGCCGGTGGAGATGGTGGTGCGCGGCATCCTGTGCAACACCTGCGTGTGCCTGGCGGTGTGGTGCAGCTTCCGGCTGCAAAATGAGTGCGCCAAGCTGGTAATGGTGGTCTGGTGTATCCTGATTTTCATGACCTGCGGCTTTGAGCACAGCGTCGCCAACATGAGCATCATCGGCGTGGCCTTGCTGAACCCCATGGGGGAGAGCGTCACTCTGGCGGGCTACGTCGCCAATCTGCTGCTGGTGACAGTGGGCAACTGCATCGGCGGCGGCGGGTTCGTGGCGCTGCCCTATTTTCTCATCAGCAGGGAGGCAAAAAGCTGAACAAACGAAAAAAACCTTGCATATTTCCCCGCACAGGTATAAGATAGAGGGTACAACCCAGAGGGGAGCTTGCGGAAGCAGGCTGAGAGGAGACGCAGACCCGTCTCGACCCTGATGACCTGTTTGGATAATGCCAGCGTAGGGATATGGATCACGGTAAAACCGCTGTGAGAGTGTCAATGGCAGTCTCACAGCTTTTTTCTTTCCTCCCGCGGCGGCAATTTCTCAGGAAGCTCTGATTAAATGGCCTTGGATGGCTGGGCGAGCAGATTTTGTGCAAATCGAGACGCAGAATCGCAGGAATACTTTGTGTATTTCAAGATTCTGCAACGAAGAGTTGCGCGAAAGATGCCGTCCAGACGCCGGGAGTTATTTAATCAGAGGTTCCCTCACAAAAAAGAAAGGAACACATTGCCATGAGAACTTACACCACACAGATGGACGCCGCCCGCCAGGGCATCCTGACCCCGGAACTGAAAACCGTGGCTCAGAAGGAGTACATGGAGCCGGAGAAGCTGCGGGAGCTAGTGGCCGCCGGCAAGGTGGTCATCCCCGCCAACAAGAACCACACCTGCCTGAACCCGGAGGGCGTCGGTTCCATGCTCCGCACCAAAATCAACGTGAACCTGGGCGTCTCCCGGGACTGCAAGGACTACAACATCGAAATGCAGAAGGTGATGGAGGCGGTCAACATGGGGGCCGAGGCCATCATGGACCTGTCCAGCCACGGTAACACCGAGCCCTTCCGCTGCAAGCTGACCCACGAGTGCCCCGCCATGATCGGCACGGTGCCCGTCTATGACGCGGTCATTCACTACCAGCGGGACCTGGCCACCCTGTCCGCCAAGGACCTCATCGACGTGGTGCGGCTCCACGCGGAAAACGGCGTGGACTTCGTCACCCTCCACTGCGGCATCACCCGCAAGACCATCGAGCAAATTCGCAAGCACAAGCGGAAGATGAACATCGTCTCCCGCGGCGGCAGCCTGATTTTCGCCTGGATGTGCATGACCGGCAACGAAAACCCCTTCTATGAGTACTACGACGAGATTTTGGACATCTGCCGGGAGTACGACGTGACCATCTCTCTGGGCGACGCCTGCCGCCCCGGCT
>JAJPXR010000221.1 GCA_021205375.1 Clostridiales bacterium | reverse complement strand
TCCTTTATGTGACCTTACCTTTTTCTGTTTTTCTATTTTAATCGATTCACGGAAGTTTGTCAACTTTTTAACGAAGGTTATTTTAATATTTTTGCGGAAATCTTAGAAAAAAGATATTAATAGAAGTGTAAGCTAAATACAAATAGTAGAATAACGGAAAAATATGACAACAAACAGTTGTATTTTGCGCTGTAACGGGGAAGGAGGATCCGCCCAGCCCGCGGTTTTGCCCTCCGGACAAAATGCCGCGTTTGGGGAAATCGCCGTTTTGTCGGTTGCAAAACCATTCGGCAACAGGTACAATAATGCCATCAGGAGTTAGGCGCCGAGGGAACACGGCACGGCAGCGCAGACAAGGAGAAACCGTATGGATTTTAACATGGGATACCAGCTTTTGTGGCTGTTTTTCATCTATTCCCTTTTGGGCTGGGTGGGCGAGTCCATTTATGCCGCCGTCCGGCAGAAGCAATTCGTCAACCGGGGCCTGCTGAACGGCCCCCTGTGCTGCATTTACGGTGTGGCGGCCCTGGTGTTCTCCCTGGGCTTGCAGGAGCTGGACACTGCGCCGGTGTTCCTGTTCCTGGGGTCGGCCATTCTGGGCGGGTTCATCGAGTGGCTGACGGGCCGCCTGCTGGAGCGGTTCTTCCACCGCCGCTGGTGGGACTACTCCCGCCGTAGGTTCAACCTGGACGGCTACGTCTCGCTGGAGTCCTTCCTGCTGTGGGGCGTAGGCGGCACGCTGGGCATTTTGTTTGTCAACCCCCTGCTGCTGAAAGGTTTTGCCATGCTGCCCCAGCGGGTGGTGCGGATCACGCTGCTGGTGGTGCTGGGGCTGAGCATCGTGGACGCTGTGGGGACGGTCTGCGCCCTGTTGGGTATGGAGCGCCGGGAGCGGCAGCTCCAGCAGGAGATCAACGCCCGGTTGCAGGAAAGCTCCAACCGGCTGAATGCGTGGATCGTCCGCCGGGTCAGCCGGAGGATGAAGGCCGCCCACCCCAGCGCCGCCAAGCGGTTCCGCCGTCCGTCGGACGAAACGGTGTTCGCCTCCGGCTGCGGCTTTTATAAGGTGGTGTGGCTGTTCGTCCTGGGGTCCCTGCTGGGGGACATCGTGGAGACCATTTTCTGCCGCTTCTCTATGGGCTACTGGATGAGCCGCAGCAGTCTGGTCTGGGGGCCGTTCAGCATCGTCTGGGGCTTCGCCCTGGCGGTGGGCACCGTTATGCTCTACAACTACCGGGACCGTTCCGACAGCTTTCTGTTTCTGTTCGGCACCTTTTTGGGCGGCGCGTATGAGTATTTGTGCAGCGTCCTCTCCGAGCTGGTCTTTGGCAAGGTGTTCTGGGACTACAGCGAGATCCCCTTCAACCTGGGCGGGCGCATCAACCTGCTGTACTGCTTCTTCTGGGGCATCGCTGCGGTGCTATGGCTGAAATATGTCTATCCCGTCGCCGCCAAGTGGATCGAGCGCATCCCCATCCGGGTGGGCACGGTGATTACCTGGGTGATGGTGGTGTTTATGGTGTGCAACATGGCGGTGTCCTTCCTGGCGCTGGTGCGCAGCGCCCAGCGGGAGGAAGGCGTGGAGGCCACCAACATCGTAGATCAACTCCTGGACCAGTATTACAGTGACGAGGTGCTGGATGTGATCTACCCGGCGGCACAGTCCACCCGATAAGGGCGGCGTGGAGCGCCGGAATGGGCGCTGTGTCAGATTTTGTCCGGGATTTTTCATCTGTTCTAGGTAAAGCAGTACATTGACAGTGAGCCATTCCTGCGGTATACTAAAACACGTGTGAAATTCAGCCTGCATTGGCGTAGGAATAGAGAGGTTTTTGAACCCATGAAAAAGTTAGCAGATCAAATCACGGAGAAGGTCTCCCAGGCGTTTGAGGCCGCGGGATACGACCCGGCGCTGGGCCGGTGTACCCCCTCCAACCGCCCGGACCTGTGTCAGTACCAGTGCAATGGGGCTATGGCCGCCGCCAAGGTCTACCACAAGGCCCCCTTCCTCATCGCCCAGGCGGTGGTGGAAAAGCTGGTCGGGGAGGAGATGTTCTCCAAGGCCGAGGTGGTGCGTCCCGGCTTCATCAACCTGGACGTGGCCCCTGCGTACCTGGCCCAGTGGATGGAGGCCATGGAGGCCGACCCCCGACGGGGGTCTGACCCGGACAGCCAGCCCAAGACCATCGTGTTGGACTACGGCGGCCCCAACGTGGCCAAGCCTCTCCATGTGGGCCACCTGCGCTCCGCCATCATCGGCGAGGCCATCAAGCGCATCGCCCGGTTCAAGGGTCACACCGTCATCGGGGACGTGCATCTGGGAGACTGGGGCCTGCAAATCGGCCAGATCATCACGGAGCTGAAACACCGCCAGCCCGACTTGCCTTACTTCGACCCGGCGGTGACGGAAAACTTCCCGGAAGAGCCGCCCTTCACCATCTCCGACCTGGAGGAGATCTATCCCTGCGCCTCCAAGAAGTCCAAGGAGGACGAGGCGTACAAGGCGGAGGCACAGGAGGCCACCGCCAAGCTCCAGGAGGGACACCCCGGCTACCGGGCGCTGTGGCGGCACATCATCAACGTCTCCGTCAGCGACCTGAAGCGGAATTACGAGAAGCTCAACGTCGAATTTGACCTGTGGAAGGGCGAGAGCGACTGCCAGCCCTACATCCCACCCATGGTGGAGAAGATGAAGGCTGACGGCTACGCCTACCTCAGCGACGGCGCGCTGGTGGTGGACGTGGCGGAGGAGGACGACGCCCGCGAGGTGCCGCCCTGCCTGATTTTGAAGTCTGACGGCGCCGCCCAGTACGAGACCACCGACCTTGCCACCATCATCCAGCGGGAGGAGGATTACCACCCCGACCGCATCATCTACGTGGTGGACAAGCGGCAGGAGCTGCACTTTGTCCGGGTGTTCCGCTGTGCCTACAAGACCGGACTGGTGGACAAGGACAAATGCAGCCTGGAGTTCGTGGGCTTCGGCACCATGAACGGCAAGGACGGCAAGCCCTTCAAGACGAGAGAGGGCGGCGTGCTGCGGCTGGAGTACCTGCTGCGGGATGTCAGCGACGCGGTCTATGAGAAGTCCAAGGCCAACGGCAGCGACCTGAGCGAGGAAGAACTGCAGACCATCGCCGACCAGGTGGGGCTGGCCGCCATCAAGTACGGCGACCTGTCCAACCAGCCCAGCAAGGACTATATCTTCGACCTGAACCGCTTCATCGCCTTCGAGGGCAACACCGGGCCCTATATCATGTACTCCATGGTGCGCATCAAGTCCATCCTGAAAAAGTTCCAGGAGACTGCGCCCCAGGCCGAGCTGGGTCACATTCTGCCCCCGGAGGGTCAGAAGGAGACCGACCTGTACCTGACGCTGGCCCGGTTCAGCGACGCCATCGATGACGCCTACGAGCAGAACGCCCCCAACCGGCTCTGCCGTTATATCTATGACCTGGCCAACTGCCTGAACCAGTTCTACGCCGAGCGGAACATCCTCAAGGAGCCTGACCCGGCGAAACAGGCCAGTTATATCAGCCTGATCCGGCTGGTGCTGGAGGTGCTGGAGCTGGCGGTGGACCTGCTGGGCTTCCAGGCCCCGGAGCGGATGTAACCATCATTCAGACAGAGAGAGGGCGATTGGTTTGGCGAACACAGGAAAACGAACGAGCGCAGTAAAAACCAAGCGAGGCGGTCCCGCCGCCGGGATGCTGGTGGTTGCCGTTGTGGTGCTGCTGGTGGTGGCAATGATGGCGGCCAACTTCTTCCACATGTTTGACTCCACCGGAGACGAACCGGGGGAGGCAAGCGTCGCGGCGGATGTGTCCGCCCCGGCGGAGGAGGAAGGCGACGAAAGCGTTGCTGCGGCAGTCGTCGAAGAAGAGCCGGAAGAGGAACCGGTGGCCGATTTGGGCATCATCGTCTGCGTGGACGCGGGTCACGGCGGGAACGACCCCGGCTGCAACGTGGATGACCGGCTGGAAAAGGACGACACCCTGGCTCTGGCTCTGGCGGTGCAGGAGGATATGGAGGCATCCGGCATCACGGTGGTCATGACAAGGGAGGACGACACTTACGTTTCTCTGGATGACCGGTGCTACATCGCAAACCAGGCCGACGCGGACTATTTCATCTCCATTCACCGGAATTACGCCAGCGGCGTGGCCAACGGCGTGGAGGTTTGGAAGTCCACCAATGCCAGCGACGCCTCCATCTATCTGGCGGATGCAGTCTCTGCCGGGCTGGAGGCGGTGGGAGTCTCCCGAAACCGGGGAGTTCACACCGGCTCTCAGGGCAGCGAGTATTCCGACTACCAGGTACTGCGGGAAACCGCCATGCCCGGCGTCCTGATCGAGATGGGGTTTGTGGAAAACAGCGACGACAACTGGTATTTCGACACCTATCTGGAGGAATACGCGCAGGCCATCACCCAGGCTGTGCTGGATACCTACGAGGCCAGCCAGGAGGGATTCAGCGCAGACAGCAGCGCGGAATAAGCGAATAAACAGAAAATACACCGCCCGGATGAGAAACAATCCCGGTTCTATGTCAAGAGTTGGGGCAGAGAAAAATAACCCTCAAAAATAGTGAAGC
>JAJPXR010000213.1 GCA_021205375.1 Clostridiales bacterium | reverse complement strand
TGCAGTAAACTTGTAAGGTTATCAATGAAATCCGCTTTTAATCAGAGGTTCCATAACCAATCACCCCTCTTGCCTCCCCTGAAAGGGGAGGAGGACCATGCGAAGCATGGTGGAGGGGTTTTCGCTGGAATTACTGACAAGGATGCTCCAAAGAGAGATGCGGTTAGTCTACAACTGCCTGACTGACGGCTAACAGCTCATTCCTCCCAAAACAACTCATCCAGCGTCTTATCCAGCGCCTTGCAGATGGCGATGCACAGCCGGATGGTGGGGTTGTAGGAGCCTTTTTCGATGCCGTTGATGGTCTGGCGGGAGACGCCGACCAGGTCGGCCAGGGCCTGCTGGGAGAGGTCCTTGGCCGCCCGTGCCGCCTTGAGGCGCAGGTTCTTCATTCCTCGTCCTCCTCCCGGTTCGGATGCAGCAGCGCCCGCACGCCGAAGGCGAGGAGCACGGCGACCAGCAGCAGCCCACAGAGCAGGTTGGCCGTCCACACAGCGCTGTTGTGAGCGTTGCACAGGGCGCAGACCAGATTGACCGCCGCGATGACAGCGGTGACGACCACCCACCGCCGGGGGTTTTCGTTCAGTCCCATGTAGGCGTCCAGCAGGATGCAACTGACGGCATAGACCAAAACTCCCAGCAACACACCGACGAAGAGGAAGAGGGGAGAGGTGGACAGTTCCACGTCAAAGAGGTTTAACCCCCACCCCAGCATCATGTAACCCACCATCGTCCAGAAGGCGTTGCGGTAAGCCACGCCCTGGGCGGCTTTTTGCCGCTCGTCGTACTCGCTGCGGACGCGCCACTTGCCCAGCCAAATGCGCCGAATGAGCAGGAACACGAGCAGCGTCACGATAATACCCGCTGCGAAGCCCAGCGCATGATATAAATTCACGTTCATTTTGATACCCCCAAATATAACGTTGCGGTGTTGGTTTTATTCGTCCTCGTCCTCGGTCTGGCCCCGGTGCAGCAGCGTCCGGACGCCAAACGCGGCCAGTATGACGGCCAGCAGCGCCGCAATGAGCACATTTGCCACAGGCAGTTCTTCAAAGGTGGGGGCATATGCGGCGATGCCCACCAGGTTGATGACCAGCAGCACAGAGCTGGAGATGACCCACTTTTTGGGGTCATCGCTCAGGCCGATGTAGGCGTCCAGCACAATGCAACTGACCAGAAACACCGCCAGCGCCAGGAACAACCCCACAAAGGATAGCACATACAGCGGCGGGTTCCAGATATCCAACAACTGGAACAGGGCCAGGTAACCCACTACCGTCCAAAAGGCGTTGCGGTAGGCCACGCCCCGGGCGGCCTGCTGCCGCTCGTCGTAGTCGCCGCCGACCTCCAGACTGAACTTGCCTTTCGTGATGCGGTTGCTGAGCGCAGCCACGGCCAAAAGCACCACGATTCCAGCCAGCGCGCCGAAAAATACCAGATCATACATGGTTGTCGTCCTCCTTGACAAAATACGGTATTGCGGAATGGGAAAGGGGTCGCTTCCTAGGATGGCTATAGTATAGCTCGCACCCGCCATTTTGTCAAGTATATACGACAAAATATTTTTGTAAGATTACAGTTTGTCGTTTGTAAAGTGGAACAGCGACAAGCTTTCAACTACAAAAAATCGCTGGAACACGGACAACATCCATGTTCCAGCGATTTTCGATTTTAAAGTGTTCTGTTTGCTCAGCAGAGCTTGGCTCCGGCGGGGATCTTATCGTCCACCATCAGCAGGTTCAGCTTTTCCTCGCCGTACTCGGTGTGGACGGCGGAGATGAGCATACCGTTAGACTCGAAGCCCATCATCTTTCTGGGGGGCAGGTTGACGATGGCCACCAGGGTCTTGCCCACCAGCTCCTCCGGCTTGTACCAGGCGGCGATGCCGGACAAAATCTGCCGGTCGGTGCCGGTGCCGTCGTCCAGGGTGAAGCGCAGCAGCTTCTTGGACTTCTTCACGGCCTGGCAGTCCTTGACCTTCACGGCCCGGAAGTCGCTCTTTTCAAAGGTGGCGAAGTCCACCTTTTCCTCGGCCTGGGGTTCCACCTCCAGGGCGGGGAGGGCGGCCTTGGCCTCGGCAGCCTTCTTCTCGGCCTCGATGGAGGCCAGCTCCGCCAGCTCCTTTTTCAGGTCGATGCGGGGGAACAGGTTCTCGCCCTTGGTGACAGTGGCGTTGGGGGCCAGCAGGCCCCACTGGGCGGCGCTGTCCCAGTCGGTGCGGTCCGCACCGATTTGGGCGAAAATCTTCTCCACCGTGTCGGGCATGAAGGGGGTCAGCAGGACGGAGCAAATGCGGATGGTCTCCAGCAGGTTGTACATGACGCGGGCCAGGCGGGGCTTGGTCTCCTCGCTGCGGGCCAGCACCCAGGGGGTGTTCTCGTCGATATACTTGTTGGCCCGGTCGATGACCTTGAAAATCTCGATGAGGGCGGTCTGGAAGGTGTACGTCTCCATCAGGCCCTCGTACTTCTCCCGGAGGGCGGAGGCCATGGAAATCAGCTCAGAATCTTTTTCCTCGTCTGCGGCCTGCTCCGCGGGCAGCTTGCCGCCGAAGTATTTGCCCACCATGGCGGTGGTGCGGCTGACCAGGTTGCCCAGGTCGTTGGCCAGGTCGATGTTGATGCGGTTGATGAGCAGCTCGTTGGAGAAGTTGCCGTCGCTGCCGAAGGGGAACTCCCGCATCAGGTAGTACCGCAGGGCGTCCACGCCGTAGCGCTGGGCCAAAATCACCGGGTCCACCACGTTGACGGTGGTGTTCTCCTTGCTCTTGGAGATCTTGCCGCCGTCCAGCAGCAGCCAGCCGTGGCCGTAGACCTTCTTGGGCAGGGGCAGGTCCAGAGCCATCAGCAGGGCGGGCCAGATGATGGAGTGGAACCGAACGATCTCCTTGCCGATGAAATGCACGTCGGCGGGCCAGTACTTGTCAAAGTCGTCGTACTTGTCGTTCATGTAGCCCAGGGCGTTGATATAGTTGGAGAGGGCGTCCACCCAGACGTAGACCACGTGCTTGTCGTCGAAGGTGACGGGCACGCCCCAGGTGAAGCTGGTGCGGGAGACACACAGGTCCTCCAGGCCGGGCTTGATGAAGTTGTTGAGCATCTCGTTCCGGCGGCTCTCCGGCTCCAGGAAGTCTGGGTGTTCCTCAAAGAGCTGCTCGATGCGCTTCTGGTACTTGGACAGCCGGAAGAAGTAGGCTTCCTCCTCCGCGTCCTGGACCTCCCGGCCACAGTCGGGGCACTTGCCGTCCACAAGCTGGGCCTCGGTCCAGAAGGACTCGCAGGGGACGCAGTACTTGCCCTTGTAGGAACCCTTATAAATATCGCCCTTGTCGTGGAGCTTCTTGAAAATTTCCTGAACGCTCTTGACGTGGTAATCGTCGGTGGTGCGGATGAACCGGTCGTTGGAGATGTTCATCAGCTTCCACAGGTCCTTGATGCCGCCAGGCCCCTCCACGATGTTGTCCACAAACTGCTGGGGGGTGATGCCGGCGGCCCTGGCCTTCTGCTCGATTTTCAGGCCGTGCTCGTCGGTGCCGGTCAGGAACATCACGTCATAGCCGCACATCCGCTTGTAGCGGGCCATCACGTCGGTGGCCACGGTGCAGTAGGTGTGACCGATGTGCAGCTTGTCCGAGGGATAATAGATGGGGGTGGTGATATAAAACTTCTTTGCCATTTCTTCTCCTCCTGTCCCCCGCCGAATGGAAGCGGGGATATGGATATGCCATCTGGTTTTTCTCTTTTGCACAGCCTTGCATTGAAACCCCTCCGTCGCGGCTTACGCCGCGCCACCTCCCCTTTCAGGGGAGGCAAGAGGCGTGGTCAGTTGCCGAAAGGTGGTTCTTTGTGGAAAACTTGTACTATGCTGGGCAAAAGCGCTGACCAGTCATCAAACACTATCCCCCCTCGCCTCCCCTGAAAGGGGAGGGGGACCATGCGAAGCATGGTGGAGGGGTTTTCCGCAGAAAACAGTGGAAAGGTTAATTCAAAGAGACAATCAGATTCCGCTATATACCGCAACTCGAAAAATCAGGCGGCAAAGCACATTATATCCTCTTTTCCGGCAGGTTGCAAGCGGCAGAGCGAAGAAATGGAAAAAATACACCACTCTAGCCGTTTCTTTACGAATGGAGTGGTGTATTTTGTGATTGGCTTTGCCAGTGATTGCAGCGGGTCCCCCTCCTTCAATCGTCGGCGGGCGCGTCGTCGAGGAAAATCTCCCGCCCGTAGCGCTTGCAGTAGGTGGAGCCATCCCAGAAGAACCAGCTACGCATCCACCAGCCGCACCGGGGACACCGCCACAGCAGCAACTGCAACACCAGCGACACGAAGATCAGCCCAAAGGCCAGGCAGAGCAGCAGAATGAGAACATCCTCGTCCAGCGCCGTCAGCGCCGTCAGCAGGCAGGTCAGCAGCCCCACCAAAATCCCCGCCGCCAGTACACCGCACATCAGCCGCCGCCGGGCGCGGTAGGTCATGGGCTTCTTTTTCATGGTGTATCACCCTCTCTAATGAACTGTTTTGTACTATGTTGAGTATAGCAGATGGACCGTGAAAAAGCAAGTGACAAATGGTGAAAAATCGTTACTGCCTGTAAACTTTTTATGATTCGCACTTTCGTCCTGTTTTTTGATGTGGAACTCACTCAAACAACCGCCTTTTGTAACCGAACACCCCCTCTTGCCTCCCCTGAAAGGGGAGGTGGCGCGGCGTAAGCCGCGACGGAGGG
>JAJPXR010000118.1:17222-24826 GCA_021205375.1 Clostridiales bacterium | reverse complement strand
GGATCATGTCCGCCGAGTACATCATGAGCGAGGGCAACGAAAACGTCATCCTCTGTGAGCGGGGCATCCGCACCTTTGAGACCTACACCCGCAACACGCTGGACGTCTCCGCCATTCCCGCCGTCAAGCGGATGAGCCACCTGCCCGTGGTGGTGGACCCCTCCCACTCCGGCGGCTATAGCTGGCTGGTGGAGCCGCTGACCATGGCGGCGGTGGCGGCGGGAGCCGACGGCCTCATCATCGAGGTCCACAACGACCCCAAACACGCCCTCTGCGACGGCCAGCAGTCCCTGACCCCCATGCAGTTCGGCCAGCTCATGGGCAAGGTGCAGAAAATTGTTGACCTGATGGGTAAAACTGTAGTAATATAAAAAGGATAGAATTTGCTTTAAACCGATAAAGTGTATCAGGGCGAAACGAGAGCAGTGCAAAATCGTTTGGTTTTGCTTATGGGTCTCTCGCCCGGAAGGAGCGCGCCATGAACCGACTGAATGTGGCTCTGCCCGGCAGAGAATATGAGATTTTGATTGAACGGGGCCTGCTGGACGCGGTGGGCAAGCGGTGCCGGGTGGTGCTGATGCGGGCCACCCGCATTGCCCTGGTGACGGACAGCACCGTCGGCCCCCTGTACGCCCAGCGGGTGGTGGACAGCCTGGAGGCCGCCCGGTTCCAGGTGAAGGTGTTCACCATCCCGGCGGGGGAGTCCTCCAAGAACCCGGAGATGCTGGCCTGGCTGTGGGAGGAACTGATGGCCTTCGGCCTGACCCGCACCGACGCGGTGGTGGCCCTGGGCGGCGGCGTGGTAGGCGACCTGGCGGGTTTTGCCGCTGCCACCATCCTCCGGGGCATTGATTACGTCCAAATTCCCACCACCCTTCTGGCCCAGGTGGACTCCTCCGTGGGCGGCAAGGTGGCGGTGGACCTCCAAGCCGGGAAGAACCTGGCCGGAGCCTTCTGGCAGCCCCGGATGGTGGTCATCGACCCGGACGTGCTGGAGACCCTGCCCGACCCGGTCTTTGCCGACGGCATGGCCGAGGTCGTCAAGTACGGCTGCATCTGGGACGCGGAGTTTTTCGACATGCTGGATCAGCGCGGCAGCCGGGCGCGGGTCATGGCGGCCATCGAGCAGGTCATCCACATCTGCTGCGCCATCAAAGCCGAGGTGGTGCTTCAGGACGAGCACGACCGAGGCCTGCGCATGATTTTGAACTTCGGCCACACCCTGGGCCACGCCTATGAGAAGGCGTACCACTACGAGACTTACACCCACGGCCAGGCCGTGGCCGCCGGGATGTGCCGGGCGGCGGAGATCGGCGTCCACATGGGCGTCACCCCGGCGGAGGTCCCCGGTAAAATTCAGTCCATCGTGAAAAAATTCGGCCTGCCGGATGCCATCCCCTGCACCCAGGCCGACTACGAGGAGGCCGTGGGCCTGGACAAAAAGGGACAGGGCGGCGATATCAGCGTCATCCTGCTGCCCGAGCTGGGCAAGGCGGAGGCCGTTCGGCTGAAAAAATCGGAATTGATGGAACAAATTAAGCAATTGTAACCGCCGGCGGGCGTTCCCGCAGGGATGCGTCTCTGCCGAACCCGCACAAAGGGGTGCGGCGCGGAAAGGACAGATAGAAAAAATGGATTTAGCGATTTATCCCCACAAGCTACAGGGGACGGTGACGCCGCCCCCTTCCAAGAGCCAAGCCCACCGGGCCATCATCTGCGCGGCGCTGGCCGAGGGGGAGAGCCTGATTTTGAACCTACAGCTCTCCCAGGACATCCACGCCACCCTGAACTGTATGCGCGCCTTGGGCGCGGAGGCTGCGGAGCACGGCGGCATCATCACCGGGGCCAACGCCCGCCGGGGCAAAATGCGGCCTCTGCCGGAGTTGGACTGCTGCGAATCCGGCTCCACCCTGCGGTTCCTCATCCCCATCGCCCTGGTGGTGGCGGGAGGCGGCGTGTTCAGTGGGCGCGGGCGGCTGATGGAGCGGCCTCAGCGCCCCTACCGGGATCTCTTCCAGGAGCGGGGCATCCGCTTTGAACGGCGAAACGGCAAAATCGAGGTAGAAGGGGAGCTGCGGCCCGGCACCTTCCGCATCGCGGGCAACGTGTCCTCCCAGTTCATCACGGGGCTGCTCTTCGCCCTGCCTCTGCTGGAGGCCGATTCCGACATCGTCCTCACCACGGAGCTGGAATCCGCCGGGTATATCGACTCTACCATCGTGGCCCAAAAGCTGTTTGGCGTCACGGTGGAGCGGACGGAGACCGGCTGGCACGTCCCCGGAAACCAGCATTACCGGGCCGCCAAGGGGCCGGTGATGATCGACGCGGACTACTCCAACGCCGCCTTTTATATCATCGCCAACGGCCTGGGCAACGATATCCAGATCTGCGACATGAACCCCATGACCTGTCAGGGGGACAAGATCATCGTGGAGCAGGAGGCGCTGCTGGACCAGCCCGGCGAGGTGGTCATCGACGTGCGGCAATGCCCCGATCTGGTCCCCGCCCTGGCGGGACGGGCGGCCCTCCGGGACGGACAGGTGACGAAGATCGTCAACGCCGCCCGGCTGCGCATCAAGGAGAGCGACCGGCTGGACACCGTCACCACCGAGCTGAACAAGCTGGGGGCCAAAGTGGAGCAGACCCCCGACTCCCTCATCATCACCGGGGTGAAACAGCTCCACGGCGGCGTGGTGAACAGCCACAACGACCACCGCATCGCCATGATGCTGGCGATGGTGGCCAGCGCCGCCACCGACCGGGTGATTTTGCAGGACGCGGGCAGCGTCGCCAAGTCTCACCCCGGCTTTTGGGAACATTACTACCGGCTGGGCGGGCAGTTCAGCATCTGGGATTAAGGAGAGAACGATATGAAACACACGATTTTTGGCGAGTCCCACGGCCTCGCCGTGGGCGTGTCCCTGTCCGGTGTGCCGTCGGGCATCGAGCTGGATATGGACGAAATTGCCTTTGAGATGAGCCGCCGCTCCCCCGGCAAAAGCCCCCTCTCCTCCGCCCGGAAAGAGGCGGACGTGCCGGAGATCCTCTCCGGCGTGTTCGAGGGCATGACCACGGGAACCCCCCTCTGTGCCATCATCCGCAACACCGACACCCGCAGCAAGGACTACGCCAAGACTAAGGACCTGGCCCGGCCCGGTCACGCCGATTACTCCGGCTTCATGCGCTACCAGGGTTACAACGACTACCGGGGCGGCGGACACTTTTCCGCCCGGCTGACGGCTCCCCTGGTGTTCGCCGGGGCAGTCGCCAAGCAGATTTTGGCCCAGGAGGGCGTCAAGGTGGGCGCACACATCCAGCAGGTGGCGGGCATTGAGGACGCGGCCTTCGACAGCGAGGCATACCCCCTCTCCGGCAACCTGTTTTACACCGTGGCCCACAAGGACTTTCCCGTTCTGGTGGACGAGCAGGGCCAGAAAATGCAGGAGGCCATTCTTGCCGCCAAGAACGACTGCGACTCGGTGGGCGGCGTCATCGAGTGCGCCGTGCTGGGTCTGCCCGCCGGACTGGGCGCGCCGGACTACGGCGAAAACGTGGAGGGAATCTTCGCGCAGCAGCTCTTTGCGGTCCCGGCGGTGAAGGGCGTGGCCTTCGGCGTGGGCTACGGCTGTGCCGGGCTGCGGGGCAGCCAGATGAACGACCCCCTCTATATGCGGGGCGGCGACGTGCGCACCCGCACCAACTACAACGGCGGCGTCAACGGCGGCATTACCAACGGGATGCCCGTCACCTTCACGGTGGCCGTCCGGCCTACCCCCTCCATTGCCAAGGAGCAGGACACGGTGAACCTGGACACCATGCAGAACGCCAAGCTCCGCATCGAGGGGCGGCACGACCCCTGTGTGGTCCACCGGGCGGTGCCGGTCATCGAGGCGGCGGCGGCGCTGGCTACCTGCGAGCTGCTGGGCATCTGATTGCATACAGGGAAAGGAATCGGTAAGAGAAAATGACTGAATTAGACGAACTGCGGGGCAAAATCGACGAAATCGACCGTCAAATCGTAGCCCTTTATGAGGAGCGGATGGACTGCTGCCGCCAGGTGGGGCTGTACAAGCTGCGCACTCAAATGCCCATCCTGGACTCCGGGCGGGAGACTGAGGTGCTGCGGAGCAAGACCGACTTGGTCAGCGACCCGGAGATGAAACCCTACGTCATCGCCCTGTTTGAGCAAATCATGGCCCAGAGCCGCATGATCCAGACCAAGCTCATCAACGCCTGGAGCCCTGCCAAGGAGCGGGCCTACAGCGAGTATCAGGAGGCCATGAACAGCGGCAACTGGTTCCCGGAGTCGGACCGCATCATCTACCAGGGCCAGCCGGGGGCCTACGGCGAAGAGGCCACCATCCAGCTCTTTGGTGAGGACTGTGACCGCACCCCGGCCCGGAGCTTCGAGGGCGTGTTCGTGGCCATCCGGGAGGGACTGGGCGGTTACGGCGTGTTGCCCATCGAGAACAGCTCCACCGGCTCCATCAACGATGTCTATGACCTGCTGGGCAAATATGGCTGCTCCATCGTGGGCGAGACCACCGTGCGGGTGGAGCACTGCCTGATGGGGGTCCCCGGTTCCAGCCTGGGCAGCATCACTGATGTGTACTCCCACGAGCAGGGCTTCTCCCAGTGCCGGGAGTTTTTGAACACCTTCCCCCAGTGGAACCAGAACGTGGAGGCCAACACCGCCGCCTCCGCCAAGATGGTGGCAAAGCTGAAGGACCCCTCCCGCGCCGCCATCGCCAGCCGCCGGGCGGCCAAGCTCTACGGGCTGGACATCCTGGCGGAGAAGATCAACTACAACTCCAACAACTACACCCGCTTTGTGGTGGTGGCGGAAAAGCCCCGCATCAGCCAGAAGGCGGACAAGATCAGCGTCATTTTCACCGTTCCCCACACGGAGGGCAGCCTGCACCGGATTTTGTCGGTGTTCGCCGCCAACGGCCTGAACCTGCTGAAGCTGGAGTCCCGCCCCATTCCGGGCAGAAGCTGGGAGTACAACTTCTTCGCGGACTTCGCCGGAAACCTCCACAACGAGGGGATGGACGCGGTGATTCACCAGCTCATCGACGAGACGCTGAGCTTCCATATCCTCGGCAACTACGAAAAGAGCGCGGATTAAACCATACTGGTTTGCCTTTTCAATCAGCCCTGCCCCCTCCGCCACGCTTCGCATGGTGGAGGGGGTTTTAGCACATAAAGGAAGAAACGAGATGACCAGAAAAATTTTCTGTGTTTTCCGGCTGCAATGACAGACAAGGCCGCTGCAAAGAAATACCCGACAAAAAAATTTCTGAAAACCGCCAAAAACCACTTGCGTTCGTTGGAAAAATGTTGTATGATAGCAACCGTGATTACGCACACCAGGGGGATTCTGCGCCCTGTGCCGTCTCAAAGGGGCGGTGGACGCGGGAGATGAACCGGGTGGAGGTAACAACAAAACAAGGAGGAATTTATCCATGGCAGTCGTATCTATGAAACAGCTCCTGGAGGCCGGCGTTCACTTCGGCCACCAGACCCGTCGGTGGAACCCCAAGATGGCCGCTTATATCTACACCGAGCGCAACGGCATCTATATCATCGACCTGCAAAAAACCGTCAAGAAGCTGGACGAGGCGTATAACTTCGTCAAGGGCCTGGGCGCGGAGGGCAAGAGCCTGCTCTTCGTGGGCACCAAGAAGCAGGCCCAGGAAGCCATCAAGGAAGAGGCCACCCGCTGCTCCATGTTCTATGTGAACAGCCGCTGGCTGGGCGGTATGCTGACCAACTTCAAGACCATGCGTGGCCGCGTGGACCGCATGAACCAGCTCAAGAAGATGCAGGAGGACGGCACCTTCGACATGCTCCCCAAGAAGGAAGTCATCAAGCTGCTCCACGAGCAGGAGAAGCTGGAGAAGTACTTGGGCGGCGTGAAGGACATGAACACCCTGCCCGGCGCCATCTTCGTGGTGGACCCCCGCAAGGAGCACAACGCCATCGCTGAGGCCCGCAAGCTGGGCATCCCCGTGGTCGCCATCGTGGACACCAACTGCGATCCCGACGAGGTCGATTATGTCATCCCCGGCAACGACGACGCCATCCGCGCCATTCGCCTGATCTCCGGCATCATGGCCAACGCCATCATCGAGGGCAAGCAGGGCGAAGAGACCGTCGAGGCTTAATAGAGGTAGCAATTTCCATGCCCGCCTGAAACGGGCGGGCATCTTAGGAACCGATACAGGAGGTTATAACAATGGCAATTTCCGCTAAGACTGTAAAAGAGCTCCGGGAAATGACCGGCGTGGGCATGATGAAGTGCAAAGAGGCCCTGGTCGCCTGCGACGGCGACATGGACAAGGCCGTTGACTGGCTGCGGGAAAAGGGCCTGGCTGCTCAGGCCAAGAAGGCTTCCAAGGTCGCCTCTGAGGGCGTTTCCAAGGCGTATGTCATCGACGGCGTGGGCGTCATCATCGAGGTCAACTCCCAGACCGACTTTGTCTCCAAGAACGCCACCTTCCAGGCTTTTGTGGACGATGTGGCTACCGTCGTGGCTGCTGAGAACCCCGCCGACGTGGAGGCCCTGAAAGCCGCCAACTATCCCGGCGAGGACCGCTCCGTGGACGCCGTCACCGCTGACCGTGTCCTCTCCATCGGCGAGAACATCCAGATCCGCCGCTTCGTCCGTTATGACGCCGATGGCGTCAACGTGGCCTATGTCCACATGGGCGGCAAGATCGGCGTGCTGGTCAACCTGAAGGCCGAGGGCATCGAGGACACCGCCGCTGTCGCTGAGCTGGGCAAGGACTTGGCCATGCAGATCGCCGCTATGAGCCCCTCCTACGTCTCCTCCGACGAGATCCCCGCCGAGGAAGTGGAGAAGGAGAAGGCCGTCCAGTTGGCCAAGGCCATCGAAGAGGGCAAGGACAACACCAAGATCCCCGAAGCCAAGCGCAAGATGATCGCCGAGAACAAGGTCAAGGGCCGTATGAACAACTTCTACGCCGAGGTCTGCCTGCTGAACCAGCAGTACGTCAAGGAGAACAAGACCACCGTGGAGCAGCACGTCAAGGCCGTCGCCAAGCAGTTGGGCGGCAAGATCCAGGTCGTCAAGTTCACCCGCTTCGTCACCGGCGAGGGCATCGAGAAGAAAGAGGAGAACTTCGCCGACGAAGTCGCCTCTATGATCAAGTAATCAGGAACCCACCGTTCCACACAAAAATTTCAGCGCCTGTCCCTGAAAACGGGGCAGGCGCTTTTTTGTGATAGAAACCCCTCCGCCACCGCCTAAAGGCGGCGGCCCTCCTCCCCTTTCAGGGCAGGGAGCGAAGCGGAAGTGCCGCTTGACGGCGGAGACGAGAGGGGTGGTCGGTTGCGGAAGGGTGTTTGTTGAGGGGATAGTTTTCCTAATTGGATTAATTTCGTTCCTAAATTCACTCTGTTTGAGAAAAAACGAAAAGCAAAAAGCAAGCACTCTCCCCCTTGCCTCCCCTGAAAGGGGAGGTGGCGCGGCGTAAGCCGCGACGGAGGGGTTTGCCTTGTAGTGTTATTGCTAACCCTGAATCGAAAGCGCATCAAACCCACAAACTAAGGAGAAAACACCATGAAAGCACAGGGGTAAT
>JAJPXR010000118.1:0-17212 GCA_021205375.1 Clostridiales bacterium | reverse complement strand
AAATACTTTCTTTATTTTTAAAAAAACTCTAAACCAAATACTCATCCCCGCCCCCCCTCGCCGCCCTTCCTGGGGGGGGTGGCGGGCTCATCGCCGCGACGGAGGGGTTTGCCTTGTAGTAGCATAAAAGAGTGGTCAAACTGCGGTCTACCGGTCCATCTTGGCGCTATTCTGCACCATCTGATACACCTCCGGGTAAGCCCGCCCGGTCTGGCGGCAGAGAGCCGCCACGCTGTCATACTCCGGGTAGGCCCGCCGGGTGCCGTCGGGCAGGGTGCAGACTTTCACCTGGGCCTCGCCCAATGGGGTGGAGACAGTCCGGTTCTCCCTGGGGAGGACGGTCCGCTCCATCTTCATCCGGCGGATGCCGATGGTGGTGGTCTCCGCGAAGAGGATACCCTCCAGAGTGGAGATGTCCCCCTCGTCACACAGCACGTCCAACTGATAGGCTGGGCGGTTTTTTTTCATGTACACCGGGAAGAAGTGGACTTCCCTGGCTCCTGCGGCTTGCAGCCGCTCCATGGCATAGCCCAGAGCCTCGCCGGTGCAGTCGTCCACGTTGGTCTCCAGCTTCCACACCGTCTCCTGGTGGACGTCCTCGCTGATGAGCATGGCCCGGAGCAGGCTGGGCCGCTCATAGGCCCGTTTTCCCGCGCCAATGCCGGTTTTCTCCACCTGGAACCGGTCGGGCAGGCGGAACTCCGTGGCAACGGCGGCGGCAATGGCTGCACCGGTAGGGGTGACAAGCTCCCCTTCCGTGTCCCCAATGTGGAGGGGCAGGCCGTGGGCCTGGACGATGGCCAGCGTCGCCGGCACCGGCACAGGGATGACCCCGTGCTGGCAGCGGACAAACCCCCGCCCTTCGTTCAGGCGGGGCAGGATGACCCGCTCGATGTCCAAATCGTCGAAGCAGACCGCCGCCGCCACGATGTCCACAATGGAGTCCACTGCGCCCACCTCGTGAAAGTGAACTTCTTCTATCGGCACGCCGTGGGCCTTGGCCTCGGCCTGGGCCAGGATGGTGAAGATGCGTTCCGCCAATTCCCTGGCACGGGGCGTCAGGTCCCCGTGGCGGATGATGTGCAAAATCTCAGGCAGGTTCCGGTGGGGGTGGTCGTGGTGATGAGGTTCTCCGTGGTCGTGGGGGTGTTCATGGGAGTGTTCCCCGTGACCGTAGAGGTATTCCATATCGTGGTCGTGGTTCTCGTGGGCCTCGTCCAGCAGCACGGCGAAGTCACAGGCGTCCAGGCCGGATTTTTTCACCCGGCTGATGCGCAGTTGATAGCCCGTCAACGGCAGACTGTTCAGGGCCTTGTGCAGCACCGCCACATCCGCGCCCAGGTCCAGCAGGGCGGCCACGGTCATGTCGCCGCTGATGCCGGTGGAACAGTCCAGATAGAGCGTTTTTCCCATAGTGGATTTACCCCTCCAACTGCTTCGCCACGGCCTTGAGCTGGTCCACGATGTGGATGTGCTGGGGGCAGTGCCGCTCACACTGGCGGCAGGCGATGCAGTCCGACGCCTTGCCCTTGCCCTGCTCCTGCTGGAAGCTGCGGTACTGGGCCAGGGTGTCGTCGCTGGGACGGCCCTCCCGGAGGCTCTGGTTGTAGAGGGCGAAGTAGTCGGGGATGGCAATTTGCTTGGGGCAGCCCTCTGTGCAGTAGCGGCAGGCGGTGCAGGGCACCTGCATGTCCTCTTGGATGATTTTAACCACCTGGCGGAGCATGGCGGTTTCCTCGGCGGTCAGGGGCTGGAAGTCTCTCATATAACTGGTGTTGTCCTGCATCTGGCCCAGGTCGGACATGCCGGAGAGCACCATAAACACGTTCTCTTGGCTGGCGGCGTAGCGCACCGCCCAGGAAGCCACGCTCATGTCCGGCTCTGCGGCCTTCATCAGGGCCTCCGCCGCAGCGGGGACTTTCGCCAGAGTGCCGCCCTTCACCGGCTCCATGACCACGATGGGCTTGCCGTGGCGTACACAGACCTCCTGGCACCGCCGGGACTGAACGGAGACGCTGTCCCAGTCCAGATAGTTGAGCTGGAGCTGAACGAACTCCACCTCCGGGTGCTCGGTGAGGATCTGGTCCAGAAGCTCCGGGCTGTCGTGGAAGGAAAAGCCCATTTTGCGGATCTTGCCCTCTTTTTTCATCTGGGACTGGAACCCAAAGCTGTCCAGCCGCTGGGCGGTGGCGTAGTTCTCCTGATTCAGACAGTGGAGCAGATAGTAGTCGAAGTAGTCTACCCCCAGCTTTTCCATCTGCTCGTTGAAAATGCGGGGCTGGTCCTCCGGCTCCTTCAGCATCATGGTGGGCAGCTTGGTGGCGATGGTGTAGCTGTCCCTGGGGTGCCGCTCCACCAACGCCTTGCGGAGCACTCTCTCGCTGGCGTAGTTGTGGTACATATAGGCGGTGTCAAAATACGTAAAGCCCTGCTCCAGGAAAGAGTCCACCATCTGGCAGACCTGCTCCATGTCCACCGCCGTCTGGTCGGCGGTATCGGTCAGGGGGAGGCGCATGGCGCCGAAGCCTAATTTTTTCATCACATATTCTCCTTTTGCGTATTCAGCCATAGTGTGGGTTGCGCGCTTGTTCCTTTTTATAGTGTAGCACATTGGGGTGGGGCCGCGTCAAGTCCTGTTCGGAGGAAAGTGAGCGTTTGGTAAGAGGCACTTCGAAATAACCAACAAGCCTGATGCAAAGGGACAGTCTCGCAAATTGCTAAAACAGCCCGTGGTTGTATTTCACCTGCGCGTACAGCATCACGCCAAGGCCCACCACGCAGCCGCCGATGATGACCGCGTCAAGGTTCCAGTCCGTCACAGCTTCCAGCGCCGCTGTCACGATGGCGCACAGACCGATAATGCCGGTGCCGATTCCCATCGCCCTGCCGTATTTGGGCGCGTCATCGGCTGTCACCTTCTGGCGGTGGTACCAGTGTATGGAGGAAATGCTGCCGCTAAAATTCATTCCGGCGAGAATCAGCAGAATGACCCCCAGCACCAGAATGACCGCTGTTTTTCCCATGTTCGCACCCCTTTCACGCCATTGCAAATTGCTAATTGCAAATTGCTAATTCATTCGATGGGCGGTTCCAGCTCCAGCGCCTTAAAATACTCATAATAGGGCACCAGCCACTCGAACCCCTGGGCCACCTCGTCCACTAGCTCCGGGCCGAAGAAGGGACTGTTTTCCTCGTACTCCTTCTCCGCGTGGAGTCCCACGTTTTTCCGGTTGAACCAGGGCTGCAACAGGGGGGAGACCTCCCCCTTGCTGCGCTTGTACTCGGCCCCTTCCAGGGCGAACACCTTCTGGCGGTTCAGCCGCCGGGCCAGCTTCTCCAGCTTTTCCGGCTCCCGCAGGATGCGCCGCCGGTACTGCTCCATCATGGTGGGTGTGACCCGCCAGTAGCCCATGCCGTAGCCGTAGCCCTCCGGCCGGGCCTCGAAGTAAAAGCAGGGGAAGCACGTCCAGTTCTCCACCGGGGGCCGCAGGGTGAACCACAGGTGGTCCTTGTACAGCCCGCCGTACTTCACCCGCCGGGCGTCCCGGTAAATGCGCGTCACCTTGACGTTCAGCTCCAGATTTTTGTGTCCCTCCAGCAGACGCTCCTGCACGTCTGCCGCCAGTTCCTTCATGGGCTGGTACAGTTCCCGCTCGTAGATTGGCTTGTGCTCCAAAAACCAGTCCCGCCGGTTGTTGAACCGGATGCCCCACATAAAAGAGATGGTCTCGTCTGTGAATCCCTGAAACATTGTTTTTCTCCTGTTGTTTACGAATTGATAATGGACGTTTTACCAGTAATTGTACCCAAAATAGTTTTACTTTTCCCCGAAGAACAGCCATTCCTTCACCGACTGCCCCTCTTGCCTCCCCTGTGAAGCGCGGGCCGAATGGCTAATTCCTCTTTCGCGCAAATGCAGGGAGCTATGGCCCTTTTGGGCCATGCGAGTCGCAAAAGGGGAGGAGGGCCGCCGCCTTCAGGCGGTGGCGGAGGGGTTCCCCCACAAACTTCCCCGTATAGTTACGGCCCCGGCAAAACGCCGGAGCCGTTTGTTCTGTCTCGCGCGGTCAGTTGGTAGTGGTCGTCGTGGTGGTGGTCGTGTCGTCGGTGGTGGTCGTTGTGCTGTCGCTATTTGACGTACCTGTGGACGTGCTGTCACCTGACGTACTGTCGCTCTTTGTGGTCGTGGAGTTGTCAGTGGTCGTGGTAGTCGTCTCCTTCTTCTTAGTCCCCACGTAGACGATCTCATCGTGCTTGGAGTAGACGCTGTACGCCTCCTCCGTCTCGGAGATCAGGTTGCCGTCGCCGTCGTACACCTGGCGGTAGGTCTGCACCTTATAGCCGTTCTCGCCCTTTTGGGTGACGGTGGACTCTCCCTCGTACTGGCTGGAGTCCTCCTTGGTGATGGTGCCGTAGTAGGTGGTATCCAGCGTCTCGCTGACCATCTTCACATAGTTGTCGTTGGTCTTGGTGCCCAGAATAGTGACAGTCAGGTAGCCGTCGGCGTAATCCGCCACGATTTTGATGGGATAAACCGTGTTGTTGCAGAACTGATAATCCGGCCCGCCCCAGGAGACGGTGGCGTCCAGCCCCAGGTCGATGTAGCTGGAGGCATAGGTGTGGTTCTGCCGCTGGACGATCTCCAGGTTAGAATACAGGCAGGCGGCGTATAGGGTGGAGGACACCTGGCAGATGCCGCCGCCCAGCTCCTGGACGGTGTCGCCGTTCAGGTAGGCAGCGGCCTCCTTAAAGCCGTTGGCTGCTGTCCGCTCCCCCACGGTGTCGTTGTAGGAGAACACCTCGCCGCTGAGCAAAATCGTCCCGCTGACCTTCTCCGCCGCCAGCTTCACGTTGGAGATACGGTTGGTGGTGCCGCTGACCTTGGTGGTGTAGGTCCCCAGGTAGTTGGCGAACAGGCCATCCTCCAGCTTTTGGGTGGTGACCTCTGGCTCCTCGTAATCCAGGTCGATGGCCACGGTCTCGCCCTCTGCCGCCGCGTCCAGGGCGGTCTGCACCGCGTCCTTGTCAAAGCTGACGCCGGTGACGGATTCCACGATAGAATAGTCGTTCTCCGGGTCCAGGGTGGCGTTGGCGGCCTCCACGTAAAGCTCCTCATAGACCGCGTCCACGTCCACCGCTTCCACCGTCCCGATGACCATGGGGCAGTTAATGGCGCTTTCGTAGTCCCCCGCTTCGATGGCGGTTGTGAGCTGCTCCAGCAGCCCGTCCTCGTCCACGCTGTTGCCGGTGGTGCCCATGGTGAACACCAGTTGACCGTCCTTCACCTCATAGCTGGTCTGTACGGTGGTGTTGATGTCCAACAGGCCGCTGTCCTCCACCGCCTGGGCCAGGGCTTCGCTGTCCCCCACGGTGGGCAGCACCGTCCACTGGGTGCCGAAGAGATACGCCCGCACCAGATAGGCTCCTCGGGTGAAAAAAGCTCGCTGGGTCAATGCGTCCTGCACCGCCGTCTCGATGTCCATGGTCAGGGACTCCCCCACGGCCACGGTGTAGTTCTCGCCGTTGGCGGTCACGGTGAGCTGACTGTCGCTGTACCGGGCCTCAAAATCCGCCTCCAGCGCGGCGGTGGCCTCCTCCTGGTTCATGCCGCCCAGGGCTACGCCGTTCACCACTGTTTTGGGGAGGACCTGCGCCGTGTTCACCGCGGCGCACAGAGCGGTGTACCCGCCCAACAGCAGGACCAGCACCACGGCGGCAAGGATCAGCTTGCCCCGTGTCCCCAAACCCAGGGTGACGCCTTTAGCCCGTTTGGGCTGGTGTTTTTCTTTCTGTTCGTCCAAACTCGTTGCCTCCATCGCTTTGAAAAGGGGCCGATACAACGGTCCCCTTCAAGAAGAAGTCGTAATCAACACTGGTCTGACGGCCTTCACTGCGCCCATCAGCCGATAGTATTATACCGCGTACCGGACAAGGCCGCAAGGCCCCAGCTCCGCCAAACAATGCCAAATTTCCACAAAAATGGGCGGGTGGGCAGAATTGGCTCTGTCACCCGTCCATTATACTGCCTTCCTGCGATAAAAGCAAGAAAAGTTCGCCAGTGGTATTCTGTGCATAGCTCCATCTGGAGTTAGGGCGCTGTCCATTTATACGGCGGCGGTTAGTCACTCCCAAAAAAAGGGGGTGATATCATGCGAATTACGTTACATATCGGGGCCTATACGGTTACGATCATCGTAAAACGCAGAAACCGCCACTCTGCCAAGTGACGGTTTCGAAGAATAACAGAAACAGTTTCTAATCAGGGCTAACCGTTGTCGGACAGCGCCTGTTCCTATGCTTATTATAGCCCCTCAGCGGACGTTCTGTCAAGTCCCCGGCTGGGGGCTTTTTGTTTTGCGTCTGCTGAACCTTTTGTCCCGAAAAGGCGACCGCCCAAACCAAATCCCTCTGGTTCGGGCGGTCTATAGATAGCCTTTCGGCTTGGGGCCTATTTGAAGTAGTGTTAGTAATTATTCCTTCGTATCAACTTTGAACAAGTTTGCCGCGAAACCCCATTTTCGATAATGAGCCACCCCTCTTGCCTCCGCCGTCAAGCGGCACTTCCGCTTCGCTCCCTGCCCTGAAAGGGGAGGTGGCACGGCGTAAGCCGTGACGGAGGGGTTTCTGGCTATAGCTGACCAAAAAGGATAATCACACAGCGAAAAACCAGCTCATTGCACATTGCTAATTGCAAATTCCTCACGGTTCCGCCACCTGGAAATCCTCCCAGGCGTCCACAGAGGACGCGCCGGAGACGTCCGCGCTGTCGGAGTAACTCTCCACGGTGACGGTGTAGGCGCTGGCGCCTTCCACGTAGACGGTGCCATCGCTGCCCACGATGGAGACGGTGTCGCCGTTCTCGTCCACGATGGTGCCCGCGCACTGGAGGTCGGTCAGCACGCTGTCGCCGGTGACGACCCAGGTGCTGGTGGAGTCGATATACAGGTTAGCGTAACCGCTGCCGCCGTCCCCGGCGTTGGATTCATCGTCCACTACCGCACCGGTCAGGGTGCTGCCCTCGGTCAGGTAGAAGTCCAGTTGGCTGATGGTGTCCCAAATCACGTCGCCCTCCAGGACCTGGTCGATGGCGGTGAAATTACAGTCCGCGCCGTTGGAGCCGGTGGAGCCCCACCCTCTGGCGTTGCTGTTGCCGGTGCATTTCAGCAGGAAGTCGCTGTCGTCCGCGTAGGTGATATCCACATCAGAGATAATGAAGGTGGACTCGGTGTTGGTGGTGTAGAACATCCCGCCATTGGCGGCGGTCAGACTGCCGCCCACCATCTCAAAGGTGCTGTTGCCCTCCTCGGAGTCGCCGGACATGCTCTGGTAGAGAATGACGTTCCAGGTGCAGTCGTTCTGGTCGGAATCGGCCATGGCTCCGGACAGGCCGCAGTCGAACAGCCGGATGGTGTTCAGGCCCTCGATGCAGATGGCCTCGGAGCCGGTGGCGGTCAGGGTGGCGTCGTTGACGGTGATGTCCGCCGTGCTGTACACGGCGGGGGAGCCGGTGCCGTTGGAGGTGTAGCTGCCGCCGTCTACCACCATGGTGCCGCTGCCCCGGTCAGAGCGGATAGCGGCGGAGGACTCACCGGAGGTCTCCACAGTCAGGTCCCAGGCGTAGAGGGTGCCGCCCCCGGCCACGTGGATGCCACCGGAGGTGTCCTGCTGGGTGGTGATGGTGGTGTCGGAGACGTAGACCACGCCGTCGCCATAGGCGAACACGCCTGCGCCACCCGCCGCGTTGGTGGTGATGATGCTGTCCTCAATGGTCAGCGTCCCCAGAGCCGCCAGCGCAGCAGCTCCCACGCCATAGAAGCTGGAGTTGTCGCCGCCGGTGCTGTCGTCGGAGGTGCGGGTGATGGTCACGTTGTCCAAGTCCACGGTGATGCCCTCGGTGGCCACCAACACGGCGTTTTCGTCGGTGCCGGTGCTGGTCAGCTCGGTGTCGGAGACGCTGGTGTCCTCGGTGTACTCGTTGGCGGCGTCGTAGTCGTCCACGCCGGAGGACTGGCTGCTGTCGCCGCCCATGTTACCGCCTGCGGTGTCGGTATCGCCGGAGGAGATGGTGACGCTCTCCGCCACGCCGTCAGAACCCACCACGATGGTCACGGTGTCCCCCAGGGACAGGTCCTGATAGGTCAGCGTCTCACTCATGCCGCCGCCCATGTCGGAGGGCATGGAACCGCTGTCGCCGGAAGGTGCTTCCCCGCCGTCACCGGAAGGGATTTCCCCACCTGCGCCGTCGGGCAGGTCGTCGGGGACCTCGCCGCCCTCGGCGGCAGCGTCGTCCGCGCTGTCGTCGTCACTCACTTCGGCGGAAGTCTCGGAGAGGACGGTGTTGCCGTTTCCAGTGGCAGTATTGGCTTCGGTGCCATCGTCAGAGGTCGTGCTGTCGCTGTCGGCACTTTCACCGTCACCGTCGGGAGCCTCCCCGTCCGGGGCGGAGCCGCCGCCGGTCATATTACCGCCGCCCATGCCGCCCTCGCGGGTGAAGGTGGTGTCCTCGGAGTAGGGAATTTCCACTTCTTCTTCGTCGTCGGTGGTGATGGTGATGCTTTCCAGCGTCAAGGCGATGACGGTGCCGGTGTAGGTGGTGGAAGCGTCCGTTTCCCCGGCGGCGCTGGTATCTTCGCTGTCAGTGTCGGTGGTGGACGTTGTGCTGCCGCAGGCCGTCAGGCTCAGCGCCATGGCCAGAGCCAGCACCAGGCTGAGAATTTTTTTCATAAAATATACCTCGTTGATAAAGAATCGGTTGGTCAACTTGGTGGGGACAGGGTTCTCCCACTGCTATACGTAGTATACGCGTCCAACCTTAAACGAGGATGAAATCGCTCATCTGCAATAGCGCCACATCTGAAAGGGAAATTTCGCGCCGCTTTGTGCAGTTTTCCTTCCGGACAGAAAAAAGCGCTGCACCGACAGGCGCAGCGCTTGGATTTCTTCTATATTCCGATTCGTCTCGCCGGTTCTCAACCGGAATTGGTCATACAGGTCATTTCGCCGGTCTCCAGGTTGATGCAGACCGTCTCAATGCCCAGCCACCGGCTCTCGCTGTAAACGACAATGTTCAGCCCGGCCCCGTTCAGGCTGCCAGCCGTGTCGTTGAGGGTTATCTCCGCCGAAACGGTCTCCCCCTGGTTCTTGCTGGTGACGCTGTAGCTGACACCGTTGCCCAGGGTGCCGCTGATCTCGGCCTTTTCCGCCTGAGCCACCTCTTCCACTGAGGTCCCGTCGCTGGTCAGCCAGGCCACGAGACAGTCGCCGGAGGACAGGGTATTCAGGTCGGTCTCCAGCCCCAGCTCGGCCAGCAGGTCGGCAATTTCATCGGAAACCAGACCGCCCACGTCCCCGTTGGTGGCGATGAAAACATCGCAGGTGGTATGCTGCGTCAACAGGGTCAGCCACTCCACCGCGTCGGTGGTGGTGACCAGGGCGGCGTCCGTATGCTCCTGGTTGTAGGTGTCCCGGTTGATTTGCAGGTCGAAATCTTCGTCCTCCCGCCGGTCCGGCAGGTCGTAGTTGGCGGTCAGGTAATCCGCCAGGCAGTCGCTGAACTTGTCCGCGCCCAATGTACTCAGGTGGTCGTAGTCCTTCATGTCCGTCTCAATGTTGTAATCGAAAGAGGTCAGCAGTTCCTCCCAGTTGTAGTCCAGGTAGGTCAGCCCGTACTGGTCCGCCAAGGCCTGCACCTGGGCGGAATCGCTGCCGACCCAACTGAATTTCGGTGTTTTGAACAGTACCAGCTCGATGTCGTTCTCCTGGCAGTAGTCCACGATTTTCACCAGATACTCCAGTTGGTAGTCGTACAGCTCCCGCTGGTTCCCATCCGGGTCGTCGTTGTCGATGATCATCCGGTCATAGTCCAGGCCCTTTTTGCACTGGTCAACGATGTCAAATCCACGGTAGGCCACGTCGGAGTCCATCCACATGCCAAAGTCCTTCGCCGTCAGCTCCGACCAGCGGACGTGGTATTTGACGATGGGAATCAGGTAGCTGAGGAAGGATTCACTGATGCCGTCCAGTCCGGTCAGGTCGCGGATAAACTGCAGCTTGTTCAGAGAGAACTTCATCTCGTCCACTTTCTTGCGTTCCTGGTGCTCTTTGACCTCCTCAAACAGGGAGCTGGTCTCCAGCATGATCACCGAGGGGCTTTGGGTCTTTTCCGCCTCGATGAGCCAATAATAGCTGCTCATCAGCGTGGCAGAGGAACCGCCCAGGCAGTAGGCGGAAATACCGGCGTAGTCATACAGCTCCACCGGGTCCACGCCGTAGATGATCTGGCTGCTGCCCAGAAACAGCACGTCCACGCTGTCCTCGTCCAGCTCGTAAAAATTCCCCAGCACATACCGTTCCTGGTTGTCACTCGTCCACTTGGAGCGCAGCAACTCTGTGGCCAAGTGGAACAACAGGGCGAAAACGACCAGAAACGCCACCGCTTTAATCACCGTTTTCAGGGTAAGTTTTTTGCTCATATTGCCTCCCTCATCGTGCCATGGTGGAACTGCCTTTTCACAGCACCCAGTATAGCACGCTTTTCCCCTGGAGCCGCCTGTTTCGCGTTTTGGAAACATCGGCAGTTCTCAGGAATCCGCCCGGGTGACACAGGTCATTTCGCCGGTCTCCAGGTCGATGCACACCGTCTCGATGACCAGGTCCTGTTCCTGGTCGTAAACGGTGATGTTCAGGCCCTGGGTGTTGACGCTCTGGTCCTCGCCGTTGATGAGCTGTTTAGACTGCTTGTTGTCCGTCTGGTTCCGACTGACCACCTGGTAAGCGATGCCGTTGTCCAGCGTCCCCTCGATGCGCACATAGCCGCTGTCAGTGGCCTCCTCCACAGAGGTCCCGTCGTTGGTCAGCCAGGCCACGAAGCCGTAGCCCGCTTCCAGTGCGTTCAGGTCGGTCTCCAGCCCCAAGTCTGCCAGCAGCGCCGCAGTCTCGTCGTCCACCAGCCCCGCCACGTCTCCGTAGGTGGACAGGAAGATGTCGCAGGAGGTGTGCTCTTTCAGCAGGGTCAGCCACTCCACCGGGTCGGTGGTGGAGCAGAGGTAAGCGTCGGTGTGCTCCGTCTCATACAGCTCCCGGTTGATTTGCAGGTCAAACGTCTCATCCTCCCGCCGGTCGGGCAGGTCATAGTTTTCCTTCAAATAGTCGCACAGCCAGTCGCTGAGCTTGTCCGCACCCTTGACGTTCAGGTGGTCTGCGTCTTTCATGTCGGTCTTGATGTCGTAGCCGATGGCGTTCAGCATCTCTTCCCAGTTGAAGTCGATGTAGGTCAGCCCATATTCGTCCGCCAGAGCCTGCACCTGGGCAGCGTCGCTGCCGATCCAACTGTACTTCGGGGTTTTGACCAGCAGCAACTCCATGTCGTTTTCCTGGCAGTAGGTGTAGATTTTGTCGAAATACTCCAACTGGTAGTCGTACATCTCCCGAAGCCCCTCCTCGGGGTCGTCGTTGTCAATGATGAGCTTCTTGTAGTTCAGGGTATTTTTACAGTAGTCCTCCAGGTCCTGCCCCCGGTAGGTCAGGTCGCTGTTCACACCATAACCGAAATCCGTCCCCTCCAACTCGCTCCAGCGGGTGTGGTATTTCAGCATGGGGATGAAATAGCTCAGCAGTGAGTCCTCCGCCAGGCCGTCCATAGCCAGGATGTTCTGCACCTTGGTCATGGAAAAGCGCATCACATCAATGCGTTTTCGCTCATAATTTTCCCGGAACGGCTCCAGCAGGCCGCTGACATCCAGGATGACCAGCGAGGGGTCCTGGGTTTTGCACGCCTCCAGCATCCAATAGTAGTTGCTCATCAGCGCGGCGGAGGAGCCGCCCAGGGTATAGGCGGAAATGCCTGCGCGGTCGTACATCTCCACCGGGGAGAAGCCGTAGACCGCCTGGCTGTTGCCCAAAATCAGCACATCCAGGCTGTCCTCGTTCAGGTCATAGAGGTTGCCGTAAATATACTCCTCCTGGTTCTGTGTCACCCATTTGGTGCGCAGCAACTGGGACGCCGCCAGAAACAGCGCCGCCAAAATCGCCAGGAAAGCCACCGCTTTGAGGCCAACTTTAACTGCATTTTTCCACTTCATGAGCCGTTTCCTCAATAAGCCGCGTAGATGAAGGAGGCCGCGTCATACCCCGGCCCGTAGCAGCCGAAGATGATGATGGCGAACACCAGGCCATACAGCAGCGCCCACCGGAACACCAGATTTTGCTCCGCCAGGGCGTCCCGCACCGAACCCTTGTGCTCTTCATGGTAACTGACCCACCACAGCAGGGCGATACAGGCCAGCTCCACGACCATCTGGGGAATGCTCAGCCCGTAAGTGGTCAGGGTGCCGTCCCACAGCGTCCAGGGCTGGAAGCTGCCGAGGATGGTTTTGACCACCTGGAAAGACATGTGCAGACTGCCCGGCCGCGTCAGCAGACGGCCGCCGCAGAACAGGCAGAACATCCGCACCATCCGGTACACGTCGAAGCTGGGGGCGTCCATGTTGATGTGCAGCTTCCGCCCCAGAGACTGCAATCCCGGCGTACAGATGGTGGACAGGGTGATGAGCACGCCATAGTAGATGCCCCAGGCCACATAGGTCTTGCCGGTGCCGTGCCACAGGCCGGTCAGGAACCAGGTGATGAGGATGGGGATGGCGGTGATGATGTACCGCCGGACCGTATCGGGCAGACGGCCCTTGGTGACCTTGTTCAGGTTCTTCATCCAGCCGGAGACCGTGACGGGCTTGTAGACATAGTCCCGGAACCAGCCGCCCATGGTCATATGCCAGCGCCGCCAGAACTCCGGCACGTTTTTGGAGAAGAAGGGGTGATTGAAGTTCTGCTCCAGCTTGACGCCGAAGATCTCCGACGCGCCGGAGACGATGTCCATGTAGCCGGTGAAGTCGGTGTAGATTTGAATCGCGTCAAAGAGAATGGCTACCACATACACCAGCCCGGCGACGCTGGTCTCGGCGTAGACCGCCTCCACGAACACGTTCAGCCAGTCTGCGATGACCAGCTTCTTGAAGAAGCCCCAGGCCATGAGCTGAACGCCCTTGCACACCCGGTCGGTGTCCCAGCGCAGCTCCTTTTTCAGTTCCTGTCCCAGGGTGTTGTAGCGGGAGATGGGGCCTTGCACGATGTGGGGGAAGTAAATGGCGTAGAGGGCAAACCGGGCCAGGTTTGGCTCGTAGCTGTACCGTTTCCAGTACACGTCCAGCAGATACCCCACCGTGGAGAAGGTATAATAGGACACGCCCAGGGGGACAATGATCATGGCGGCGGTGAACTCGCCCTGGAACAGGCCGCTCCAGTCCAGGACCCGGTTGATGGCTGGGACGAAATACTTCAAAAACTTGACGGCGCACAACAGGGCGATGTTCAGCACCATGACCAGCACCAGCGTCCGTTTGCACTCTTTTTTGTAGAGGGCCTTGACTTCCTTCTTTTTCGTCCGATCTCGCAGGGTTTTGAGTACTTCATCCTGCTGCTCGTAGAGCTTGCCCATCCTCCGGCCTGCCCACCAGACGGTGACGGTGGTGAAACAGATGAAGGGCAAATATTCCAGCCCATAAATGGCGTAGAATACCACGCTGGCCACCAGCAATACCACCCACCGGTGTTTCACCGGGCAGAGGTAGAACAGGACCACGCAGAGGAACAAAAACAGCATAAAGCTGAGGGACGTAATCGACATCTGTTTCTCTCCTTTTTTGGGGAATCTCCGCTTTGCTCGTTCCTGGCGTCAGGGACATGAACCGGAGCTTCCCTTACCTCTTTCATACACGAATGTGTAGGAAATTTCACATTTCCTCATTATCTCAAAGTGACCCATACGGGTGCAAAATCGCACACCCGCATGGGTCATTTTATGTTATTCTGTGCGTTCCAGGGGCAAAAACTCAGTCTTGCAGCTCCTGGATCATGGCCCACATGGCCTCGACGGTGTCGAAATTCTCGTTGGTCATGTACTCCATGTCGATCTCGATGCCGAAGGTGTCCTCGATCTCCGCGATCATCGAGGAGATGTCGATGGAGTCGATGATGTGCTCGGAGACGATGCCCTCCGCGGTGGTGAAGTCCACGTCGGGGCGCAGGTCGTTCAGGATTTCCAGCAGTTCTTTCATGGGGGATTCCTCCTTGTGGTGTTGTGATGAGTTGGTGTTATGTTTCGTGACAGCGCCGTGGTTCGACGGGCGCGGCGCTGTCAAAAGGTCACGGGGTTCAGGGCAATTCCTTGTACAGGGTCTTGCCGGACTCGTTTTTCGGGATCTCCGGGATATAATACGCGGCAAAGGCGGAGGGGTTCAGGTGGGTGGTGGTGGACAGGAACTTTTTCACCTCGTCCAGCTTGCTCTCGTCGGTCAGGTAGATCTTCAACTGCTGGTCGGTGCCGGTGCTGGCACAGTCCAGGTCGGGGTAGCGCTGCTTCACCATCCGGTCGATCTCGTCCAGGTTCACCCGGTTGCCAAACAACTTCAGGAACCGCTTCTTGCGGCCCACCACGAAGAAGTAGCCGTCCTCGTCCATCTTGGCCATGTCGCCGGTGACCAGCACGCCGCCCCGCTCATCGCCCTTGGCCAGGTCCTCGCCCTGCTCGGCGTAGCCCAGGGTCACGTTGGGGCCGTGGTACATCAGCTCACCCACCACGTCGGGCTGGGTGATTGGCTCGCCGTTCACGTCGATCAGCTCCAGCCGTCCGCCGGGGATGGCGATGCCGATGGAGCCGTATTTCTCCAGGCTCTTTTCGTAGGGCAGGTAGGACATCCGGGCGGTGGCCTCGGTCTGGCCGTACATGACCACGAAGTGCTTGCCGTTCTGCTGGGCGTACTCCGCGAACTCCTTGTGCAGCTCCGGGGCCAGCTTGCCGCCGGCCTGGGTGAAGGTGCGCAGGTCGGGCAGCTTCATGCGGAAGAACCGCACCCGCTTGAGCATCTCATAGGTGAAGGGCACGCCGCCGAAGCTGGTGGCCTTCTGCTCCCGCATGAACATCCAGAAGTCCCGGCTCATGATGCTCTTGGTGGTCAGCAGGATGGTGGCCCCCACCAGCAGGTGGCTGTTGATGATGGAGAGGCCATAGGTGTAGTTCATGGGGAGGGTGGTGACGGGCCGCTCGGTGGCGTCCAGCTCCAGATATTCCGCGATAGCCTCCGCGTTGGATTCGGTGTTGGTGTAGCTCTGGCGCACCAGCTTGGGGCTGCCGGTGGAACCGGAGGTGGTCAGCAGCAGGGCCAGGTCGTCGTGGAGGGGGTAGACCTGCTCCTCCTCCAGCCGGAACAGGGAATAACCCCAGTGCTTCCACAGCAGGGGCTTGTCCTGGTACTGGCCCGCCATGTGGTCGGGGACGGAGATATACCGGGGCCGGTAGACCTCCAGCAGGTGGGCCAGCAGCCCGCCGTCGATTTTCGCGTCCAGCATCAGTGGGACCACCCGGTTGTGCAGGAAGCCCACATACTCCGCGGCGGACCCCGCCACGTTTTCGCACAGGTGGAACACCAGGCTCCGGGATTGAATGACCTGTCCCATGGCCTCGCAGCCCTCGGCCAACTGCTCGTAGGTGATGGTCATTCCCTGCTCGTCCAGCAGGGCGATCTGACTGCCATATCGTTCGCATTCGTCAAAATAACTCATACGGTTTCTGCCTTTCCGTCGGAGGACAAGATGGTTGCAGGATAAATTTCCCCAAGGAAGCTCTGAGTCAATGGCCCTGGATGTATTGAGCGAGCAGATTTTGCGCAAATCGAGGCGCGGAATCGCAGGAATACTTTGTGTATTTCAAGATTCCGCAACGAAGAGTTGCACGAAAGGTGCCGCTCAGACGCCAGGAGTTATTGAGTCGGAGTTTCCAAATAAAAGGCCGCCGGAATCCGGCGGCTTTTGGGCAGTCCTCCAGATAATACTTAGTATAGCATCCCACAAGCCGGGATTCAATATACAAAGGACTGTCAGTTAATAAAAAATGATTTTTTTCTACGGTGTTTTTTTTAGGCAGTTCGCACATCCTCCGTCACTGTTGTGGCAGTTTCTTCCTCTGCGGCGGCGGCGTCTGTGGTCTCCTCCGTGGCGGCGGTGTCGGTGTCGTCCATGACATTGGCTGCCTCTTCCTCGACGGGTTCTCCTTCCGCGATTGCGATGTCGGTGTCGCTGTCAATGTAGCTCTCCTCGTCCCAGTCGGCGGCCTCGTCCTCGTCCACCAGCTCCACGTCGTTGGTGGCGATGGTGATGGTGGCGGAGTCCAAAACGGTGCTGTATCCCTCGTAGACGGCCAGCTTCATTGTGAAGGGCATGAACGCCGTCCAGTCGAAGGTCTCTCCATCATATTCATTAAAATACTCATATGCGTCTGTTCGCGGGTCGTAGATGTCGTCCTGGTCGATGTAAACATAAAACGCCTTCTTCGCCCCGGCGCTGACCGTCTCGTAGAGGGAAACCTCCAGTTCCTGCCCGCCGGAGAGCTGGAACTCGTCCCCTTCCAAGGTGACAGACTTGCTGCCGGTGTTCTCCACATAGAACTGCAATTTGCCATAGCTGCTGTACCGCTCCTGCTTCACACCGCCGAAGGTCAGGGTCACGCCGTTCCCCTCATAAAGGACATCCTCCGACAGTTCCTCGTCCGGCAGCGTGCCAGTATAGGCGGAGGTTTCCAGCGTGGCGGTGAAGGTGTCGATGGTATTATAGTCGTCGTCCTGTAGCTCACAGTCCAGGGTGATGGTCTGGATGCTGTCCAGTTCCAGTCCCGCGTCCTCCGGGTAGAAGGACACATACTCCCGGCCAATGCTGTTCTTGCTGACCTCCATCCACAGGACACTGTCCAGTTCCCAGCCGTTGGCCTGGACGCTGTTGGTCCACAGGGTCACTTCGTCGCTGGTGTTGTTTTCCAGCCGGAGCCATAGGCGGCAGTAATCGACGTTCCCCTTCACGCCCAGGGCCGTCACCACAATGCCGTTTTTGTCGTAAAGCACCGTTTGCTCCAGGGTGGTGCCGTCGTCCATGGTGTAATCCACGGTGGTGTAGCCGTTGGCCTCGTCCAGAGTGGCTTTCAGCTCCTGCTTCTCGCTGCTGGCGCAGCCCGCCAGCGCCAGGCACAGGGCGGCGGCCAGGCACAGGGATATAAAGCGTTTCATATCGGTTTCTCTCCTTTTGGGGGGTGGTGTATTTTCTGCTGCGTTGCGGGGAAACCCCTCCACCATGCTTCGCATGGTCCCCCTCCCCTTTCAGGGGAGGCGAG
>JAJPXR010000191.1 GCA_021205375.1 Clostridiales bacterium | reverse complement strand
CCAGCGCCGCCATCCCCCGTATCTACCGCATGAAGTTCGGACGGGACATCCTCCAGGACATGAACGGCCTTTCCACCGTGACTCAGGAGAGCGATGCGGATGCCTCCAGCCTGGACCCGGAAGTGCTGACCATGTTCGAGAACGTGGCCTACACCTTCGCAAAGCACGCCGACCCCAAGGGCGTCCCTGACTCACCGGACGAGTGGCTGGAGGAGTTCGGCACCTTCTCCATCTACACCGCGCTGCCGGAAATTCTCAACCTGTGGGCGGATAACCTGCGGACCGAGGTGGAGCGTAAAAAAAACTTAACCGTAGCAGTCGGGAAATGACCACCCCGCTGTTCCTTCTGCGGTGTGTCCAGATGGGCATTTCCATCCGCGACCTGGACCTGCTGACCATCGGTCTGGTCAATGATATGTTCGCGGAAAGCCACAACGATGGGTATGACTATCCGCTTGTGGCAACCCAGGAACAGATGGATAAATTCTAATGCGGATGGAACAGGCCGTCAAATAGGAAAAGGCACGGATATAGTCAACAGTTGAGGTTAGTTTGCGGTTTAGACAACGAATTCTTACTATATTCAGTGCCTTTGTTGTACGGGATTCCTGCAGGAGCAGTCCGAATGAAGAAGTACTGACTGGCTGTATTGTTTCACTGCAAGTGATTAAAATCATGCACTTGTCATGGAATCAGCTTCCTCAACAATCAGGGACATCCCAATAAAATAAGCCGTTGCTTCGATAAAACTTTTCATGTCTTGCACATCTTTGTCTATGTGTTTTCTCACATAATGAGCTTCGTCATTACCAAGCCATGCTGTTCTTGTGGCAAGAGTTTGTATATCTGGGGAATCTATGTAAGACTTAATACACGCACTTAATGGCATCGTCCTAATTTTATCTTTTTCAGTTGGATTTCTGTGGATGCAGAAGTCTTTAATCAAGAACTCCGTTGCCTTACGGTAGCCTAGTCCAGCAATTTCGTCTAGTTCACTGGTTTCCGCCTCCAACGCTTGATTATAGATTTTAACAAATCTAGGAGACAAAGCCTCAATCCGAGCGTCAAACTTTTTGGGCTCATATCTTTTCGGCCCAACATACTGTAATCCAGCGTATGCTGAGCTTTTCTCTGGCCCCATTTGACATGAAAACAACGCAACAAAGGTTTGATAACAACTTCCGCATAGATAGAAAGTACTCAGAAACCAGTGATCTTCATTATCTTTGAAGGTCTGTGCATTCAACTCCTGCGGTTTAATCACATGATGACACAGTGGACATATAGTTGGTTCATCAATTGTTATAAAACGATTTCCAAGACCTTCGAACTTAATCTGCTTTTTAATCTTCAACATTTACACCTCCTGCATTATTTTAGCAAACAGATGATAGAAGTGCAAGGAAAAACACATAGAATAGCCTTCCCATATGAAGGAAATAGGAGTGGTACGCAATGGCAAGCAGGATAGCTGGTATCACTGTGGAAATCGGTGGGGATACCACGAAGCTGCAGACCGCGCTGAAATCGGTCAACACGCAAATCAAAAGCACACAGTCCCAGCTGAAGGACGTGAACAAACTTCTGAAACTGGACCCCACCAACACCACCCTGCTGACCCAAAAGCAGAAACTGCTGACTGCCGCCATTGCGGACACCCAGACCAAGCTGACCACCCTGAAAACCGCTGCGGAACAGGCCAACGAGCAGCTCCAGAAGGGCGACATCACTCAGGAGCAGTATGACGCGCTCCAGCGGGAGATCATCGCCACGGAACAGGAACTGCAAAAGCTGGCTGATGAGGCAGCAGAGTCCAACGCCGCCCTGGTCAAAGTCAGCGAGGCAGGCGAAAAGCTGGAGTCCGTAGGCGACACCATCTCCGGTGTGGGGGAAAAGCTGCTGGGTGCCACCACTGCTGTTGTGGCTCTGGGAACAGCTGCAGTCGCAACTACCGCCAACTTCGAGACTGCCATGAGCAAGGTCAAGGCGCTTATCTCGTCCTCCTCCACCGACCTGGAGGGGGACATGGAGCGTCTGGAGGAGAAGGCGCGGCAGGCCGGAGAGACCACCAAGTTCTCCGCCACGGAGGCTGCCGAGGCCATGTCCTACATGGGTCTTGCCGGGTGGTCGGCGGACGAGATGATAGATGGTCTGGACGGTGTCCTGAACCTGGCTGCGGCCTCCGAGATGGACCTTGCCACGGCATCAGACATCGTGACCGACTACTTATCGGCCTTCGGCCTGACCGCCGCCGACTCCGGCGCACTGGTAGATAAAATGGCCTACGCCATGAGCAACAGCAATACCAGCACAGAACAGCTGGGCGAGGCGTATAAGAACTGCGCAGCCACCGCCACGCAGCTGGGCTACGGCCTGGACGAGACCACAGCAGCCCTTATGGTCATGGCTGACGCAGGCATCAAGGGCGGCGAGGCCGGTACAGCCCTTTCCTCCATTATGACCCGTCTGGGGAATAACACCTCCGGCTGCCGGGATATGCTGGCAGAGTACGGTGTGGAGGTCTACGACTCGGAGGGCAACGTCAAGTCTCTGTCCAGCATCCTCACCGGGATGCAGGACGTGTGGGCTGGCCTGACGGACGAGCAGAAGTCGAATCTGGCCTATGTGGTCGCTGGCAAAACAGCGCAGTCTGAGCTTATGACTGTCCTGGGCGAGTCCACAGGCAGCTTTGAGCAGTACACCGCCGGTCTTTCCGACTGCACCGGCGCCGCTGAGACGATGGCGGAGACCATGCAGGACAACCTCTCCGGCCAGCTGACCGTCCTCATGTCCCAGCTGCAGGAGCTGGCCATCTCCTTCGGACAGATACTCCTGCCAGCCATCAAGAACATCGTCAGCAAGCTGCAGGGCTTTGTGGATAAGCTGAACAACATGGACGAGGGCACAAAAGAAACCATCGTGAAGATCGGTCTTCTGGTGGCAGCGATCGGGCCTCTGCTCATTGTGATAGGCAAGACCATATCGACAGTGGGCAAGGCCATGCAGGGATTCAGCTCCCTCGGCGTCAGCGTCCTCAAGGTGGTCAACCACATCAAGACCGGGACCGGCGTGGCCGGAAAGCTGGCCACAGCCATCTCCGGCATCTCCGCGCCCATCCTCGCTATCGTTGCCGTTATTGCGGTGCTGGTGGCAGCGTTCAAGACCCTCTGGGATACCAACTCTGAGTTTCGGGAGAAGATCACTTCCATCTGGAACGACATCGTGGCGAAGATAACCTCCTTTGTGGACGGTATCAAAGAGCGACTGGAGGCCCTTGGTATCAGCTTTGAGGGCGTGGGCGGCGTGTTGGATGTACTCAAAGGCGTATGGACAGAATTCTGCAACCTTTTCGCGCCGTTATTCGAAAACGCATTTTCAACAATCTCCACAATTTTATCCACAGTCCTGGACGTTATCACAGGACTTTTCGACCTGTTTATCGGTGTTTTCACCGGCGACTGGCAGCAGGCGTGGACGGGCGTCACAGAGATTTTTTCAGGCGTCTGGGACGGCATCACCAGCCTGTTCTCCATTGCGCTGGAGACGATAAAGGGCGTGGCGGATGTCATTCTGGGCTGGTTCGGCACCAGTTGGAACGAAGTGTGGACAGGCATCAGCACATTCTTCACGGGAATTTGGACAGGTATCAGCACATTCTTTTCCGGCATCATGACCAGTATCCAAACTGTTGCCACGACCATCTGGACAGCCATCAGCACGTTCTTCACCACCATTTTCACAGCTATCTACACCACGATTGCGACCATCTGGACGAACGTGTATAACACTGTGACCGGAGTGTGGAACAGCATCTACACCGTCATAGAGCCGCTGGTGACTGCCTTCGGCTACCTGTTTGAGACGATTTTTCAGGCGATACAGATTCTCATCGAACGGGCCATGAACGCCATCCAAAACACCATCACGAACATCTGGAACGCTGTCGTTTCCTTCCTGACGCCGCTTCTGAACGGGATACAGTCCACCTTCTCCAGTGTGTGGAACGCAATCACATCAGCAATAACCACGGCGGTCAACGCTGCCAAATCCACCATCTCCAGCGTATGGAATGCCATCAAGTCGCTGCTGTCACCTATCCTAAACAGCATCAAGAGCAGCGTCTCCACGGCGTGGAACGCCATCAAAAGCACCACCAGTTCGATTTTCAACAGCATAAAAAGCGTTATCTCCTCTGCCTGGAGCAGCATCAAAAGCACCTTCTCCAACGCTCTGAACAGCCTGAAATCCACAGTGTCCAGCAAGCTGTCGTCCATCAAGACCACTTTCAGCAATGCTTTCAACAGCATCAAGAAGCTGGCCACCTCCTGGGGAAAGGACATCATCCAGAACCTCATCAACGGCATCAAAAGCAAAATCTCCGCCCTCTCCAACGCCGTCACTGGCGTGGCCAACAAAATCAAGAGCATCCTGGGCTTCTCTCTGCCAGAGGAAGGCCCCCTGTCGGATGCCGACACCTATATGCCGGACTTCATGGAGCTGCTGTCTCAGGGCATCCGGGACAGCATGGACGGTGTAGTGAAGGAGACCAAAGCAGTGGCGGAGTCCATCAGTAGCATGGTGACCGATGCGCTGAACCTCTCTGATGTGGACCTCCAGATGCCGGAACTGGCGCTGGCTGGCGGTGGCACAACGACCACTACCAACAACAACCAGAACACCACCAACCTCGGCGGCATCAGCGTCGTGGTGAGCGGCTACAACGCCCAGGACGACAACGCGCTGGCGAAGATGGTGGCGGATAAAATCAGCGATATGTTTGAGGAAGATA